>JAWOKN010000017.1:0-9891 GCA_033854175.1 Bacteroidota bacterium | reverse complement strand
CGTTGAAGCCGGTGACCGTATTATTATTGGCGTCACGGGCAAGAATCGTGATCGCAAACGGAGTCGTGGCAATTTCCGGGCTCGTAATAAACGGTATAAAGAAATGATCCAGAGGCCCTGGCGTAATGTCAAATCCATTCGAGGTTGCGGCTGTCAGTGCGGGGGTGCTTGACGCGGTGAGCGTATAACCGGTGCCTGTTTTATTGATGGAAAGATCGCTGAACGTCGCTATGCCCCCGGAGGCTACCACCGTGGCGGTCCCGCTCAGGGTACCGGTGCCGGGGTTATTTCCGATAGCGAGGGTTATGCTGCGTGTATCGCCGGTGATGAGATTGCCGAAGCCATCCTGGACCTGGACAGTGACCGCCGGGGTAATGGTCGCACCGGCCGTAGCGGTGGAGGGCTGAACTCCGAACGCGAGTTTGCTCGCCGCTCCTGCGTTCATGACGACGGGCGAGGAGGAACCGGTCTTTGCGTTCCCATCCGTTGCGGTCAGTGTGACGGATTCGGCGGTGGTATCGCGCGTATTGATCGAAAATGCGCCGCCTGAAAGCGTCTTCGTATTATCGCCGTAGGTGCCGTCGCCGTTACTGTCAAACTGAACGTTTCCTGTTCCTGTCATCGTCACGACGGTACTGTTGTCTGTGGGAATCGTCTGGTTCAGAATATCCTGGGCAGTCACCGACGTACTGAAAACCGATCCAACGGTCTGTGGTGAAGGAGCGCTCACCGCATAATGGTCGATCAGCTGCTCGCCGACCGCGAAATCGCTGAACGATGTCAGGCCTGTCGCCTGCGTACTGGTGGCCGTCCGTGTCCCCGTGGTTGTCGCGGACCAGTTCGGCGAATTGAACTTTCTGACGACAAAATTGGAGGTATTGGAGCCCGCATCGACATCTCCGGCGACGAAGTTCAGCGTTATGGAGTAAGTATTGAAGACGACTCCGTTATTCGTGAGAGTCCAGTAGCGGTTGACACTTTTCGAACCATTGATACCCGATGTGTTGACACTCGGATGGTCGCCGGAAGACTGGGAGACGGTGGCCGAGAGATTACCCGCCGTTGCCACATTGGCGAAGGCGACGGTCACCGGCCGGTAGGTTGTCGGTCCGCCGATTTCGAATGTCCTGGATGTGGCGCCGGTTGCGATATATTTCTGGAAATTTCCCGCCACCCAGCCGCTCGTCTGCGAGACGCTCCCCGTTGAGCCCAGGGAAAGTGTTGTCGCACCGGTGGTGACGACGCCGCTCGTGAAGGTCAGAACCCCGTTGACCGTTGTATTCTGGCTGAGTGTCACACCTGCGGCGTTATTGATCGTAAGATTGTTGACTGTTGCGGGAAGGGCTGTGCTTGTCGCCTGTGCCGAGGCGCCGTTAAAGGTATAATTGGCGCCGGTATTCAGGGAGGTCGTTGTTGTACTGATTGAGCCCGCGACACCGCCGGTATTGGCCGTCAAAAGTGTCGCGCCGCTATTCAGTGTATACGCACCGGCACCAGAGACAATATTCGTGCCTGCGTTGTGGGTGCCGGCGATCGTCAGTGTGCTTCCCGACGGGACGGAAACATTGCCGCCGTTCTGCGTGAGGGTACCCGAGACGGTGACATTGGTGGCGGCAAGGAGCGTCGTGGTTCCGGCCGTGAGGACCAGGTTATTAAACGCGTTAAGCTGACCCGAAATATTGCTGACCGGTAGTGTATTCGTGGCGGTCAGCTGGACCGTGCCGGTCCCTTCTGTAAAGACGTCCGTTGTCGAGAGCGAGCTGATACTTGCGCAGATGAGCGTCCCTCCCGCCGTCATATCGATTTGGCCATATCTGGTGGTGCTGCCTGAATTGCCCAGTGTGACGGTGCCGGAGACGGTCAGCTGTGAACCCGAATTAAACACCAGAACGCCATGATTACCGCCGCCTATCGTGCTCCCCAGCTGGAGGGTAGTGCACGCGGCATTGGCAATATTAAGGGTTATGGTAAAGTTATTTTCGATATAGACCACGTCGCCGGCGACGGGAACTGAGGCTCCCGGGGAACCGTTATGAGTAGCCGACCAGACGGCAGTCGAATTCCAGTTGCCGCTTGCGACTGAGAAGCGGTTCGCAGCCGCAGCAGATGATGCGCCGAGGAGAGAAAATGCAAAAATGAGTAATACAAGAAACGTTAACCTTTTCATATCTTTTACCCCTGTTTTAGATTATAGATCACCACATTAAAAAAAACTCCCAAAACTCATTTGATTATTTTAAAATAACTTATGGACTTCTTTTCGCGCGAAATATTAAAGAATAAATCTATGAATGTCAAATCCCTGTAACAGGCAAATACCGCAAAAAAATGCGGATGCGGAAAATACGGAAATCAAAAATAGGAAAAAACAGCGAGGTGAATTATATCACATGGAGTTGGGAGGATAGCTCCTGGAAGAAAGGGGCGGAAATACTGACGAGATTCAGGTTATTTCATTAAAATCATCGGTTTTTCGGTCATATAAAGGAATTCCTGTGAACTTTCCGATTTCACGGTAAGTCTGTATATATACAGGCCTGATGCGAAACCGGAGCCATTCCAACTGATCGAATGATGTCCGGCGGGCTGGTCAGCCTTAAGAACCGAGGCGACGGGAGTACCGAGGATGTTAAAAACATCGATCGAAACGCTTCCGCTTGATGGCATATCATACGAAATGACAGTCGCAGGATTGAACGGATTCGGATAATTCTGGTAAAGGCGAAACAGATGAGGCAAAGCCGGCGGCAGGATCGGATTGAAAACCAGTTTAAGGTTCCGGACATTCCCCATAATTGTGACCGGGGATGAATTCTCCAGCATGATACGGGTGCCGTCACTGACAAGCTCCACATGCCAGTAATCCCGGAAATGCCCTTCAGGGCGTACGACAACGGGAAAATGTTGCGAGCGGATATCGATCGTGTACGCTTTTCCGCGTGAAAGTTCGCCGGTGAGAAGCTCGGCATATTGCTGGTCATGAAACCTCACATCGAAAGCCCCATCGGGGGGTAAGGGGGGTAAATCGAGGCTCTTCCCTGCCGGTAAAGAACCGAGAACCGAAAGCCTCTGGACGTGACCCTGTTGATCCTCGAACGAGAGATTCAGGAGTTCAGGATCCCGGGCTGGTTGTTCAGATGTGGGGCTGGATTTCGCAAGCGGGGTGCGAGGCTCAAGGACGATACTTCCGGTGCTCTTTGCCCTGACCCAGTAACCCGATGCGGGAACGAGTGAATCTGCAAGGGTATAGCTTCCGTGGTAGGAAAAAAATCCGGACGAGACGACGCCGGGCGGGATCTGGCGGAGATCGTTCACCGCAACGGGGGACGAAACAGCACCGATCAAATTCCAGCCTGCCGTCAGCAGGATCGAATCATACACTACCGGTTCACCGCTGAAAGCAAGGCCCGTATCGGCTGGCAACTTGACCCAATATCCCTTACCGCAGGAGATGGAATCGGCAGGGCGGTAGCTTCCATCGTAGGTAAATGCGCGGCCGATGATGCCGGGAAAAATTTCATTGGCGGCATACGAACCGTGGATAACGGGAAGTGACAGCAGGTTCCAGCCCTCTTGCGGGAGGATGGAGAGTGAGAAGCAGGGGACTGACAGACTGGCCGTTTCGCCGGGTGGGGTCACAATTCCGTCCTCGTTCATGGCCTGGACGGAAAATGCATAAGAATGGCACGCACTGAGGCCGCTGATGGTGACTGAATCTCCCCAGCCCTGGAGATCCTGCCACACAGATGAACCGCCCAAATGACCGTCTTTCTGGACATACATTAATATCGTATCAGAATCCACGGAGATTGCGAAGAGGGTTGAAGGCGGATTCTGCCCCGGGTTGAGGATGACCCTCGCCGACTGAAAACCGACATCGGCAAAGGACGGCGGAGGAGGCTCGAGGGCGAGTGTCGTGGCGGCAAATGAAAGAGGCAGGGCTTCGCCCACTGCATTAAACGGGACGATCCTGTAAAAGTAGCGGTGGTTGGCGGAAAGGCCTGAATCGGAAAATGCAGTCGAATTTGCAGGAAGATCGGATCCGACCTTCAGATAGGGTGAAAGTTCCGCGGTAGCGCGGTAGACCCTGTAACCGCTCTCGTTATCGGCATTATCCTTCCAGGTCAGGCCGATAACCTCTGCGGAGATGTTTGAGGCAGCCGCATCAGAAGCCTGTGATGGAAAATCGCCCGTCCGGAAACCTGCCGGTGCATTGGCCGCAGCAAGGCTACCGTTGGCATTTTTTGCAATGACCTTCCAATAATATTGAGTCGCCGGGACGAGATTGCGGGGGATATACGATGTCCCGATGATGCCGGAATCAGCGCGTGTGACCGGGGGATTCGTGACATCGATAAATACATCGTACGATGCTGCATTGGCGGATAATTCCCACTTCATCGTATCGGAAGGGGGAACATTGAGGGCATTATCCGGCGGGGAGATAAGATGAAAGGTTCCCGGCAGGAGAAGCGTTGTAAAGTTCCAAGGCCCATCGGAAGAAACGACCGTACCGAGACTATTTTTCGCTATAACGTTCCAATAATAGGTCCTGTTCTTCTCGAGGGCCTGATAGGCTGCCGTCGTATCAAACTGGTCGGCGCTGATCCTGGCCAGGGGCGGGTTCAGGGTATCGAGGTAGACATCGTACTGGGTGGCATAGAGTGACGAGGTCCAGCGCAACAATCCTGTTGTATTCTCATTCATCCTCCCCTGATCAGGAGAAAGGAGGTGAAAAGAAGCGGGCATCTGGAGGGCAAAAGTGGTAAAATACCTGGGTCCGGCAGCGGTTGTTGATCCGCCGGCATTCCTGGCCACGACATTCCAGTAATAGACCGTGCCGTTCGACAGACCCGAAAAGGCCAGTGATGTTCCGGTCAGGCCGGAGCCGATCATGATCTGGGGTGGATTATGGGTATCGAGGTACACATCATAATCCGCCGCGCCGGCTGAGGGAGACCAGCGCAGGGTATCCGAAAGGGGGAGCCCCTGTGTCCCGTCGGCGGGTGATAACAATGAAAAGGCCCCCGGTGCGGCAATAATCGTTGTAAAGGCAAAGGGAGCGTTGGAGGCGGTGACAGATCCGCCTGCGTTGACCGCAGTGACCTTCCAGTAGTAGGTGGCAGCATTCGCCAACCCTGCATACGCATAGGAGGTTGAAGATTGGCCGGAGCTGACAATCGTCGTGGGCGGATTATTCTGGTCGAGATAGACGTCATACGCAGCGGCATAGGTTGACGCCTGCCACGACAAAGTCCCGCTGACAGGCTGGAATGTCGATCCATTGGCGGGGGAAGTCAGGGCGAACAGAGCGGGCGGTGGCGGAACCGTTGTAAATTTCCATGGAGCGCCGGTAGCCGGCGTCGTACCCGCGCTATCGCGGGCCACCACAGACCAATAGTATGCAGTATTCGTGGCGAGGCCCGAATAGGCATAGGATGTCCCAATCTGATGAGAACTCACGAGAGTCGTCGGCGGATTAGTGCCATCGAGATAGACATCGTAGCTGGCTGCAGAAGATGAAGACTGCCACGTCAGCAATCCGCTCAGCTCTTCTGCGGGGGCATTATTGGAGGGTGAAATCTGGGTAAACGGACCGGGGAGACCTGATCCCTGGAAGACAAAATCGCAGAACACCGGAAGGTGGTCGGAGGTATAGGCGAGTGCATTTGCGACGCTGTCGGGGACGGCGTTATTGGGGAGCCTGTTAATGCTGTCATTCAGGTGATTACCGTCGTTGCCGTACGAGGTATAACGGGAAAGAAGGATATTGTTATCGAGGGACGAATACGAAGTCAGGAGAAGGTCGAACCGGTCATCCAGACCGCCGGTCGCCCCGCCGCCGAAGCTGCGGGTGCGGGTTGACTGCGAATGATACAGGCTGAACGACGGATTATCCTGCCAGGTGCCGTTCAGGTTGAGGGGATCCTTTGCGCGCCCGTTATTATTCGATTCGCTCTCGGTGAGTTTGATCATCGCCGGTTCGGTGCTGTAATAGATATTAAAATCGCCCACGAGGATAAATTTTGCACCCGGAGGGAGGTTATTGAGGTGTGTTCTGAGTGTTTCCGCTTCCACCTCGCGCTGAGCCTCATTGGTTGAACCCGAGCTGGCCTTGAGGTGCATGGAGAAAATATGGATCGTATCGCCGGAGGAGCGGATCTGCAGAATATATTCCGCGATATCGCGGAGATCGGTGGTGATATAATTTGCGCCGACGAAGCTGACCTTGCCCGCCTTATAGAAGAGGTCGCTTTCGCTGTCGGCCCTGGAATTCGTCGACTTATGGAACGGGACGGCGGTATAGAGGCCGCTCTGGTAATAGTTCAGGACATCGCTCTGAAAGGTATTGAAACCGGTCAGCGAGGTCACCTCCTGGACGGCGATAACGTCGGGCTTCATGGAATGGATGACGCGGCGGAAAAAGGGATCGCGGGTCGAGGCATCCGAGCCGGGATAATTCAGGAGGTTATAGGTAGCGAAACGGACGGTATCGGAGCCGCTGGAGTTAATCATCAGCGGAGATGTCTGGGACTCGAGAAACTGTGGCAAGCCACAGACACCGATAACGACGGCAATGCGCAGGAGGCGGCTGAACATAGATGCTCGGGAGTTGAGAATGACTAATTAGGCCAAAACAGTCAAATTACATGCCAGAAACGTGTCCTAGTCAGGAAGGGAGAAATCGGCTGAAAATGCTTGCCCGATGTTTCAATAATTAGTATTTTGGCCTGTCCGGTTATCAAATATTAAAAAAAATCTTATCAGGAATGCGTGATAAAAAGCACGAATACTGGATGGAACTGGCGATCCGGGAGGCTGAGGTAGCGCTGCGGCGGGATGAAGTACCGATAGGGGCGGTCATCGTTCGGAACGGGGTCATCATCGGCAAAGGTTCGAACCAGATCGAGACGCTGCAGGATCCTACGGCGCATGCGGAAATGATTGCGATTACGGCCGCCGCCGGGCATCTCGGCAACCGTCGGCTCGAGGGATGCACGCTTTATGTGACGCTCGAACCGTGTGCGATGTGTGCCGGTGCGCTCGTACTTGCCAGAATACCGCTCATTGTATTCGGGGCATATGATCCCAAGGCGGGTGCATGCACGTCGTTATACACCATCACGAACGATCCGCGGCTCAATCACCGCATCCACACCATCGGTGGAGTCATGGGAGAGAAGTGCAGTGCCATCCTGCAGGCATTTTTTCTCAAGCAGAGAAATAAATCAGGTTCGGCCGGTTAAGCCGGACGTGTTCAGCCTACCGAATCCCCCTGAAGTTTTTCGGCCCTGTCGGCGACCTTCAGTGGTTCGATCAGCTCGTCAAGCCTGCCGTCGATAATTTCCGAAAGGTTATAGAGTGTCAGGCCGATCCTGTGGTCGGTTATCCTGTTCTGGGGAAAGTTATAGGTGCGGATCTTGTCGCTGCGGTCGCCGCTTTTGACCATCGAGCGCCGCTGGGCTGTAATGGAGGCTGTTTGTTCGTGGAGTTTAATCTCGTACAACTTTGCGCGGAGCATCTTCATGGCGCGTTCACGGTTCTGAAATTGTGACCGTTCCTGCTGGCAGGCGACGACGATGCCGGTCGGGCGGTGGGTAATGCGGACGGCAGTTTCGACCTTATTGACATTCTGGCCACCTTTGCCGCCGGATCTATAGGTGGCAAAATCGAGATCGGCCGGATTAATCTCGATTTCAACATCCTCGACCTCGGGCAAAACCGCGACAGTGGCTGCGGAGGTATGCACTCGGCCCTGTGCCTCGGTTTCGGGAACCCGCTGTACGCGGTGAACGCCGCTTTCATATTTGAACGCCCCGTAGGCGCCTTTTCCCTGGACGGTAAAGATCACCTCCTTGAATCCCCCCTTGCCGGTATCGTTCCAGTCCGAGAGTTCGGTTTTCCAGCCCGAGCGCTCGGCATATCTGGAGTACATCCGGTAGAGGTCGGCCGCAAAGAGCGCCGCCTCCTCCCCGCCGGTACCGGCGCGGATTTCGACAATGCAGTCCTTGTCGTCGTTCGGATCGCGGGGAATGAGGAGAAATTTCAGCTGTTCCTCGAGGGCGGCAATCTTGGCATCCGATTCCTTCAGTTCGCTCTGGGCAAGATCGCGGATCTCCGGGTCGTCGTTACTCTCGGCGAGGGCCTTGAGATGAACGGCATCCTCCTTCATCTTTTTATACGACCGGTAGGTCTGGACAAGTTCTGTGATCTCGCTGAACTCCCTCCGCAGATCGCGGTAGCGATCCATGTTGGCGATGACGGAAGGGTCGGCAAGGAGCGCGGTCAGCTCATCATGTCTGGCGATGAGTTTTTCAAGCCGGTCGAACATTCTCAGGCGGGTGTCAGTTCGGAGGTATTCAGGATATACCTGGCCCTGGACGGGTCATCGGCGCCCAGTGCGCAGGTGAGAGCGACAAGGGCGACCTCGATCTGGGACGGATCGGGCTCCTTCGTGGTAATGCGTTGGAGCCAGAGGCCGGGGGCGACGAGGATCTTGCCAAGCATCGTGGTACTCCGTTTGGCGGACCAGCGGATAAATTCATAGGAGACCCCGCCCACAAGGGGGATAAGCGGGAGATGCGTCAGAAGCCTGAGCGGGAGTGATATTTTCCCGAGCCAGAAAATGATGAGGGAGTCGAGAAACGCAAACAAAAAAATCGACACCAGCATGACAATGAGGATAAAGCTCGTCCCGCAGCGGGGGTGAAAGCGTGTATACCTGCGGGCAGAATCGACTGTCAAGTCCCCCTGCGACTCAAACGTAAAGACTGCCTTATGTTCCGCGCCGTGGTAGCGGAACAGCCGTTTGACGTCCTTCATGAGAGAGATAACGACAAGGTAGAGGATAAGGATCGTGAGGCGGATCGCGCCCGCGGTGAGGTTAAACGAGAACGCCTCCTGTTCGATATTGAACAATTTTGTCGTCACGAAGAGGGGTGTAATGAAAAAGACAGCGATACCGAGGGCAAGTGCAAGAAGGACGGTGACGGTCAGGCGCACGGCGGAGGCGGTCTTCTTTTTCCGGGTATCGGCGCCGTTGCCGTTCCGGCGTTCCTTGAGTTCGATATCATGCATGGCGACTTCGGTGGAAAAATTCAGCGTCTCGATACCGATAAAGAGCATTTCCAGGAGGCCGACGGCACCGCGAAGGACCGGAAGTTTGAATATGGCATACTTCTCGGCAAGCGAGGTATAATCCCTTTTCTTGACGACGATTTCACCATTGGAGCGGCGTACTGCGGTAGCGATCCTCCCCGGAGCGCGCATCATGACCCCCTCGATAACGGCCTGGCCCCCCACCTGGAGCGGTTTATCCGGATCGAAGCGTAATTTCTGCTGGTTATCTGGCAAGAACAAATCCCCTGATTTAACGGAAAACTTCTGTTTATGGGTAAAACCTTCAAAATTCTTTCATATAATATAGCGTTTTCCGGCTCGCCGTGCAATAGCCGTGGTGACAGGGGTCCTCAGGAGGACGCCCACTCAGGCGGCGGGTTCATCGACGGCCGGGGGTGGGGGTGAAGAAATATCCTTCTGGAAAAGTCGTCTGATGAGCTGGACTTCCGAGGAACGGAAAAACCTGAGGAGGAACATCAGGAGGATGAATATTCCCGTGAGAATAACCTTCGCCGCAAAACCGGCCGCTGATCCCAGGGGGAGGACAAACGCATAGTAGGCGACAAGGACGAGGGAGAGAGAAAGAAAGATCTTCAGGATCCTGTTCCATTCATATCTGACGGGATAAACCCGTTCGACGGCGATATAGGCGGCGACAGCCATTGCGAGATAGGCCAGAAACGTGGCCCAGGCCGCGCCGATCATCCCCATGGGCGGAATAAGGAGGTAATTGGCGATAATATTGACGACGGCGCCGACAATGGTGATAAA
>JAWOKN010000016.1:0-2515 GCA_033854175.1 Bacteroidota bacterium | reverse complement strand
TGGATCAACAGGCGATGATTTTTTCAGGAGAGAAAAATTTATTTCAATATGAAACATTGATCTAAAAATCGCGAAAAGTAGCATATAAAAAGGATTTCGGGATAGGGATAAACGGTAACGAATGAATGTGCGTACTCTTTCCTTCTTTGTTTTGATTAGAAGATGAAAGTAAACCATTGTCCGTCGGATCCGGCTGCTGTGGGACCGGTCCAGGAACTGATGCCTCCGCGCAGACACGCGGCGTTGAAACCGAAATTTTTGAGAAGATATGCCGCAATCAGACCCCGTCTGTCATTTGTGCAGTAGGTTACGTATGCCCTGGCCGGATCAAGATGGCCATATTTTTTGCGGAGAATTTCCAACGGAATGTTTATTGCGCCTTCGATGTGCTCTTGTTCGAACTCTTGAGGAACGCGCGTATCAATGATCACGTAGTCATCCCGGTACGCTTTTGTGTTAATGTCCTCAACGAATATGTTCTCCAGAAAAGACAACTTCATGATGTTGTTGAAATCGGCCTTGTCGAGGGCGTAGACAACAGTGTGCCCGACGGCCCTGCACGTTGCAGCGCGGGGATCGTCCTGAATCAAAGCGCCTTCGCCGAACCCGTCCCCTTCTGCCAGGAGATCCACCTGCCTGCTCTCGCGCGCATCTTTCCCCTGCTTGAGTACTGCAACACGGCCTGATTTGACGATGTAGTAATGGTCGCCTTTTGTTCCCTGTACGATGATGTCATTGCCGTCGTGGTACGTCAGCTCTTTCATCCTTGATACCAGCGCCAATATCTTATCGGGATCGAGAAGGATGAACGGTTTGAGGGTCTTGATCCTGTCATAAAGGGAGAGATCCTGATCGAGATCAAAAATATTCTCCAGTGCCTTATGGGTGGCTTTGAACAATTCGAGCAGCTGCGGGTCAATGTGCTGCGCCCCGTTTCGTTCATTTCCTTCTGCGATAATGCGGTATGCCTTGACATGGTCGTACTGCGGTTTGTACGGTCGCATGCTCCGCAGTGCGTCATACTGGTCTGCAAGGGCCGCGATCCTTCCTTCAATGGGAATTTCCTCTCCCTTGAGTCCAAGCGGATATCCTGTTCCGTCCCACCGTTCATGATGGCTTCTCGCAATTCTCTCGGCCATCTGGATCAGGGCCGATTCGGATCCATGAAGGATCGTTCCCCCGATGGTCGTGTGAGACTTCACGAGGGCAAGTTCCTCGGGCGTGTGTTTTGTCGGCTTGAGGAGAATATCGGAAGGGATTCCGATCTTGCCGATATCGTGCATGGAGGCCGCATATTTTATCATCTCCGCCCGTTCGTCGTCCCACCCCAATTGCTTCGCGAAATGATAACAGTAGAGACCCATGCGCCTCACATGGGATGCAGCTTCCTCGTCCTTGATCTCGGCCACCGTGATAAGCCGGTAAATGGTGTCCAGATAGCTTGCCTTCAGACGCCGATGGGCCTGGACAATGTTCTGGGTGTCTGCATCAAACTCTGCGGTTTTTTTCCCCGGTTCAGGTTCGAAATGATGTTCCTGGCCTTTCAGGCGGCCCTCGCATTCTTTGATCCGAAGGAGGTTGCGGACTTTAATGGCAACATCGGCGCTGTCGATTGGTTTTGTGAGGACATCGCTCGCCCCCGCATCAATCGCCCCGAGCTTTGAATCCTTGTCGCTCATCTCTGTTACGATAATAATCGGGATGTTCCTGGTATCGGGATGGTGAGTCAGCAGCCTGCAGAGGTCACATCCGTTCTTTTTGCTGCTGAGAAAAATGAGGTCAGGATGGAATGCAAGAGCTTTGGGAACAGCGTCTGTGCTGTCTTGCACAATTTCAAAAACGCAGGACTTCTTCGACAAAACCCCGGTAATGGACCCGAGGGTTTCCGCCTCGTCATCAATAATCAAAACTTTCGGCTGTCTCTTCGAAACAAGCATGCCGTCACTCTCCGGCGTCCCACGATACAAGGAACCATCAAGTCGTCTCGTGGCAAAAATAAAGTTCGGAGAGTATCTCATAAGGCATGGTGAAAAGTAAATCCCCTGATATGGGTATTTATTGGGGATATGTCCGCCATTTCGACTTGAGCTTATCTGACGGGGTTTGCCGGACGACCAAGTGCGCCTGTGGGTTTAAAAGGAAGCTTCTTAGATCAGTTCGGGAGGAAATGCCTCGCGCGCCTCTAACTATTGATTTTTTCATAATAAAAACCGGATCGTTTAACCGCCGGTTTTTCGAACAGTTCCCTGCGGGAATCCTCTTCGACTTTGATTCTCATCATGCCGGATTCAGTGCAATGTGAAATAAAACGTCGAGCCTTTATCCATTTCGCTCTCGGCCCATATCCGGCCTCCATGACGATGGATGATACGCTGGACCGTCGCGAGACCGATACCAATGCCTGGAAATTCAGACTCGGAATGAAGTCGCTGGAACGGGTTAAACAGTCTTTTCGCATTCTCCATGTTGAACCCCGCGCCATTATCCCTGATGAAATACACAGCCTTCCCGTCAA
>JAWOKN010000015.1:0-3086 GCA_033854175.1 Bacteroidota bacterium | reverse complement strand
TGCTATAAAAGAGGTCTTTTAATGCTGCTGGATGCCACTTCTGGCAAGGAACCTTACCCATGGCAACAATAACCCCCTTCAGGGGAATTGTCTACAATCAGAAAAAAGCGGGCAATATAAAGGATCTCGTTTGCCCCCCCTATGACATCATCTCGCCCGCACAGCAGCAGGAACTCTATAGAAAAAATCCATTCAATGTCGTACGCCTCGAGTTCGGCCTGGAAAGCCCTGGTGACACTGATGCGGACAACCGCTATACCCGGGCAGCGGCGTTCCTGAGGGAGTGGGAAAGCTCCGGCGTTCTTCGTCAGGACACCGCGCCTGGCCTGTATATATATGAAATAGAATTTGTATTCGGGAAATCGCTCCGGAAACTCCGCGGTATGATCTGCCTTGTTCGGATTGAAGATTATGAATCGGGGATCGTAAAGCCCCATGAAACCACGCTTTCCGGGCCAAAAACGGACCGCTTGAAGCTTCTCCGAGCCTGCAGGGCGAGCTTCAGCCAGATATTTTCTCTTTTTCCGGACCCTGACCTCAAGGTGTCGAAGCTTCTTCGCAAAGTCACACGCAGGCCCGACATGGAAGTTCCGAGCGAGGACGGCGTTGTGCACCGGATATGGAGCCTTGGTGAAAAACAGGACATAGAGACGATTATACGGGAACTTTCCAACCGTCCTATCTTTATCGCCGACGGCCATCATCGATACGACACGGCGCTCAATTACAGAAACGAGCGCAGGAAAACGACGGATCCCGTAACAGGGAACGAACCGTACAACTTCGTGGCCATGTTCCTTGCACCCCTTGAGGAGCCTGGGCTGACCGTGCTGCCTGCTCATCGCGCCCTGTTCAACCTGACCGGCTTCGACCCGAAACGGTTTGAAACGGACCTCAACCGGTACTTCAACATCGAGCGGATCGATTTCGATAAAAAATCCGAAGTTGCAGACCGCAAGACTGTTCTCGATACGATGACCCATCGCGCCGACCGGGCTCACATTTTCGGGATGCGGGTCAAAGGCGAACGCAGTTATTATCTCCTGACGCTCAGAAACGAGGCGGACATGGATTCCCTGATACCGGACCGGTCTCCGGCATATCGACGGCTCGATGTTTCGATCCTTCATCATCTGATCATCGATAAGCTGCTCGGAATCAAGATGGACACTCATAAGCTGGGTCTGAACATCGAATACATCAAGGACGCCGAGGACGCAGACCAGCGAGTACGGAGCGGGTCTGCCGAAATCGTCTTTTTCATGAATCCAACTAAAGTCCGGGAAGTGCGGGATGTGGCATCGACAGGGGAACGCATGCCGCAGAAGGCGACCTATTTTTACCCCAAGCTCTTGACAGGCCTTGTAATTCATATAATTAAATAAGGAATGTAACCTGCAACAACGGACCCGCGGAAAAAGACGACCCTTTTCCACACCGTCCTGGTGCCTGGTTCATTCTCTTGGCGGATTTGAATCATTTCGAACATTACAATCCAAGGAGGCTACTATGGCTGTAAGAGTTGCAATCAACGGATTCGGCAGAATCGGCAGAAACATGTTCCGTGCGTCGCTTAACAACAAAGACATCGAGATTGTCGCGATCAATGACCTTACGGATGCAAAAACGCTCGCCCATCTTCTGAAGCATGATTCGATGTTCGGCTCCTTTCCGGCCGACGTGAAAGCCGGCGAGGGCAAACTCGTCGTAGACGGCCGCGACATCACCGTCGTCGCTCACCGCGATCCGGCTGAGCTTCCGTGGAAAGCCCAGAAGATCGACATAGCGATCGAGTCCACAGGCAGGTTCGTGGACCGGCCGAACGCCGAAAAGCATATCAAGGCGGGTGCGAAGAAAGTGATCATCTCTGCCCCTGCAAAAGACCCCGATGCGACCTTCGTGCTCGGCGTGAACGACGAGACCTACGATCCGGCCAAGCACAACATCGTTTCGAACGCCTCCTGCACGACCAACTGCCTGGCTCCGGTCGCAAAGGTGCTGCATCAGAACTTCGGCATCGTGCATGGGTTGATGAACACCATTCACTCCTACACCAACGACCAGCAGCTTCTCGACCTGCCGCACAAGGACCTCCGCAGGGCCCGTGCGGCGGCTCTGTCGATCATCCCGACGTCGACGGGAGCAGCCAAAGCCGTGTCTCTCGTACTTCCGGAACTGAAGGGGAAACTCGACGGCATCTCGCTCCGTGTGCCCACGCCCACGGTGTCCGTCGTCGACCTGGCAGTCGAGGTGTCCCGCAAGGTCACCAAGGACGAGGTTAATGCGGCACTCAAGGACGCGGCCAACGGCAAGATGAAGGGAATTCTCCAGTTCGAAGAGCAGCCCCTGGTCTCCATCGACTTCAAGGGAAATTCACACTCCTCGATTGTCGACGCCGAACTCACCGCCGTGATGGACGGGACCATGGTGAAGATCATCGCCTGGTATGACAACGAGTGGGGCTATTCCTGCAGGCTCCGCGACCTGGCCATCATGATCGCAAAGAAGGGTCTGTAAAAATTCTCCCCGCGGAGACACAGAGAAGGCTGAAAGCCGGCGTGCATTTTATAATCTTTCCCCGTTGTGCGATTTTCTCCATGCCTCTGTGCCTCCGTGGTAGATTATTAACTTTGGGGTTCATCTATGGACAAAAAAACCATTGAAAAAGTCGATCTCAAAAACAAGCGCGTCTTCATCCGCGCCGACTTCAATGTGCCGTTTGATGAAAACGGCAACATAACCGATGACACCCGGATACGCTCCACGCTGCCGACGATCAATTACGCGCTCGACGCGGGAGCGAAGGTCATTCTGGCATCGCACCTCGGCCGGCCCAAAGGGAAGCCGTCCCCGAAGTACAGCCTTGCACCGGTGGCCACCAGGCTCTCGCGCCTGCTGAACAAGGAAGTCAAATTTGCCAAGGATTGCGTCGGCCCTGACGTGGAACACCTCGTGGCGGGGATGCGTCCCGGCGACGTGCTGCTCCTGGAGAACCTGCGGTTCCATCCCGAAGAGGAAAAGAACGACGATGCTTTTTCAAAAGCCCTCGCCGCTTTTACCGATGTTTATGTGAATGATGCCTTCGG
>JAWOKN010000014.1:0-40944 GCA_033854175.1 Bacteroidota bacterium | reverse complement strand
CCATCTGTGCGCCCATATTCTCCATCGGATCTTCCAGCTCGATTTCCTTCGCCACCGTCACCCCGTCCTTTGTCACCGTCGGCGCGCCGAACTTCTTGTCGATGACGACATTGCGTCCCTTCGGCCCAAGGGTGGCTTTCACCGCATCGGCCAGTTTATCCACGCCCTTCTTCAGCGCGCTCCGTGCATCCGCGCTGTATGTGATGATCTTTGCTGACATATCAGTAATCCTTTCCTTCCTAATTTTATTGATCTCGTCGGGTAACCATGGACTAAACGATCGCGAAAATATCGCTCTCACGCATGATGAGGTATTCCTGACCCTCAATCGTGACCTCGGTCCCGGAGTATTTCCCGTACAGAACCTTATCCCCAACCTTCAATTCCATGGGAATGTGTTTTCCCTCGTCGCTGATTTTTCCAGGACCGACAGCGACGATTTCGCCAACGACCGGCTTCTCCTTGGCGGTATCAGGAAGGAAAATTCCCCCCTTGGTTTTCTCTTCAGCGGCCGAGGGTTGAATGACAACCCGGTCGCCCAATGGCTTAATTTTCATACGACAACTCCTCTCAATGAATGACGTAAAATACTGGATTTTCGCTTTAAAATGAGGCGAGTAACAGCAGCACGGAGAACCTCAGCCCTTACCAAGTGTGGAAAATATACCCCCTTTTTTGCTCATTTACAAATATCTGCCAACTGTAGAGTCTCAAGCCGGGCAGAGACGACCCCCGGAATTCTGACTCACGAAAAGACGCTTCTCGATTGCAATGCAGCCCCGCCGATGTCCCGGGCCGGTTCACTCCGCACCCTGGAGGACAATGACAAACTCCCCACGGATTGTCTGGTGGGAAAAATATTCCAGCGCGGAGGAAAGTGTCCCGCGGTATGTCTCCTCAAATTTCTTTGTCAGCTCCCGCGAAACGGAGACATTTCTTTCTCCGAGCGCCTGAAGTAATTCCTGAAGTGTCTTCAGGAGACGGTGCGGCGACTCGTACAGGATCGTTGTCCGGTCCTCTCCTCGCAGCCGTTCCAGCCTGGCCTTCCTCCCCTTTTTCAACGGCAGGAAGCCTTCAAAGACAAACCGATCCATCGCCAGGCCGCTGAGAACAAGTGCCGGGACAAGGGCTGCCGGACCCGGGATCGCGTGAACCGGAATTTTTTCATCCACGCATGCCCGGATGATCCGGTAGGCAGGATCGGATATGCCGGGTGTGCCCGCATCGGAGACAAGCGCGATCGCCTTCCCCTGCTTGAGCTGCTGGATGAATTCCGGCGTCCGGCGGGTTTCGTTGTACGAGAAATAACTGACAAGGGGTTTTTTAAGGCCGAGATGGTCCAGCAGGATTTTCGTCGTGCGGGTGTCCTCTGCAGCGATGAGGTCGACGGCCGATAGGATGCGGACCGCCCGCAGGGTGATATCCCCGAGATTACCAATGGGCGTGCTTACCACATAGAGCGATCCGCGTTGAATCTCCTCACCCATGGGAAGTCAGATTCCCCAGTCGCGCGGATAGCGGAAATCAACGTTCATTGTCCTGTGTGATATTTTCGCGACCACAGGAGGACGGCGTTTAAACTGGTTGCGCTGGATGAGCCGCTGGACTATTTCAATGAAATGCGGCTCAAATCCCAGCGACCGCAGTTCATCGTCGCTGCGGCGTTCATCCACCATGTGAAACAGGAGTTTATCGACGAGCCTGTAGGAAAAGCCGAGCTCGTCTTCATCCGTCTGACCGAGCCAGAGATCCGCCGTGGGCTTTTTTTCCACAATCTGTTGAGGTACACCTGCCGCCCTCGCCAATTCCCAGACCTGGGTTTTATAAAGATCTCCCAAGGGATTTATCGCGCAGGCCATATCCCCGAATAATGTCCCGTAGCCGAGCAATGTCTCTGTTTTGTTGCTCGTGCCGAGGACAAGCGCCCCCTCACGCGCAGACACGTCGTACAGGATGATCATCCGCTGCCTGGCCATGATGTTGCCCTTCCTGACGTTGCTCATTCCGGCATCCCGCCGGATGAGAGGTTCGACCATCGGTGTGATATTCACCTTTTCCGTCCTCACGCCAAGATTCCTCGCCACGGTTTCCGCATCCGTCAGGCTGCTCGGATGGCTTGTGGTGTAGGGCATGAGCACACAGAGAACGTTCGACGCACCAAGCGCCTCGACGGCAAGATATGCCACAAGACTGGAATCGACGCCGCCCGACAGCCCGAGGACACCTTTTGAAAATCCGGCATTGACCACTTCGTCTTTGATGAAATTTACAAGGAGAGAGCGGACGACATCGGAGTTCAGGCTTAAATTTTCACCCTTTTTTGATGAAATTTCCATACTCCGTGAAGATAATGAAATCCCCCTCCCGATTCAACCCGAACAGGTTCCGCCGGTGCACGATCACGACCGACGTCTGATGGGTGAGGAGGCCCCCGGGATATGCGCAGATCACCTCAAAGTCTCCAGGTGTCTGGACGGGATGTCCGACAGGTGAATGATCCCCCGGAATTTAGAGAAACCTGACGGGATTGCGCCCATTCCAGAAATTTTCCCCAGGTGTGATCTCCGCACCCTTGATTTTACAAGTTTTCTTGTGTAAAATATGATAATCATGAAATTCCACTGTATAATCCCCTGCGTTCTTCTATGAAAATCATCCTTCTTATCCTCGCCTTTATGGTCGTCCCGGTTCTTGCACAGGAAGCGCCACTTGGACGGTTTTTAAGCCGACACCTTGACTCGTATTCCGATACCGACCAGATACTTGTTCTCGTAACATTTACCGACAAAGGCGATCTTAACCGGTACCGGGCAATTGACCCGGCGAAGATCATCTCCGAACGGGCCATTCACAGACGGGCACTCGTCCGTCCCTCCTCCCGGATCCTCGACGAGGAGGATTATCCTGTCGTCCAATCGTACGTGGATGCTGTGGCCCGTCATGCAACCAGAATCCGCCATGTCCTCAAATGGTTCAACGGCGTCAGCGCGTTTGCCACGAAAAAACAGATCCAGGAACTCCGGAAGCTTCCCATGGTAAGCGGACTTGAACTGATCGGACAATGGAAGAGAATTCCCATCCCACCCAGTCAACTTGAGGGGAAGGAACCCTCTCTCCTCCGCCAACCCAGCGGTACACTGACCTTGGACTATGGAACATCCTTTACGCAGCTGAATCAGATCAATGTCCCTGCCGTGCATAATCTGGGTATCTACGGCCAGGGGGTGATCATCGGCGTTTTCGACAACGGCGTCCGCCTTGAAAATCACCAGGCCTTCTCATCGATGAACATCATCGCCCAGCACGATTACGTCGACCACAAGACCAGCGTCATTCCCAACAATACAAACTCTGACGGAATATCCTTCGGGGGACACGGTACAAACACACTATCAGCGATAGGGGGATTTACACCCGGGCAGCTGATCGGCCCGGCATTCAAAGCGAGCTTCATTCTCGCCCGGACCGAGAACGACTCGAGTGAAACCCCCATCGAGGAAGACAACTGGGCAGCGGGGATTCAGTGGGCCGAGAGCCTCGGCGTGGAGGTGACAAGCACCTCCCTCGGGTACCTGGGATTCGACACACCCTATGTGAGCCTCACATGGCAGGACATGAACGGTTCCACGGCCATCATTACCAACGCCGCCGATCGCGCGGCGGGATTGGGAGTGGTCGTTCTCAACTCCGCAGGGAACAGCGGTTATAATGGTTCCCATAACACCCTGATCGCACCCGCGGACGGGGACAGTGTCATTACCGTTGGTGCGGTGACCTCCGCCGGTGCGAGGACCTCTTTTAGTTCCGTGGGACCCACCACCGATAACCCACCCAGGATAAAACCTGATGTCATGGCCATGGGCAGCGGCGTGATACTCGCCAGCGGATTGAGCACCACGGGTTATGTTTTCGGCAGCGGGACATCGTATTCGTGTCCGCTGGCTGCAGGAGTCGCCGCGCTCATCAGATGCGCCAATCCCTCGCTGACCCCCATGCAGGTGCGCGAGGCGATGCGACAGACTGCCAGCCAGGCCGGTTCACCCGATAATCTCATGGGATGGGGGATTATCAATGCTCTGGCTGCGATCAATTATTACGGGATTATTCCGAACGGAAAAATCCGGGGGGCCGTTTTCAACGATTATAACGGCAACGGAATCCGCGACACCAATGAACCGGGAATCGCCGCTGTCATGATCCACTGCACGGGCGCCATCGCCGAGTCAACCCTCACCGACAGCAACGGAAATTATCTCCTCGACAGCCTGCCCATCGGATCGTATGCGATGAGCGCGACACTGCCGTTGGGATTCACTCTATCCACCCCGGCGGGAGGAGTCGATACAGCCTTCGTCCTCTTCGGTGCCGACACTTCAGGATTCAATTTTGGGGGTTACTCCGCAACCGGTGCGATCCGCGGGATCGTCTTCCATGATCTGAACAATAACGGAATCAGGGATTCAAACGAAACCGGGATCCCGAACTGGAAGGTCCGCATCTCCGGAATTCTCCATCGCGAGACACTGACAGATTCCGCGGGTAATTATGCCTTTACCAGTCTCCTTCCCGGAAATTACACAGTCAGTGAGAGCCTCCTGGGTACATGGGCACAAACGTTACCTCCGGGCAATACCCCGTATTCGGTGACAATAAGCTCGATAACGGATACGGGCGGAGTACAATTCGGCGTCATCAGTCTGCCCCAGTTCACCTACTCCCTCTCCAATGGATGGAATCTCCTGTCGCTCCCGCAGGATCCCCCGGATCACTCAGTCCAGCTGGTCTATCCCGGCGCGATCTCGGATGCCTTTGTGTATAACGGATCCTACCAGCCGACCGGCACAATTCCGAACAGTGTGGGTTACTGGTTGAGATTTTCAAATCCGACCCTTGTGACAATCGACGGAACGGTCCGGCTCTCGGACACACTGAGCCTTTCCGAGGGCTGGAACCTCATCGGAAGCCTCTCCTATCCCCTTGCGGCGGGTGCCATCGCCGATTCCGCCGGGATCATCGGATCATCCATATTCCAGTATAACAATGGGTACACACCCACCGATACAATCCTGCCAAACTGGGGCTATTGGGTCAAGGCCTCGGCAAGTGGAACGATCTATCTCAACGCGAATGCACCCCCGCGGTCACATCCGCAGCGGCCAAATGTTCTTCCGGGGGATTTCAACACCCTGGCATTTACCGATGCGGCCGGTCACCGCCAGACTCTTTATTTCACCACGTCGAAAGAGGCTCCGTCAGAGAGCTTTCAATATGAACTCCCGCCTCCACCTCCTGAGGGGGCATTCGACGTGCGCTATTCCTCCGGCAGGCTCGCGGAAGTGCTGCCCGGCCATCAAACCGCGTCCGTGTGTCCGGTCCGGATTTCATCTGCCGTCTATCCGGTGACAATTGAATGGACGGTGAAGAGCAAATCATCGGGCGCCACCCTTTCACTCGATGACCAATCCATTCCGCTGGTCGGTTCCGGGAAGCTCCGCCTGCCAAAAGAGACAGGGTCGCTGGACCTCACGCTCCATTCAGACATGAAGCCGACAAAGTTCGCACTTGATCAGAATTTCCCGAATCCGTTCAATCCCGTTACGGTCATAACGTATCAGCTCCCGTCTGATGCGCGGGTGACACTGAAAGTCTTCGATGTCACGGGAAGAGAAGTCCGCACACTCGTCGATGAACAGCAGGATGCCGGCTTCAAAGCGGTGACATTCGATGCGGCAAGCCTGCCGAGCGGTGTCTATTTCTACCGCCTGAACGCGGGCGCGTACACGAACAACAAAAAAATGTTACTCGTCAAATAATACGTTCTCTCGATAGTACGGGATTCATATTCCATACCGGCACCATTTATTGGGACTGCCGGGCGTTCATGATTTTCAGAGGGAATAATTTTTTTTCAGGGATATCAGACTTATTGCTCTGATTTCCTTACCTCCCCAAATTCGACGCCATTTCGACATTTCCCGAACAATTCCCGTTCAACGGATCACGTCCCTTCGTTCCATACTCGTCGGGCGTTGGTGAAATAAAAATCAAAAATATATATTACCGGTAATCGTGTGATCCACGGTTCTGGCTGTGGCATTACGGAATGAAGTCCGCCCTCAACCGGATAACCGGAATCATACCGGCTGAACGATTCATCAGGCCAAGGACCCGCGGCGATGAAGGTTCTCCATCTCATGCCATATTGCCCCGTACCCCCTATCTTCGGGGGAGCCCTCCGGATATATCATATGTTAAAAACCCTCGCCAAGGATTATGATGTGACGGTCGTGATGTTCGGGGACTCGAACAATGAAAAAAACATGCGCGTGGCGTTTGACGGACAGCTGGAGCATCTTATTGTCCTGCCGCCGCCCGTCAGTGTAAAAATGCGGCGCCTCAGTCAGTTCTATGCACTCTGGACGAAACGAAGTTTTTTCCACCTTCTCGGCAGCAGCAGGGAAATGCATCATGCACTCAACACCATCTTCAGCTCGAGGCATTTTGATCTCATTTTCATAGAATTTCCCCACATGGCCGGGTATGATTTCCCCGCCAAGGCCATCAAAATTTTGGATTCACATAATATTGAATACGAGATTTACCGGCAGCTCTGGATGAACAGCCGTCTCTCCCTGCGGAAACTCCACTACCGACAGGAATTCAACAACCTGTATCACTACGAGGTGGAAGTATGCCGGAAACAAAACGCGATCTTTACCACGTCGGAAAAGGATAAGGAAATCCTGGACAGGCACTGCCCGGCCATACCAAAGTTCGTGGTCCCGAACGGCGTTGACATGGCATATTTCAGACCATCAAACGATCTTCCGGATCCCTATAGCCTCATCTTCACCGGCATGATGGGCTATCTGCCGAATTACGACGGTATGGAATACTTTCTCGACGCCATATTCCCGCTCATCAGGAAAAAAATCCCACAGGTGAAGATTGCGATCGTCGGCTCCTCCCCCCCGCAAAGTCTCAAACGCAGGGCATCGTCCAATGTGACAGTGACGGAGTATGTCCCCGACGTCAGGCCGTATATCGACCAGGCGTCGGTGTATGTCGTTCCTCTGAGAATGGGGAGCGGCACGAGATTAAAGATCCTGGAGGCTCTGGCAATGAAAAAGCCCGTCGTAACAACCAATGCGGGCTGCGAGGGTATTGATGTCGTCGATGGTGAATCGGCGTTGATTGCAGACCGGCCGGAGGATTTTGCAGACGCCGTCGTCAGACTCCTGCATGATGCCTCGCTGCGTAAAAAAATCTCACGGAACGGAAACGAACTTGCCGCAATGCGGTACGATTGGTCGGTCATCGGCCGACAGATCGACTCGATCGTACAGAGTCTGGTCATCCGGAAAATGCGCACGCCCAGGATGATCGCCGACCAGGAGCTCCTGCCATTCTGAAATGAAAAGCCCCGGGCGAATGCACCCGGGGCGTCTACGTATCCGCTCCTCCGATCATCTGACGGGGGTCTAAGCTTTCATCTCCTTCAGTGATTGCCGGATTATTTCGATCCCCTCATCAATCTCATGTTCCTGGATCGTTAAAGGAGGCCGGAACCGGAGCGATCGCTCCCCGCATCCGAGAATGACGAGTCCGCGTGCGAATGCCCTGTTCCGCAACTCGTTGCGTTCCTGAGGTGTCCGGAGGTCGAAGGCGCAGAACAATCCGCGGCCCCGCACGTTACTCACGATGTTCGGAAACTCCGACTGCAGTTCGTGCAACCGGACATAGAGATGCTCACCGCTGACACGGGCATGCTCCACGAGATGATCTTCCTCAATGATTTCAAGATACCGCTGGGACCGCACCATATCCACCAGATTCCCACCCCATGTCGAGTTGAGACGGCTGGAAACCTTGAACACGTTGTCTGTGACTTCTTCAATCTTCCGGCTGCAGAGGAAACCGCATACCTGCATCTTTTTGCCGAACGAGATCATATCGGGTCTGACGAAGTGCTCATGGGCCCACATCTTCCCGGTAAGACCGATGCCGGTCTGGACTTCATCAAAAATCAGCATGATGTCGTTCTCATCGGCGATTGCGCGGAGCTCGGCGAAAAATTCTTTCCGGAAATGATTATCCCCGCCTTCGCCCTGAATGGGCTCGATGATGATCGCGGCAATGTCATCGGGAGATGTCCGTATCGCTTCCTTGATCTGGCCGATGGCCCGCTGTTCCGCAGCCTGCACCGCCTTGAGATGCTCGTCGTTGAGCGGGAAGGTGATGTACGGGGAATCGATCCGAGGCCAGTTGAATTTTGGGAAGTAATCAGTCTTCACCGGATCGGTGTTCGTCAGGGAAAGCGTGTAACCGGTCCTTCCGTGGAAAGCCCTGCGGAAATGAATGATCTGCGTTCCCTTTTCCTCTTTATATCCCTTGGCGAAATTCTTGCGGACCTTCCAGTCGAAGGCCGCCTTCAGGGCATTTTCCACGCCGACGGAACCCCCTTCAACAAAAAAGGCATGGGGGAGATAATCGGGAATCGCAACGCGCGAAAAGGTCTCAAGGAATTCGGCCATTTCAATGGTGTACACGTCAGAGTTCGTCGGTTTATTCACCGCCACATGGGCCAGCTTCTCGACAAATTCGGGCGCCGTCATCTTGGGATGATTCATCCCGAGCGGCATCGAGGCGACGAATGTGAAGAAATCGATAAACCGGCGGTTCGACTTCAAGTCGTAAATATAGACACCTTCGCTCCGTTTCAGGTCGACGACAAAATCGAACATGTCAACGAGCATGTGTTTTGCAAGAATGCCCGGGACATCCGATGGGCGAACGGGTGTCAATGTATCGGTAGAAGAGCTTCGATTGATCATAAGGCACCTTTGAAAATTCGTTCTAAAATCCGTGGATTACAGGAGCAAATCCGCAGCTTAGAAGAATTCCTGGTGCTCGTAGAGGGAGATAATGTATGGCCTTCCGACAATGGGGAGCGACTGCCTGAAATAGTAGGAGATGCGATATTGCCGGAAGAATTTCATGATCAAATTTACTAAAATCCGGACCTAAAAACAAGTAGCGGGAATCACGAAAACGGGGGAATTTGACAAAAATCACATACTCTACACCCGAATCCTCAATAATCCGGCGAATGATTCAAATCACCCCCCCACCCACCCGAATGACACCCGGGACGACACCCCGGTTTTATGAATCGATCTGTGCCTTTTGCAATTTACCGCTGTAATCGACATACACCGTCTTCCACTCGGAGAAGAAATCATAGACGGTCCACCCCCCCTCCCGATGACCATTACCGGTCTGCTTCACACCCCCGAAAGGCATGTGGGCTTCCGCGCCGATCGTGGGGCCGTTGATGTAGGTGATACCTGCCCTGATGTCACGGACCGCCTTGAACGCGCTATTCACGTCGCTGGTGTAGATCGACGAGGAGAGTCCGTACATGGTATTATTCAGCACCGTCACCGCTTCGTCCAGAGACCGGACCTTCAGAACGGAGAGAACCGGTCCGAATATTTCCTCCTTGGCGATGCGCATGTCGGGTTTGACACCGGTAAATATTGTCGGCTGATAAAACCACCCTCGATCCAGGCTGCCGCCCGTGGCCGCGCTTCCCCCGATGAGAAGTTTTGCCCCTTCCTTGACACCGATGTCGACATAACTCTGATTGGTTTTCCTCTGGCCCTCATTGATGCACGGCCCCACATCGGTCGTCGGAAGAAGCCCGTCTCCCAGACGCAAGTTCTTCGTCCGTTCAACAAGCATGCTCACGAACGTATCGTGGATCTTTTCATGGAGGATGAGCCGGCTCGTGGCGGTGCAGCGCTGCCCTGTCGTTCCGAATGCCCCCCATAGAACGCCTTCGAGGGCCAGCGTCAGATCCGCGTCATCCATGACGATCTGGGCGTTCTTGCCCCCAAGCTCCAGCGAAACCCTCTTCAGGTTTTTGCTCGACAGCTCGGAAATTTTCTTCCCGACTGAGGTCGAACCGGTGAAGCTGATCAGATCGATGTCGGGATGGTCGACAATGGCCATCCCCACCTCTCCCCCGCCACCATGGACGATGTTGACGGCGTGCTCCGGTACACCGGCTTCGATCAGAATCTCCACCAGAAGCGTCGCCGTGGCGGGTGTATCCGATGCGGGTTTGAACACGATCGTGTTGCCGCACAAAAGTGCAGGAAAGATCTTCCAGGTCGGGATCGCCATCGGGAAATTCCATGGTGTCACGATGCCCGCGACCCCGACCGGCACCCGAATTGACATATTGAATTTGTTCGGAAGCTCCGACGGAACCGTATGCCCGAACAATCTCCTCCCTTCTGAAGCGGCATAATAGGCCGTATCAATCCCTTCCTGCACATCGCCGCGGGTTTCCATCAGCACCTTACCCATCTCGCGTGTCATGAGTGTGGCGATTTCCTCCTTTCGCGCGACCATGATGTCACCCACCTTTTTGAGGACGTCACCCCGCTTCGGGGCCGGAACAAGACGCCATGCGTCGAACGCCTTCCGCGCTGACTTCACCGCCTCATCAACGTCTTCCTTTCCGGACCGCGGAAAGATCCCGACAATCTCGTCCCAGTTCGCGGGATTCCGGTCTTCAAACACCTGTCCCGATTTTGCATCACACCATTTACCATCGATAAAATTCTGATACTTTTTCATGTTCATTTCTCCATTTTACGGTAGCTGAATATTTCTTAGAAGAAACAGTTAACCTCCGGGTATGTCCAAAAAACCGATGCTTCCCCCCTTCCCACCCTTTTCGCCGGGTGAGACGGACACCCCGCTCAGGCCAATCCGACCCGCTGAAAAATTTCATCAACGTGTCTCAGGCTTGCGGAAGGATCGAACATCTTCCCGAGTTCCTTCTCCGGGATCACACCCGTCACCGCTGGATCGGCTTTCAGGGCATCCTCAAAATTTTTCTCCGATCCCCACACTTCCATGGCATGCTTCTGCACGATGGCGTAGGCATCCTCCCGTTTCATCCCCCTCTCTGTGAGTGCAAGCAACACCGCCTGGGAATAAATCAACCCGTGCGTCAGAAGAAGGTTTTTCTTCATCCTCTCCGGATAGACAATGAGCGACTCGATGACACCGCGGAAGGTCTCGATCATGTAATCGACGAGGATACAGCTGTCGGGGAAAATAATCCGTTCGACGGAAGAATGGGTGATGTCGCGTTCATGCCAGAGTGCGATATTTTCCAGCGCGGCATGCGCATTCCCGCGGATAATCCGGGCGAGGCCTGCAATCCTCTCGCAGGTGATCGGATTTCTCTTGTGCGGCATCGCCGAGGAGCCCTTCTGCTTCTTTGAAAAGAACTCCTCCACCTCCCGCACTTCGGTTTTTTGGAGATGGCGGATCTCGGTCGCGAACTTCTCAAGCGATCCGGCGATGATGGCAAGGGTCGTGAGGAACTCCGCGTGGGAGTCACGCTGCACAATCTGGGTGGAAATCGGGGCGGGCCTCAAACCGAGTTTTTTGCACACGTACTCCTCCACACAGGGGTCGAGATGCTCATAGGTCCCCACAGCCCCGGAAATCTGGCCCACGGCAACAGCCTCGCGGGCACGCTCGAGACGGGCTCTATTCCGGAGGGTTTCATCGTACCAGAGGGCCAGCTTCAATCCGAACGTTATCGGTTCCGCATGGATCCCGTGCGTCCGTCCCATCATGATCGTGTACTTGAATTCCTTCGCGCGGCGCGACAGGACGTCGGATAACATCTGAAGATCCCGGAGAAGGAGATCACCCGACTGTTTCAACTGCAGGGCGAGGCCGGTATCCAGAAGGTCGGAGGACGTCATGCCGATGTGAATGTACCGGGCGTCGGGGCCGACATGTTCTCCAACGGACGTGAGAAATGCGATGACGTCGTGTTTCACCTCGGCTTCGATCTCCTCAATCCGGCGTACGTCGAAACCAGCCTTGGCCCTGATCGCCGGAATCACTTCCGGGGGAATTTTCCCCAAACTGGCCTGCGCCTCGCATGCAAGCATCTCGATCTCGAGCCAAGCGGCAAATTTGCTCCGATCGGTCCAGATCCCGCCCATCTCCGGACGCGTGTAGCGGGGGATCACGAAGACCCCTTCTCTAATTTGAGATCCATGGTGAGATATTTTTTGTCCCGTAACACCTTCATTTTCCAGACATCCCCGACCCTCGCGTCAATCAGCAGCGAGTTGATATCATCCTCGTTGTCCACCTGGTCATTGTTGATACCGAGAATGATATCGCCGGGTTTGAATCCCGCCCGTTCGGCCGGGCTCCCCGGTTTGACGTCGCTGACGATGACCCCCTCCGGCTTTGAAAGTCCAAAATACCGTGCGACCCGCGCGTCCACAGTCTGGATTTCCAGACCGGTCCAGAAGTTTCTCTCGATTTTCCCGTTCTTCTTCAGGTCCGCGATAACGCTTTTCACCCGGTTGATCGGGATCGCAAAACCTAAACCGATGTTTGTCCCGATCCCGTTGTTCTGGCTCGGATTCAGGATAATCGCGTTCACGCCGATCACCTCACCGATGGCATTCATCAGGGGGCCGCCGCTGTTCCCCGAATTGATCGCCGCATCGGTCTGGATCATGTTCCGGTAATACCGGTTGTCCTGTGAACTCAGGTTCACACCCGCCGCACTGATCACACCGACGGTGACGGTGGGTTTGTCGCTGATCTCGAACAATCCGAACGGATTCCCCATCGCAATCGCCCACTCCCCGACGATGATATCATCGGAATTTCCCAGACGCAGGTAGGGGAAATTTTTTCCTTCGATCTTCAGAAGACAGATGTCCGACGCCTGGTCCGTTCCGACGATTTTTGCGTTGTATTTCTCCTTGTTCGTGAGCGTGACGGTAATCTGCTTGGCATTGCCCGCGACGTGATCATTTGTCAGGATATACCCGTCAGCGGAGATGATGAAACCCGAACCTAGCCCCTTCACCTCCTGCCTGAATGTCCGGTTTCTTCCGAAGAACTGGTTGAAAAAGGGATCTTCACCGAAGAACTGCGACCACGGATCGCGATAGGTGTACTCGCGGACCTCCGTGACATTGATGCCGACGACGGCCGGTGTGGCAAGGGCGACCGCCCGCGTTATGGAATTCCTCCGCTGGGCCATGAGCTGATCAGCAAGACTGTCCCTTTCAGCCCCCTCCCGGTACGCTGCGGTGGTTGCCGCCGGTAATTCCTCATGATAGAGCGATTCATCTGACGGATGTTTTGTCCCGACTGCGTATCCCGCCCAGAATCCCGCCATGAGCGGAATCGCAAGAAAAAGCAATAGGATCAGAAATCGGCGATTCATCATACACCATCCTTTATCATCAAATTTAAGTTTTTCTCTTTAAAACCCTTTGTACCGCCTCGACAATGGCCGTTTTGTCGATGTGATACTTTTTCATCAGTTCACTCCCCAGACCCGATTCGCCGAAAGTGTCCTGGACGGCAACAAATTCCTGGGGGGTGGGAAGATGTTCGGCAAGGATTTCCGCGACCGCCCCGCCCAGACCGCCGTGACGCTGATGATCCTCCGCGGTCACGATGGCACCGGTCTCGCGCGCGGCCTTGAGAACCGTTTCCTTGTCGATCGGTTTGATCGTATGCATGTTGATCACCCGCACACTGATGCCCCGGCCGGCGAGAATCTCTTCGGCCAGAATAGATTCCCATACCTGCAACCCACACGCAATCACCGTTACATCGCTCCCCTCGATCATGACATCAGCTTTTCCAAACGTGAATTGCGCAGCGGGATCGGTAAAGACCGGCGAGTTATCCCTGAAAAACCGGAGATAGACCGGATGCTTCAGCGCCATGGTCGCCCTGACCATCTTTTTTGTCTGATGATAGTCGCAGGGAGTCGCAACACCCATGTGCGGAAGCACACGCATGATGGCAATATCCTCCAGCGATTGATGCGTCGCACCGTCCGGTCCGACGGTGATTCCGCAGTGCGAGGCGCATATCTTCACTGGGACCTCGCTGTAGGCGAGCGACTGCCGTACCTGGTCAAACGGCCGGCCTGTGGCAAATTCACCATAGGTCGAGGCAAATGGTATTTTACCGGCGACAGCCAGTCCGGCCGCCGTCCCCATCATGTCCTGTTCGGCGATCCCCACGCTGATAAACCGCTCGGGAAACGCCTTCATAAACAAATCCGTCCGGACAGAGCCGGAGACATCGCCTCCAAGAACGACCACATCCGGATTTTCATGGCCAAGTTCCACGAGAGTTTCACCGAAACCCAGACGGGTTGCTTTCAGTTCAGTTGATTGATATTTCACCATGAGAGAAAACTATGATGTTGTTTGTTGTCAGATGCCGCGGGGATGTCATTTTACGGGAACATTGACCTTTTCCCACTCGAACTCGATAAAATCTCCGTATTTCGTCGGGAGCAATTCCGAGAGCGCCTGCTTCCCCTGCTCTTCGTTCGGCGGAACCCCGTGCCAGTGATAATCGTCTTCCATGAATGAGACCCCGTGGCCCATGTACGTATGGACGATGATGACTCTCGGTTTTCCTTTCAGTGCCTGTGCCTGCCTGACGGTTGAGAGAAACTGCGCGATATCGTGTCCGTCACATTCCAGGACGTCCCAGTTAAATGACCTCCATTTTGCCGCAAGCGGCTCAAGCTCCATCACCTTCTCCGTCCGGTTGTCAATCTGGCAGTGGTTCCGATCGACAATCGCGATGAGATTATCAGTCTTATGGTGGCCGGCAGTCATAGCAGCCTCCCATATCTGACCCTCATCGAGTTCACCGTCGCCCAAAAGGACATAGACCCGGTTGGGTTTTTTGTCGATCCTCAGGCCGATCGCACAACCTACCGCGACCGAGAGTCCCTGACCGAGGGCGCCGGATGCAATTTCCACACCGGGTACGCCGTGCGTATAGCTGGGGGCGGGATGACCCTGGAGCCTGCCATTGATTTTTCTCAGAGTGGTCAGTTCCTGAAGAGGCAGATATCCCCTTCTGGCCAGCGTAGCATACCAGACCGGGCAAAGATGACCCGCCGAGAGAAAGAAATAATCCCTCTGGGCCCAGCGGGGGTTTTTCGGGTCGATGTTGAGGATGTCAAAATAGAGAGAGGTAAAGACATCCGCAAGACCGAGCGGCCCCCCCGAGTGACCGGATTTGGATATCAGCAGCATTTTGATGATATCCCGGCGAATTTGCCTCGCCATCTCCTGCAGATCGGAAAGATCAAACGCTTCCATGGGTATCCGTTGGTTTGTGATGGGATGACATGATAGCCTTCAAAGGCTCTAGATGGCTGATGAATAAAAGGACCGAAAGTGATAGTACGACCAGAAAAAAATTCAATGAGGATTCACCATTCCAGAGGAAAAGACGCGACACTGAACCAGGGGCCACCGCCGCGACTACCGGCATCGTGAAGGTGGCGATGATGCTGGAAAGATGAAGATTTCGCGAATAGGCATACATAATGGCCCAGGCAGTGCACCACACAACGACAATAATCCATCCCAGAACAAGCATCATTCCCGCAGCTGCCGCAAGTCCCCGCCCTCCGTGAAATCCGATCCACACTGAGTAATTATGACCCACGATAGCGCTCAGACCGGAAACGCTCATCGGCAGAAAATCCCAACCAAAAACCAATCCCGTAAGAACAACCGCCATGACGCCTTTTAATGAATCTATGACGACAATAACCGCACCAAGGTGGATCGAATTGGTCACCTCAAAGGCATTCATTCCGCCGACATTCCCGCTGCCGGCGACCCGGATATCGACCTTTTTTCTCCGTTTTACGAACAGATAAGCGGTCGGAAATGAACCGATACAGTAGCCGAGTACAAAGACAAGTATATACCGCAGCAACCCGGACCTTGATGGTTTTTTTTGATATCTTCAATAAAAAATTACAAAAAAAACCTCAAATACACAAGAAACCCGCCCTGACATATGATACCGGACGCCCGGGCCGACATACTGGAAGTATCACCGAACTTCTTGATTCTTCCTCAAAAAGCAAGTATATTTGTTCCACGTCCATTGTATGCATTCCTGTACCACGAAATTCTTTCTCACAGTGAATCATGATACCTGCACAGCTTAAAGAGTTTCTCCGCCGTTATAAAAAAGGGACCATGAGCGAAGAACAGATGCTGGCAAAAATATCCCTGCTCGATCCTGAAACGTTCGGATTTGCGACGGTGGATCATCACCGCCAGCTGCGGCAGGGGTTCCCCGAGGTGATTTTCTGTGAAGGGAAGACCCCCGTTCAGGTGGGGAAAATCGCTACCGCGATAACCCGGCGTAAACAGCCGCTTCTGGCGACCAGGGCCTCCCGACAGCATTTCCGCGCCGTGAGGAAACAGATCCGCTCGGCGGCCTTTAATCCCGTGGCACGCACGATCAGCGCGAACCAGCCGCCCGTACGGCGCAAGGAGAGTTTTATTCTCGTCGTAACAGCTGGCACGTCGGATATACCCGTCGCCGAGGAAGCAGCCGTCACAGCCCGGATGTTCGGCAACCGCGTCGAAACCCTCTACGATGTCGGAGTCGCCGGCCTGCACCGCCTCTTTGCACGGAACGAACTGATCCGGAGCGCTGCCGTTATCATCGTCGTCGCGGGGATGGAGGGTGCACTTCCGAGTGTCGTCGGCGGTCTGGTCAACGTCCCCGTCATCGCCGTTCCCACCTCGGTCGGATACGGGACCAGCTTCGGCGGCATAACCGCGCTTCTTGCGATGCTGAACTCCTGCGCAAGCGGCATAACCGTCGTCAATATCGACAATGGCTTCGGTGCTGGATTTGCCGCAAGCCTCATCAACCAGAAAAAATGATCTGACAGTCAGCCATTCCCTGAACAGACTTATCCGAGGATCTTATGCTCACTGACCCGAAAAAAATCAACTTCAACGAGACTATCCTCCAGACACTGGGGCATACCCCCCTTGTCAGACTGAACAAAATCACCCGTGGATTCAAGGGGCACTTTTTCGCAAAAGTCGAATTCTTCAATCCCGGCGGTTCGGTCAAGGACCGCATAGGCCTTGAGATCATCGAGGAGGCAGAACATGAAGGGCGATTGCGACCCGGAGGGACGATCGTCGAAGCCACGTCGGGCAACACCGGGATGGGACTTGCCCTGGTGGCGGCGGTGAAGGGATACAAATGCGTTTTCACGCTTCCGGACAAAATGAGCATTGAAAAGATCAGGCTGCTCCGCGCATTCGGGGCGGAGGTCATTGTCACTCCAACATCCGTTCCGCATGACTCTCCCGAGAGCTATACCGAGGTTGCCAAACGCATCGTCCGCGAAACACCGAATTCCATCCTTGCCAACCAGTACTACAACCCCAAAAACCCCGAAACACACTATACCACGACAGGGCCCGAAATATGGGATCAGACGGGGGGACAGATCGATTATTTTGTCTGCGGAATCGGGACGGGGGGGACGATCTCCGGTGCGGGAAAATTTCTCAAGGAGAAAAATCCGAATATCAAAATCATCGGCGTCGATCCGAAAGGATCCATACTGCGAGAATACTTTTACACCAAGACCTATTCCCCGATTCTCAAAACCTACAAGGTGGAAGGCATCGGGCAGGACTGGCTTCCCGCAACCCTGAATTTTGATGTCATCGATGATGTCATCGAGGTCAACGACAAGGAATCGTTTCTGACCGCCCGCAGGCTCACACGGGACGAGGGGATTTTTGTCGGCGGATCGAGCGGGACCGCCGTCGCAGGCGCGCTGAAGTACGCCGACCGGATGAGGGACAACGACATCATGGTCATTCTCCTGCCCGATACCGGCGAGAGATATCTCAGCAAAATCTATAATGACGACTGGATGCGCGAAAACGGGTTCCTGATCCCCGACCGCGTCACCGCAAAATATGTCCTCCAGAGTAAACCCAAGAATGTCCAGGCCCTGATCGCCATCGATTCTTCGACCAGCATCAGGACCGCTCTCGACCTTTTCCGGGAACACGACGTATCGCAGCTTCCCGTCATCGAAAAGGGAAAATCCGTGGGCACGGTCATCGACAACGACCTGATGTCGGCAGTCCTCGAAGACAACTCGAAACTCGACCAGCCGGTGAAAATTCTCATGGAACCCTCATATCCTGTCATCGGGTCAAGTTCACCGATCGAGCATGTGATCGATCTTCTCAAGAAAAAGGACTCCGCTGTCCTCGTCGAGGAGAACCACGCCATTATCGGCATCCTGACCCGTTACGATGTCATCGAGTATATGGCGAGATAGGTCGGCGACAATCAGGGGTCTGCACGTTGCGCGGTTCGATGGTCACAGGCAAAAAAATTCAGCGTCCAGGGGAGTTCCGGATCGTCCCTGAATCAACCTCCGGCCGCGGTTCCGCGTCATTGACCGGAATCCTCGCATGCTGCATAAACCTCTTCTCCGGCAGTAGAATATGAACAACAACGGATACTAACGATATGCGATTCTCCACGAAGGCTATTCACGCAGGTCAGGATCCCGACCCGTCAACGGGCGCGGTCATGACCCCGGTCTATCTCACCTCGACCTACGTCCAGGAAGAGCTGGGTAAAAACAAGGGATATGAATATTCAAGGGTTTCCAATCCTACGCGGGATGCCCTTGAACGGAACATCGCCGCGCTGGAAAACGGCCGGCACGGCCTGGCATTTGGCTCGGGAATGGCTGCGATCGACGCCATTTTCCGCATTCTGCATCCGGGTGACGGGATCATCCTCTCGCAGAATGTCTACGGCGGAACATACAGGATCGGAAAATTCATCCTCGAAGAATACGGGCTGAAGTTCGACTTTGTGGACACGACCGATATCCGCCTTCTGCAGCGGTCCATCAGAAGAAACACAAAAATGATCTTCGTCGAGACACCGACCAATCCCACGATGGAGATCACCGATCTGCCCGCGGTCGCCCGCATCGCCAGGGAACACAGGCTCCTCACGGTCGCCGACAACACCTTTGCAACTCCCTACCTCCAGCGACCGCTCGAATATGGCATCGATATCGTTGTCCATAGCCTGACGAAATACCTCAACGGACACAGCGATATGCTCGGCGGCATGGTCATCACCAGCGACGATCACGTGGCGGAACGGCTCAGGTTTTTCCAGAAAGCCGTCGGCGGGATTCTGAGCCCGTTTGAAGCCTGGCTCTGCCTGCGCGGCACCAAGACGCTCCCGGTCCGCATGGCGCAGCACGGAAGGAGCGCCCTGTCGATAGCCCAGTGGCTGACAAAACAGCGATCTGTGCTGAAGGTGCATTATCCGGGCCTCCCGGAACATCCGCAGCACCGCCTCGCAAAACGACAGATGAAAAATTTCGGGGGGATGATCGCATTCGACCTCGGGACTCTCGCCGCGGCAAAGAAATTTCTGAAACGTGTCAGGCTCTGCGCCCTTGCGGAAAGCCTCGGGGGCGTGGAATCACTCATCTCGCATCCTGCGACGATGACCCACAGCTCCATCCCAAGGGCACAGCGCAGGAAAATAGGCGTAACCGATGGATTGGTGCGTATTTCGGTGGGGCTGGAGGATGTCGATGATATCATCGACGATCTTGAACATGCCCTGGGTGTACTCTGACGTGGGCGGTTTTCCCGGTCGGAACGCGGGTTTTTCCCTTTTGTGGTTGCTAAAAAACCTTTTTTTCCTTACATTGGACAACACAAAAAATTCTCTCACGTGGTTACAGTAAGCACGAGATCCGCATATCATGATGATCATCACCGATCGCAACCCCCTTCCAGGAGCGCACCCCAAAAATGAAAATAAGCGACATCCTTGACGAAAAAGTCATCATTACGGGCCTTCCAGGGCACTCCAAGGATGAGATTCTCAACGCAATGATCGATCTTGTCGCGAAATCCCCGAAAGTTCTGGATCAGGAAAAGGTACGAACGGCCATATTTGACCGTGAAAAAATCATGTCAACCGGCGTCGGGAACGGCTTTGCGATTCCGCACGGCAAAACCGACGCTGTCACCGATACGGTAGCCGCATTTGCCGTAACGGCCGAAGGGATCGATTATCAGGCACTTGACGACAAACCGGTGAGGCTGGTCTTCCTGCTTATCGGCAAGGACAACATGGTCGGACCGCACATAAAACTCCTCAGCAGGATTTCACGTTTAATGAACAAAGAGGATTTCCGCGACCGGCTTTTGATCGCCGGCAATCCACACGATGTTATCGAGATTTTCAGGCAAGAAGAAGCAACGTACTCTGATATGTAAACAGAGCTTCCTTCCCGGCCATTCCGGCCGTTGCGGGATCATCAAGGAATAAGGGTGAAATTTAAATCAATAAAAGGGACCCGGGACATTCTCCCGGCCGATGTCCATCGCTGGCAATATGTCGAGCAGCATATCCGGACCCGGATGCAGCTGTTCAACTACCAGGAGATCAGAACACCCGTGTTTGAGGAAACTGCCCTCTTCGCCCGGAGCATCGGTGAATTAACCGACATCGTCAGCAAGGAAATGTACACATTCACCGACAGGAGCGACGTCAGCCTGACATTGAAGCCTGAAATGACCGCGGCTGTCGTCCGGGCATATATCCAGCATAATCTGGCCGATCTCCAGCCGCTTACGAAGGTGTATTATATCTCACCCATGTTCCGGCAGGAGCGCCCTCAGGCGGGCCGCCTTCGCCAGTTCCATCAGTTCGGCGCCGAGGCAATCGGAGGCAGCGCTGCCGCTATCGATGCCGATGTCATTGTTCTCGCGATGGAAGTCTACCGTTCCATCGGCGTCCGTAATACCTCCCTGAACATCAACTCCGTCGGGTGCCAGCGGTGCAGACCCGCCTATAAGCAACAGCTGCAGGACTTTCTGCGGAAATCACTCCACCGGTTGTCCGAAGACAGCCAGCGCCGCCTGGATCAGAACCCCCTGCGTGTCCTTGATTCCAAGGATGAGAACGACAGGAAGATCACCGCCGATGCACCGCTGATGATCGATCATCTCTGCCCCGAATGCTCCGCGCATTTCAAGGAACTTCAGGCGTCACTCTCCCGCGCGGGTGTGGCCTACAGGGTCGACGGTCGAATCGTCCGCGGTCTCGATTACTACACAAAAACTGCATTCGAAATCACCTGCACCGATCTCGGTTCCCAGGATGCACTCACCGGGGGCGGCCGCTACGACCTCCTCGCTGAGCAGCTGGGGGGTAAACCCACCCCCGCCGTGGGATTTGCTGCCGGTATTGAAAGGCTGCTGATGGTGCTCGAGGAACAAAAGGTGGCACTTCCGGAGCCTGTGCGCCCGTTCCTGTTTATCGCATGCGCCGACGAGGAGGGGAAAGCATGGGCATCGGCGGCGGTCGCTGAACTGCGGCGCGCAGGAATAGCCGCGGATACCGACCACCTCGCAAGAAGCCTGAAAGCCCAGATGCGTGAAGCTGACCGCCAGGAGGCGAGGTATTCACTTGTCATCGGTGCAAACGAAATCCATACGAACGGCTGTCAGGTAAAAAACATGTCCACGGGCGAGCTGATCAGCGTACCGCTCACCTCACTCGCCGACGAGGTAAAAAAATTGCAATCACGGAATGGACGGTAACAATGTTCTCCGACACGATTTCTCACCGGTCAGGGTAATCCGATAGATGCATCCGATCCTGTTCAAAATCGGGTCTATCCCCGTCTATAGTTTCGGCCTCATGATGGGGCTCGGCTTTATCGCCGGGAGCTGGATCCTGACCAAGGACCTCATCAGGAAGGGATATGATCAGAATCTCGGAAGCACCATTACACTTCTGGCGATCCTTTTCGGTCTCGCCGGATCAAAAATCCTGTTCCTTCTTGAAAACCTCAACGATTTTCTCGAACACCCTTCGATGCTTGTCTCTCCCGGCGGTCTGACGTGGTACGGCGGGTTCATACTGGCCACGGCAGCAATCTGGCGGTACGCGAAGAAGAAAAACATCCCGTTCCTCAGGATTGCCGATGCGACAGCCCCCGCCCTTTTGATCGGCTATGGTATTGCCCGGATCGGGTGCCATCTCTCGGGTGACGGCGACTACGGCTACCCGACCAGCCTCCCCTGGGCGGCGGTCTACAGTAACGGCACCTACCCGCCTTCCCTTGCGTTCAGGGATTTTCCCGATATCGTCAGCAAATACGGCGTGAACGGCGTCGTCCCCGACACGATCCCGGTCCATCCAACCCCCGTCTATGAGTTCATTGCCGGCGTGATCCTCTTCGGGATTCTCTGGAGTCTGAGAAAGAAATATCCGCTGGACGGGCAGATATTCTCCATCTATCTCATCATGGCCGGTTCGGCGAGGTTCCTGGTTGAATTCATCCGCATCAATCCACGCATTCTCGCGGGTTTGTCCGAAGCGCAGCTCATTTCGGTCATCATCATCATCATCGGCGTCATCGGTCTTTTCCTATTAAACCGAAAAGCCGCCCTGGGCATCAAATAGAAAGGCATGATATCCGTAGAACTCTACACGAAAGCCGGCTGCCACCTCTGCGATATCATGAAAAAATCGCTGATGCGGATCCGGAACCGATACCCCTTCGAACTGCACGAAATCAGCATCGAGGAGGGTGACGAGTTTTATGAAGCCTTTAAAGAGCGTATCCCGGTACTGTTCATCAACAAAGAATTCGCTTTCCAATACCGTTTACCGGAAGATCGTTTTATCGAAATAATCAAGAAACTTTCCGCCACCTAACATTGATGCACGTAGCAGGAAAAATCCTTGAGGCTCTCGGCATCGCCGCGGTCATGATTGGATTGGTTCAGGGCATCATGGGTGATATGTGGGGCGAACTCTATTTTTTCCTCGGCGGCATCGTCATCTTCGTCATCGGCCGCCTGATGGAAAAAAAGGCCGGGAGAGAACCTCACGGAAAGAAAGATCATAGTAATCCCAACACGATCACATCATAAGGATGGATATGTTTGAAGAGGAACGCACGCAAGAGGCGGTAACACCATTACGGGTTGTCCACGACAGGAAACCGAGCGTGAACATCATCGCAGGCCGCAATCCGGTCATGGAGGCCCTCAAGGCCGGGACGATCATCGAAAAAGTCGTCATCCTGGCCGGTGTCAAGGGCAACACCATCGAAAAGATCAAAATCATGGCAAAACGGAACCGCGTCCCGTTTGTCGAGGTGGGTAAACAGAAATTCCGTGATCTCGTCAGCGACACGACCACCCAGGGCGTCGTTGCTATTGTCGGGACGAAAGAATATGTCGAGATCGACGACATCCTGAAAATTGCGGAAACGAACAACGAACCCCTTTTTCTGCTGATCCTCGACGAGATTGAAGACCCCCAAAATCTCGGGGCCCTCATCAGAACCGCGGAATGTGTGGGAGTGCACGGGGCTGTCATCCCGAAACATCACGCCGCGTCGGTCAACCAGACTGTCGCAAAAACCTCAGCCGGTGCCAGCGAACATCTGCCCGTTGCAAAGGTGACCAACATCGCGACGACTCTCGAGGAACTGAAAAAAAAGGGGGTATGGATCATCGGGGCCGATTCGGAAGGTGATAAGATGTACACGCAGGTGGATTACACCACCCCGATCGCCCTGGTCATCGGAAACGAAGGGAAGGGAATCCGCCAGCTGGTAAAGGAAAAGTGTGATTTCCTTGTGAAAATTCCGCTCTTCGGCGAGGTTGGCTCCTTGAATGCTTCGGTCGCCGGCGCGGTGATCATGTACGAGGCCGCAAGAACGCGAAGGAAATTTTAGATAACCCCGCGAACAGGTACCCTTACGACCGAATCAGTGACCCTCTTCGGCCGGCGCGCCTTCGCCCCGCTCAAGACCATATTTTTTGATTTTCGTGTAGAGATGGCTTCTCTCCATCCCGAGGATTTCGGCGGTCTTTGAGACATTCCAGTTGTGCGTCTTGAGCTGATACGCTATGAATGCCGCCTCCGCCTTGTCCTTAAATTCCTGGAAGGAGGTGCTTGACGCGATGAGATCGTCAATCACGGCTCCGCGGTGGAATGCGAGCAGATTGAGATCCTCGGTGTCGATGACTTTTTTCGAGGACATGATCACCAAACGCTCGACGGCGTTTCGCAGCTCCCTTACATTCCCGCTCCATTCCATCTCCTTCAGGACCTGCATCACTTTCTGCGAGAATTCCTTCCGCGGCAGCCCGTTCCTCGAGCAGACATCTTCCGCGAACCAATCCGCGAGCAGCGGGATGTCATCGCGTCGCTCCCGGAGCGGCGGTATGTGGATGGGGATCACATTCAGGCGGTGGTAAAGATCCTCCCGGAACATCCCCTTCTTGATTTCGTCGGCGAGAACCTTGTTCGTCGCGGCAATGACACGGACATCGACCTTGATCATCCTGTCACCCCCCACCCGTTCAATGGTCTCCTCCTCCAGCGCGCGGAGAACCTTCGCCTGTGCCTGCAAACTCATATCCCCGATCTCATCCAGAAAGATCGTGCCGCCGTCGGCCTGCTCAAATTTCCCCACCCGCTGTGTCGTCGCACCGGTGAACGAACCGCGCTCATGTCCGAAAAGTTCCGACTCGATCAGTTCGGACGGGATCGCAGCGCAGTTCACCTCCACGAACGGCCGTGCGGCGCGTTTACTCGATTTGTGGATGGCCCGGGCAACAAGCTCCTTCCCCGTCCCGCTTTCACCCGTCACAAGAACCCTCGCGTCGGTGGGGCCGACCTTCTGGATCAGCTCCCCGATCTCCTTCATCTTCGGGCTTGTCCCGAGAATGCGGTCTTTTTCCCTGAACTTCTTCAGTTCGTCCGCCAACCGCCGCTGATCGATCGCGTTCCGCACGGTGATGAGCAGTTTATCCCTGTCAAGCGGTTTGGGAAGAAAGTCATACGCGCCGATCTTTGTCGCCTCAACGGCCGTGTCGAATGTTGCATGTCCTGATATCATGATGACGGGGATCTCCGGGGAGAGCTGCTTCATTTCACGGAGAATCTCGATCCCGTCCTTTCCGCCGGGCATTTTGATGTCAAGAAGAACGACATCGGGAAGCTGCTCTCTGAACACCGCAAGCCCCTTTGTCCCCTGCTCGGCAAAGAGAACGTTGTACTTCTCGTATTCAAGAATCATTTTTATCGAATCCCTGATGCTTTTTTCATCGTCGATGACCAGCACGGTTCTCATCACCATACTCCTATGCATTGAGAAATCTCGGACATCACCCTGACAGGCGCCAGGCTCTTCCGCAGGTATCTGGACGGGAGGAGATGATTATCGGAAAGAAGAGCGCTGCCAAACCGCTGACCCTCGCGGTTGGCCGATTTGTCCCTCTCATCATTGACGCCATCGACAATGACAGCCTCCTCCCCCTCCTCCACGAACTCCCCTACCCGGTCCGCAGACCCGCGCGATTCAAAGACAAACGATAAAAGCGCCGAGCCAAAAAAATGCTGCAGCTTATCCCGATCGCCGGCACGTTCCGGCGGCGAATCAAGATAGAGATGGGAGGGAAGATTTGCCACCCGCCGGTTGAACTCATCCTCCGATTCGTTCGTCAGGGGGAAAAACAGGTTAAAAACCGGTATCCGCAGCCCAACCATCCGATGGTCAAAACATGCAAGGGTGGAGAGGAAAAGTGCGACCGCAGTGTTGTTATCGGTCAGTTTCATCGCACGGACAAAGATGATATCCATGGCGTTCCGGTCGCCGTACGCTGTCCGCAACCGGGAGAATTTCCTGCTCCCGACGAACGCCTTCAATTCGAGCTCATGCTGAAGAAAAAAGGGGGGAAGAAGGGTTACCAGACAGCTTAACGGGGACGAATCCTCAAACCGGAGGTAGGGTTCGAGTGAATCAGCGTGCGGAGCGACGACCTGCGCCGATGCGGGTACAACAAAGAAAATGACGATGCAGAGTGTGCCCCGGCCGAGCATCCGTCACACCTGGATAACGCCGGGATTGAAGGGACGCATCTCGTGATTATTTGACGCGATTTCGATTGTGCGTGCGATGATGCGGCGTGTATCGGCAGGGTCGATAATGCCGTCCACCCAGAGACGCGCAGCGGCGTACAGGGGATCAAGTTCATTATTGTAACGGTCGGTGATCTCGCGGAGCATTCGTTCCTGTTCGACATCCGGGATCTTATTCCCCTTCGCGGACATCTGCTGCAACCGGATGCTCAACAGGGTCGAACTGGCCTGCTTCCCCCCCATGACCGCAATCTGGGCGGTCGGCCACGCAAAAATGAACCGGGGATCATAAGCCTTGCCGCACATGGCATAATTGCCGGCACCGTAACTGTTTCCCACGATGACCGTGATCTTGGGGACAACACTGTTTGCAACCGCATTGACCATCTTGGCGCCGTCCTTGATGATTCCACCCTGTTCGGCACGCGTTCCGACCATGAAACCGGTGACATCCTGCAGAAACAGAAGCGGAATTTTTTTCTGGTTGCAGTTCATGATAAACCGCGCACCCTTGTCGGCGCTTTCGCTGTAGATGACACCACCAACCTGCATCTCCCCGAGCTTGGTTTTTGTCACAAGCCGCTGATTGGCGACAATCCCGACCGCCCACCCCTCAATCCGGGCGTAACCGGTGATCATCGTCCTGCCGTACCCTGCCTTGTATTCATCAAACTCACCGGCATCGATGATCCGGGCCAGGACCTGGTACATATCATACGGTTTGGTCCGGTCCTCCGGCATCAGACCGTAGATTTCAGCAGGCTCGTAGGCCGGTGGCCGGGGCATGACGCGATCGAAGGGAGCCCGCGGTCCTGCACCAAATTTGCCGACTATCCTCCTGATCGACTCCAGGCAGGTTTCATCATCAGGCATCTTATAATCGGTCACCCCGCTCAGTTCACTGTGCATCTCCGCGCCGCCCAGTTTTTCCAGATCGGCATCCTCACCTATCGCAGCCTTGACGAGATAAGGTCCCGCGAGGAACACACTGCCGGTTTTTTCAACAATCATCGCCTCGTCGCTCATGATGGGAAGATATGCCCCACCGGCGACGCACGGCCCCATGATCGCGGCAATCTGCGGAATCCCCATGGAGGAGATCACGGCGTTATTCCGGAAGATCCTCCCGAAATGCTCCTTATCGGGGAAAATTTCACTCTGAAGCGGAAGAAAAACACCGGCCGAGTCGACCAGGTAAATGATCGGAAGATTGTTCTCCATCGCAATCTCCTGCGCCCGCAGATTCTTCTTGCACGTAACCGGAAACCAGGCGCCCGCCTTCACCGTCGCATCGTTTGCAACGATGACAACATCCCTCTGATGGATTTTTCCTATGCCGAAGATGGTCCCGGAGGATGGCGCCCCGCCGTATTCCTCGTACATCCCATAAGCCGCGTAGAGGCCGATTTCCAGGAAATCGCTCCCCGGATCGATCAGCTTTTGAATCCGCTCCCGGGCGGTGAGTTTTCCGCGCTTGTGATGCTTTTCAGTCGCCTCAGGCCCGCCCCCCGCCTTCACGACCTCGGCTTTGACACTGAGCTTCCGGAGGAGATTTTTTAGATTATCCTCGTTTTTCCGGTGAAGAAGATCGGCACTTAATTTTTTCCCGATGGCATGCATACGTGGAGTGTCAGTGCGGATTATTGCAGGAGCGACCGCGCTATGACCATTTTCTGGACTTCGGACGTTCCTTCACCGATCGTCACAAGTTTGACGTCCCGGTAAAGCTTTTCGACGGGAAAGTCCTTGATAAATCCGTACCCGCCATGAATCTGGACGGCTTCCCCCGTCGCGTAGACCGCCACCTCCCCGGCATAATATTTCGCCATGGCCGCTTCCCTGACAACGTCCTTTCCCTGGTTTTTCATGGAAGCCGCGCGGTACGTCAGAAGCCTGGCTGCCTCGATCTGCGTCCGCATGTCTGCAAGCTTGAACTGAATTCCCTGAAATTCACAGATCGGTTTTCCGAACTGTTTCCGCTCACGCGAGTACCTGATGCTCGCATCGAGCGCACCCTGGGCTATGCCGAGCGCCAGAGCGGCAATGCTGATCCGCCCGCCGTCCAGCACTGTCAGTGCCTGCGAGAAACCCGCACCCTCGGCACCAAGAAGATTTTCCTTCGGCACCCGGCAGTTGTCAAATGCAAGCGCGGATGTATCACAACACCGCATCCCGAGTTTGTTCTCCTTTTTGCTCACAATAAATCCCGGTGTGCCGTTTTCGACAATAAAAGCCGAAATCCCCTTCTTCCCTTTCGCCCGGTCAACATTTGCCATGACAACGGTGATCCCTGCAACGCTCCCGTGCGTGATAAAGTTCTTGCTGCCGTTCAGTATGTAATCATTACCGTCCCTGGTCGCTGTGGTCAGCATCGCACCCGCATCGCTTCCGGACATCGGTTCTGTGAGCGCCCAGGCTCCGATGACCTTACCGCCGGCAAGCTGCGTGAGGTATTTCTTTTTCTGTTCCTCAGTCCCGAACATGTAAATATGATTCGCGCAGAGGCTGTTATGGGCGGCCACAGTCAAACCTATCGACGGATCGATCTTCGATATTTCCTCGATGATCGTGACATATTCGAGGTAGGATAACCCCGCTCCGCAGTAACTTTCGGGAAAAATGACGCCGAGAAAACCCATTTCCCCCAGCTTTGACACTATTTCGTGCGGAAAATCCTGTGATTCATCGAATTTCATGACTACAGGGCGGATTTCCTTCTCCGCGTATTCCCGGGCTACCGCCTGGACCATCCTCATGCTGTCAGTGAACTCAAATTCCATGCTCATCCTCTCTTCTCGGAGTGTTGTGTCGTATAATGTATAAGGTTTTTCATCGATTTGCAATGGCGACTCAGGAAGGAAATCCGTTTAATAGGATATCCACAAGATCGTAGGGCGACAACCGGTTCTCCGCCACATCGTTGAGGCGACTGTTGAGCAGATCCTTACGCTGATCGTTCCAAAATTCGAAACGGAGGCGCTCGGCGACGAGCTCGCGGATCCGCTCAACCACCCTCTCCCGCCGCTTGCCCTCAAGGAGCCTGCGTTCCTCCAGATATTTTCTGTGACGGGATATCATCGCCACCACCTCATCGATCCCCTGACCCACATTCGCAATCGCCTGGAGAACATCGGGATGCCAATCACCGGTCTGAGGTTTGAAATTGAGGACGGTCTTTATCGACATCACCGCCTGCTCGGCACCCGGCCGGTCGGCTTTATTCACGACAAAAAAATCCGCTATTTCCATCAAACCGGCTTTCATGGCCTGAATGGAATCCCCTGATTCGGGAACCAGAACGACAACGGTCGTGTCAGCCGCACGGACAATATCGAGTTCCGACTGCCCGACGCCAACGGTTTCGAACAGGATGATATCACAACCCGAGGCATCCAGAACATCACCCGCCTCACCCGCCTTTTTACTCAAACCGCCCAGACTGCCGCGGGAGGCCATGCTCCGTATGAATACCGAAGCATCCAGCTCCACATCGGTCATCCGCACCCTGTCACCCAACAGCGCGCCCCCCGTAAAGGGACTTGTGGGGTCGACCGCGATGATCCCGACCCGGCGGCCCTCGGTGCGGTAAACTTTTGCGAGCTTATTCGTTATTGTGCTTTTTCCTGCACCCGGCGGTCCGGTGATTCCAATCCGGTAGGCTTTCCCGGTGTGAAAATAGAGGTCACGCAGGAGAAGGCGCGCGCGGGGATGCTCATTCTCAACCATCGATATCCCCCTGGCCACCGATACCCTGTCGCCCAGAAGGATCTTCTTCAAAAGTTCATCACTCATCGGGACACCTGACCACCGGGCTGATGCTGACGGAAATACTCCATGGTCCGCTGTAATCCCTCCCCGATGGGCACCTCGGGTCTCCAGTCGATCGCCTGGCGGATATGGTCATGGCTTAACACACTCCGGAACTGTTCACCCTGTTTCGCAGGACCGTAGATCGGTTCGACACGCGGGCCTGCGGCAGCGCGCAGGGATTCAAAAATCTCATTCACGGTCGTTTCACATCCCGTTCCAACATTAAATATGTCGGTCGCGGGATACTGAATCGCGAGCATGTTCGCCCTGACAACATCCTGCACAAAGACATAATCCCGGGTTTGTTTCCCGTCCCCGTTGATGACGGGGCGTTCCCCGGCGAGCAGCTTCCTCGAAAAGATTGCCACAACCCCAGCCTCCCCCAGCGGGTTCTGGCGGGGACCATAGACATTCGCGTACCGCAGCGCGATGTACTGCAATCCGTACTGGTGGTGATAAAAGAAGAGATATTTTTCCACTGCAAGCTTCGAAATACCGTACGGCGAGACCGGACGGAGGGGATGCGCCTCGTCGGCGGGGAAATAGTCCTGTTCACCATAAATTGCCCCCCCCGTGGAGGCAAAGACAAATTTCCTGATCCCGGCCCTCCGGGAAAGTTCCAGGAGATTGATTGAACCCAGAATATTGACCGAACAATCAAACGAGGGATCGTCGACGGATTTACGGACATCCATCTGGGCGGCCTGGTGAACCACAACCTCGATCCGCTCGCCGGTGAAAATCTTCTCCATCTCTTTCGCGCGGATATCGACATTGTGGAACATGGCCCTGGGATTGACGTTTTCAATCCTCCCCGTCGAGAGATTATCGACGATAATGACACGGTGACCTGCATCCAGGCACGCATCAGCAATGTGCGAACCGATGAATCCGGCACCTCCCGTAACCAGAATGTTCATATTCGCTCCTGAAGTTTGATTTTCTTGAGCCGTTCGATGCCTTTCCGCCCGATATCGCTCCGGTAATACGCGCCGTCAAACGCGATCTTTACAACAGCACGATAGGCTTCGTCGATCGTCTGCTCCAGTGCCCCCTCCGGCCCGACAGCCGTAAGTCCGAGAACCCGGCCCCCGGCTGTGACAATCGAACCGGTGCGGGGATCCAGTTGCGTGCCGGCATGGAAGACAAGGACATTCCTCTCCCCGGCCACGAGGTCAAGACCAAAGATCGGCTTTCCTGTTTCGTAATGATCCGGATACCCTCCCGAGGCGATCACGACACAAACTGCGGTCTGCGGTTTCCATGTGACGCTTTTCGGAAGATCCCCCCTTGTGCAACTGGCCGCCAGTTCGGTAAAATCACCGTCCAGGAGCGGGAGGATCACCTGCGTCTCCGGATCGCCGAACCGGCAGTTAAATTCCACAACCTTCGGCCCGGTTTGCGTCATCATCAGACCGACATAGAGGCACCCTTTGTAGCGGCGGCCTTCCTTGACCATGCCCTGGAGAACGGGCCTTATAATCCGCTGTTCGATGGCCTTCAAGGCCTCCTCGCCGATAATCGGGGCGGGAGCATATGCACCCATCCCCCCTGTGTTCTTCCCCTGGTCGTTGTCGAAAATCCGCTTGTGATCCTGGGCGGGGGGAAGAAGGACATAGTTGCTTCCGTCGGTCATCACGAAGACGGAGGCTTCTTCTCCTTCCAGAAATTCCTCGATCACCACGTTGAGGCCCGAATCACCGAACACCTTGCCGGCCATCATCCGATCAAGGATATCGAGGGCCTGTTCCTTGGTCTCGCAGATCGTGACCCCTTTCCCCGATGCGGGCCCGTCAGCCTTGAGGACAATCGGCACGGGTATCTCGTTAATATACCGTTCCGCATCAAAACGCTCCTCAAACGAAAATGACCGGAATTCCGCGGTGGGGATACCATACTTTTGCATGAATTTCTTCGCGAAAATCTTACTCCCCTCGAGTTCCGCTGCAGCTGCATTCGGTCCGAAGATCTTCAGCCCCCGCTGCTCAAACCGGTCGGCAATGCCGTGAATCAGAAGCTGCTCGGGACCGACAATCGTCAGATCGATTTTTTCCTCTTCCGCAAACCTGACAATCTCGTCGATGTCGTTGGTCTTCAGATTGACGGTCTGTGCAATCGCACCGATTCCAGGATTACCCGGCGCGCAGTAAAGCTCCGATACCTGCGGGCTCTGCCGTATCTTCCATGCCAGCGCGTGCTCCCTTCCCCCGGAACCGATGATGAGGACTTTCATTCCGCCAGGAACCCGAACATTGTTGACAATTCCCTTGTCAGCCCTATCCTGTTGTACCTTTCCACAACATCTTCCTTGGGTGAGGGGAGGGATTTGGTACGGTACTGGTCGTACAACTGCCGTATGGCACGCACCAGTCCGTCGATGTCGGTGGGGTGAACGATGACCGCTCCGTCCGCTTCCCGGATCGTCTGCCGTATAAACCCTTCCGGCACGCATGCCAATATCGGCTTTCTTGCCCCGAGGTACTCGTAGAGTTTACCCGGCGACTGGCGGTCATTGTTGAGCATGAACCAGAGCACATCCGATTCCAAGAGCATCTCCACACAGCGCCCATGATCCACGTAGCCGGTGACGCTCACCGAACCTTCAAGACCCATCGACTGGATGAGTTTGAGGAATTCGTCCTGAATCGTCCCGATGAAACAGACCTCGATCTTGTCCTTCATCCCGGGTTCTTCCCTGAACAGTTTTCGGAGCGCCCGGAGAAGATAAACCGGGGTCCTGTCGCCATAGAAGACCCCGGCATGGGTAATCTTCATCTTCCCTGCGGATGGTTTGACGGCGTGCCTGCCGTTGAAATCCTCGGGGTCAAATCCGTGCGGTAAAATGGTCACATCGTGATATTCGAGAAATTTATACCTTTGAAGAATAAGTTCTTTGACACGCCGGTTTGTCGTCAGAACACGGGATGCGCTGCGAAGGACCTTTTTCTCCAGCCGGTAATTGGCCCATTTATGCAGAGGCGTGGGATAATACTTGTAGGGGTAATCCAGCCAGGGATCGCGGTAATCAATCACAAGCGGCCTGTGAAACTCGGCCGAAAGCACCCTGCCGATCAGGAAATCGGTAAACGGGGGCGCCGTGGCGAAAATAACGTCAAAATTTTTCTTTTTAAACAGCAGACGCGCAGCCTTGAGGGCCTTGTGCTTCCACCCGATCTTGTTGTCGGGGATAAAAAATGTATCGCTGACAAATGTGAAGACCTTCCTCCACCGTTCCGAGGGCAATCTGACGACCCCCTTCTTCCGGAAGAAGAGGTTGGGATCCAGTGAACCTGCACGTTCGATCGAAATCGAGGGCGTACGGATTTCATCCAGGAGGGAATAATCCTGCGCATAATAACCCGTCGGCGTGACGGTAAGAACCGTGGGGGACCAGCCGAACTGCGGAAGATACTTGACAAACTTGAGCGTCCGCTGAACTCCGCTCAAACCCATGGGGGGGAAATAATATGCGATCATGAATACGTTTCTCTGTGCTTCCGTCCCCTGCGTTGTCATCGCCCGATGTTTTAGAGTGTAATGAACTTTTTTGTGGACCGGTTGAGAACCTCGCAATGGTCATCACGGATGATAACATCATCCTCGATGCGTACACCGCCAAATCCCGGCAGATAAATCCCCGGTTCGATCGTCACGACGTTCCCCGAGGCCAGGACCGCCTTGCTCAGAAACGATATGCGGGGAGGCTCGTGAATCTGCAGGCCGAGGCCGTGACCGAGGGAATGGCGGAAAAACTTGTCGTAGCCGCTCGCCTTGATATGGTCGCGCGCCACACCGTCCAGATCTTTCGCCTTTATCCCGCTCACGGCGGCATCGATCGCCCTGCACTGGGCATCCAGCACAACGGTGTAAATCTTTTTCGCTTCCGCAGGGGGTTTTCCCACGGCGACGGTTCTCGTAAGATCACTGTGATATCCCTCCGCCACACTCCCGAAATCAAGCGTGACCAGCTCGTGGTTCCGGATTTTTTTGGCGGAGGCCTGTCCGTGCGGCATCGCCCCCCGTTCACCGCTGGCAACGATTGTCTCAAATGCATCGCCATCGGCTCCGTGAGTCCGCTGCCTGAACGAAATCTCAGCAGCAATGTCCGACTCGGCAATTCCGGGCTTGAGAAGGGGAAGAATCTCCCCGAACACCTTATCGGTGATCGCCACGGCTTTCCTGATTTTCCGGATTTCCTCCTCATCCTTGACGACCGCGATTTTTTCAATCACGTCGACCCTGGGGAGAAATTTCACCTTTGGAAGCGTCTTTTTCAACTGCCGGAACTGACTGAGCACAAAGGTGTTTCCATCGATCCCAACCCTCATCCCGGGGTGAAGCAGCCTGTTGAGACGCAACTCCTCATAAAGGCTCTCCTGTGTAATGAAAATTTTCCACCCCTTCACCTCTTTTCTCGACTGCTCGACATACCGTCCATCGGTGATCAGCGACTGACTGCTTTCCGTAACAAGGGCGATGCCGTTCGATCCCGAAAAACCCGTCATGTACCTGACGTGGGGGGGAAAACTCACCAGGAAAGCATCGATTCCCAGTGAATGATACGACGAACGAAGATGATGGAGACGCGCGGTCATGATTCCCGGATCACTTGTGATAATTCGGTGACTCTTTGGTGATGATGACATCGTGCGGATGGCTCTCACGGAGCCCCGCTTCGGACATCTTGATGAATTGGGTCTCCTGCTTCAGATCACGGATCGTCCGGCATCCGCAGTATCCCATGGCAGAGCGTAATCCCCCCACCATCTGGAAGACCGTGTCCGAGAGAGGTCCCTTGTAAGGCACCCTCCCCTCTATCCCTTCCGGTACCAGTTTTGGCAATTCGTCCTCCACATCCTGGAAATACCGGTCGCTGCTTCCCCTCCTCATCGATTCCATGGAACCCATACCGCGGTACATTTTGTAGCTCCGGCCTTCAAAAAGGATCTTCTCACCCGGACTTTCATCCACACCTGCAAACAGGCTCCCGATCATGACGGCATCCGCCCCGGCTGCCAGTGCCTTTGCGATGTCACCCGTTTGCTTGATCCCGCCATCTGCTATGACGGGAATTTTCGAACGGGCGGCGACCTTCGCACATTCATAAATCGCCGTCACCTGGGGTACGCCGACCCCCGCGATGATCCGTGTCGTGCAGATCGAGCCGGGACCTATACCGACCTTGACACCATCGACCCCGGTCCGGATCAGATCCCGCGTCGCAAACGAGGTGCCGACATTCCCCGCGACGATATCACCCGCGCTGAATTCCTTCCTGACCCGCCTGACCATTTCCATCACACCCCTTGAGTGACCGTGAGCAGTATCGACAACAATGACATCGACACCCGCTCTGGCCAGCGCCTGGACCCTGTCAACGGTATCATGGGTGACCCCCACTGCCGCACCAACCCTCAACCGGCCATGTTCATCCTTGCAGGCAAACGGATGGTGTTTTTTCTTCTGGATATCCTTGAACGTGATCAGACCGACCAGATGACCCTTCTTATCCACAACGGGCAGCTTTTCAATCCGGTGGTTCTGAAGAATCCTCTCAGCCCGCTCCAGTGTGGTTCCAACCGGCGCCGTGATGAGCTTATCACTGGTCATCACCGCCTCGATTCTGAGTGAGCGGTTGGGCTGAAAACGCAGATCCCGGTTCGTGACAATCCCGATCAGCTTTCCCTCCTCATCAATGACGGGAATACCGGAAATCTGGAATTTACTCATGAGATCCTGAGCATCACCCACCGTCTGATGTGCGTAGATGGTCACCGGTTTAAGGATAATCCCGCTTTCCGAACGCTTGACCTGGTCGACTTCCGCAGCCTGACGCTCGATGCTCATGTTTTTATGGAGTATCCCGATACCCCCTTCCCGGGCAAGTGCAACGGCGAGCCCCGCCTCAGTCACGGTATCCATCGCCGCCGACACGATCGGAATATTGATCGGGATGTGCCGCGAAAGTTTCGTCGCGACGTCCACATCGCGGGGGAGGACGGAGGATTTCCGCGGTACGAGCAGCACATCGTCGTAGGTTATTCCTTCACCAATAAATTTCTTCATATCCGGCCGTTTCAATGTTGATCATAAGGATCCATCATCGGCATTCAGACATAGGCTGGTATACCCGTAATATCCTCGCCGATGATCAGTGTGTGCATTTCATGGGTGCCTTCGTAGGTCTTGACCGCCTCGAGATTTGCCGAGTGACGCATCACGGGATATTCATCGAGTATGCCGTTGGCGCCGAAAATCTCACGGGCGACCCTGGCAATCTCAAGCGCCTGGGAGACGTTATTCCGTTTTGCGAGCGAAACCTGTTGAAAGCGGAGAGTACCCTTGTCCTTCATGCGGCCGAGCTGATGGCAGAGGAGCTGTGCCTTGGTGATTTCGGTCAGCATGAAGACAAGCTTTTCCTGCGTCATCTGATATGACGCGATCGGTTTGCCAAACTGAATTCTCGATTTCGCGTAGTTCAGCGCGGATTCATAACAAGCCATGGCCGCACCGATGGCACCCCAGGCAATCCCGTACCGCGCCTGGTTCAGACACATCAGTGGTGATTTCAATCCATCGGTCTTGGGGAGAATATTCTGCCGGGGGATCAGACAATCCTCAAAGACCAGTTCCGACGTCACCGACGCCCTCAGCGAATGCTTCCCCGTCATTTCGGGCGCAGTGTATCCCCTCGTCCCCTTCTCAACGAGGAATCCATGGATGACACCGTTCAGCTTCGCCCACACCACCGCGACATCAGCGATAGTTCCGTTGGTGATCCACATCTTGGCGCCATTCAGCACGTAGCCGTCCCCCTTTTCCTCGGCGCGCGTGATCATCCCACCGGGATTTGAACCATAATCGGGTTCGGTAAGCCCGAAACAGCCGATCCGCGAGCCGTCAGCAAGCTTTGGCAGCCAGAACTCCTTCTGCGCATCGGATCCGAACGTGTAGATGGGATACATCACCAGAGCGCTCTGCACGGAGGCAAAACTGCGAACGCCGCTGTCTCCCCGTTCGAGTTCCTGCATCACCAGACCATAGGCGACGTTGTTCATTTCAGCGCAACCATATTTCGCCGGCAACGTGGAACCGAACATCCCCAGGTCAGCCATGGATCTCACGAGCTCCAGCGGAAATGTCCCGGCCCGGTTGTGTTTTTCAATGATCGGCAGAACCCTGTCGTCAACAAATTCCCGTACCGTATCCCGAACGAGGATTTCCTCCTCACTCAAAAGGCTCTCCAGCTGATAATAATCGACGCCTTGAAATTTTTCCATGGGAGGGTCTTTCGACTCATTACAATAAACGCCCCGTTCCTCAACAAAGAACATAGGGCGCAAAACACATTAGAATGAGACAATAGTAAGAAAATCCTGACGGAAAGTCAACCAGAATAAGTGACTTGCAGACCTCCCATCATAAAGAACATTAAGTATCCGAAAGATTGTACTCTTTTATCTTTAAATAGAGACCCTTTTCACTGATATTCAGGGCCTCGGCAGTCTTCTTGCGGTTACCGTTAAACAGTTTCAGAACCTTCCGGATATGCTGTTTTTCGATCTCTTCGATCGTGAGCGAGGTGGGGATGGGTTCGCTCTGGCGCTCGTTCAGATGGAGATCATCAACCTGAATACAGTCACCCGCCGAGAGGAGAATCGCTCCCTCAATGATGTGCTCAAGCTCGCGAACATTCCCCGGCCATTCATACGTCAAGAGCGCCTGGAGAGCCCCGTCAGACATCTTCTTGGGTTCTTTGGATTTTGCCTTCATTTTGAGGAAATGCTCGACCAGCAGTGGGATGTCTTCGCGGTGATCCTTGAGCGGAGGCACCCGCAGCGTTATCACATTCAGCCGATACAACAGATCATCCCTGAACCGGCCGGCTCTCGCCTCCTCCTGCAGATTCTTGTTTGTTGCGGAGAGAACTCTGACATCAGCCTTGAGTTCATTTGTACCCCCGACTCTCCTGAAATCACCCGTTTCTAGAAAGCGCAGCAATTTGGGTTGGATCACGGGGCTGATATCGCCCACCTCGTCCAGAAAAAGGGTTCCGCCGTTGGCCACCTCCACCAGACCCGGTTTGGCAGAATAGGCATTGGTAAACGCGCCTTTTTCATGACCAAAAAGTTCGCTTTCAAGGAGCGCATCGGGGATGGAGGAACAATTTACCGGAACGAAGGGCCGGTCCCTGCGGGGACTGTTCTTGTGAATGAGATTTGCGACAAGCTCCTTCCCCGTTCCGCTTGGACCGTAAATGAGGATCATCGAATCGCTGTCAGCGATCTTCATGATCGTCTCCTTGAGCTGGAGGATCTCCTTACTCTGTCCGATGATTTCTGCCTGCGGGATGACCCGTTTGAGAAGCGTGTTGTCAATATCCAGCTTTTTCCTCTCGATGGCCCGGCGGATTGTCTGCTCCACCTGGTCGAAATCATACGGTTTGCTCAGCACTTCATAGGCACCGAGTTTCGTGGTCTCGACCGCCATCTTGAGATCGGCGAACTGGGAAAGGATGATCACCTGGCTGGAGGGTGAGTGTTCCTGAATGAACTCGAGAACCTCGAGGCCCCCGACGCGGGGCATTTTCATGTCAAGGAGAACGACATCGTAGAGGTTTTTCTGGATCAGATTAATGGCCTCGGCGCCATCCGCGGCAAGGTCGACCTCAAAAATATCCAAATCCTGCAGCTCCTCCTGCAGTATCGCCGTAAAACCTATCTCATCGTCGACAATCAGGATTTTGTAACGCTTCGGCATCGTGAGGTGTCAGATGCAATAAAGCGGGGGGCTATTCACTCAGGACACGCTCAATCGTGGTCAAAAGATCCACAAGATCATACGGTTTGCTGACGAAGTCCTCCGCTCCGAGCTTTTTTGATTCAATGGCGTTTTTCAGATCAGCAAATCCGGTCAACATGATCACTTTGGTTCCAGGATAATTCTTCTTCACAAACTTCAGCACTTCAAAACCGTCGACCCGCTGCATTTTGATATCGAGCAGGATCAGATCGAATTTTTTATTCTGGACCTCCGAAATTGCCTCATCACCATCAGTGGCAGTTCCAACCTTGTATCCAGCACTCGCAAGTTCGGTGCTCAGAACAGTTCGGAGGGCGTCTTCGTCATCCACAACCAGGATGCTGTTATTATCTGCCATACATATTATCCTTCTGATGGTTCGGTAAATCAATGAACGAAGCTAAAGGTACGTAAATCAAATCAAAGATGCAACCTAAATTGCGAAAATTTCAAGGAAAATGACAGGTCGTATGTGGTAAATCACACTTTCTGCCTTACGCCGGTCCGTGATGGGTCGTCGAGGAGAGTTCGCGGTTGTGCAGCTGTGATGCCTGGGATGACCACGGAGGTGGATGAGGATATTTTATCACCGGTCAAATCAACATCCGCCGTTTGACTCCGGCCGGGATGTGCCGGTGTGCATGGATTTGAACCCGGGATCAGGTGAGAACATAGAATGAAATCTCAATCCATCTGCGAATTCTCGCCGGATTAAAGGAAATCAGGCGAGCATGCTGAAGAGTTCTCATGACCATCATCCATAAACCCACCTGCAACCATCCCCCCCACTACCCGCAGGGATCACGGACACGATGATCCGTTCTGACATCGGTTACATCCTGAGCTGCGCCCGACATGCGTCAGGCAGGGCTTGGGATATTTTCGATCCTAAGTCGTCTTCATCCCCGAAGATGAAAGTCTGCCTGGGTGATCAGGGGTCTAAGCTTTATTCTTCAGATTCGTCAACCTGCGCTGGGCATCGCCGACTTCGGGGATGCTGGTGTCTGCGTTCTTGAGGATTCTTACATAAGTCTCGTATTGACCGATGGCCTTTTCAGTCAATCCCGACCGCTCGTAGGCGATGCCGAGGTAATAATAGATCTGCGGTCCTATCTCAAAGAGCCGGGGGGGATCCAGATAATTTGTTGCCAGTTTTTCGAATTCCGATACTGCTGCACCAAGTTCATTGCCGTCCAGGTACGTCCGCCCCAGCAAAAAGCGGATACTCGGCTCGCCGCGAATAATTTTATTCTCGGCACCGCGCAGAATTGCCGCCCGCGATGCTGACGCATTTCCTTTCCTACGCTCGATACAGCCGCGCGCGATCCAATAAGCACCTATCAGGGATGAATCTCCCGTTTTCAGAATATCCACGCGCAGCTCCTCGGCAATCTCTTCCGCTTTGGCCGTTTGTCCCCCCAAGGTGAGGAAGTAGATGTACTGCGGCCTTTGAAATACGGGTGCACCCAGGTTGCTCTTCTGCAATATCCGCACGGCCAGACTGGCCGCCTCGATCGCCGTGGAATAGTCTTTGGCCAAACTTGCAACGCATTCACGTGCATACTGCAACCGATACTGCCTCTCAGGCGGCCATGAGCTATCCACTGTCGCCGCAACACTCTTCAAATATCTCTGGGCAGCACCAAACTTTCCCTGGTAGGCGAGGAGTCCAGCATAGGTCCACATCCCGGATACGCGCTCACCCGACCGGGAACTCTTTGCAAGCACCCGGATGATGCTGTCCGCCCTTGAATAATCCTCCATATAAATAAACATTCTCGTAAGTTTTGCGCTCGTACTTGAAAAATCTGCTTTGATTGCAAGTGCGCGGCGGTACGAGTTGATTGCTTCGGCCAAATTCCCATGCTTTGCGTAGAGATCACCGCGCGTGTCATATGGATTCGGTTCCTCGGGTGCCAACGATATGTATTTGTCGATTGCCTCAAGCGATTTATCGAAATCCCCTTTACCGTCGTACGCATAGGCAAGAATGTTGTACGCCAACTTGTAGTATGGATCGAGATCGATGACTTTTGATAATTCAGTTATCGCCATCTCATAGTCCCTCAGACTATATGCCATGCCTCCGAGGTTCATGTGACCTTCCTTGTCATCGGGGTAGCGGGTGATATAGTCCTGGAGCTGATGAATGCCGTCCGACGTATTACTACTCCAGAGAAGGGAGGCAAATGCTTGGATAAATCCTCGCTCTTGAGTCGTGGCATGGTCGGAATAACGGAGCGCTTTCTCTAAAAAAGGCCTAGCAGCTGAAGGTGCTGATCCGGCGCTAATCGCGAGCCCGTAGTATGCCATGGCAAATGTAGAATCAAGAGCAACCGCCTTCAGGAATTGATCATGCGCTTCGGCAAGATAAAGCTTATACATGTATTCCATGCCGTTCAAGTAATACCGGTATGCTTCGGGAGAATGAGTTGTGAC
>JAWOKN010000013.1:0-3806 GCA_033854175.1 Bacteroidota bacterium | reverse complement strand
CTATAAATAGGCAGTAGAGCTTAATCCCGTTGGGATTCTCAATCTCCAGCTAAACATTTTGGATGAATGTAATTAATCATGGGGACCTACCCTTATTCCTTTGCCCCAACATTCGGAAGGACCCTTCCCTGTAGGGTAATTCCTCAAGAGGGATCGCCTGTTCGACCCGAATGAACTAATTTCAGTTTCAGTCAATTCGGAGCCACGGCGTGCTAATTCAGCAGATTCGCTCTCTGTGATCGGTACAACTGCCCAATATTGCGCGTCGTCACCCTCTGACCAATCAATCATTTCAGTGAATACCCAAAGGAACTGCTGCCCGCATTGTGGGCAGGCAAGTATCATGACGTGATAATGGGATTCATCTATCAGCTCAGCTACGTGTACCCGTCTGGCCTTCCACGCCGCATCAGCGGCGTCAGGCCAACAGTGCTCACACCCAGAAACGTTGTTGGACGAGTCATTCATAATCCCTCTTGGCTCACGTAAAGGTTCACGGGAGTCTGATTCATCGGCGATCCGCCAGTGTGGGTGCGAGGCCGCCGCGGGCCGAGGCTACCTACCATTGGCTTGTTATGTCTGATGTGGTTTCTGTTGCGATTCAGACTTGTGGGCACGCTTGCGTATTCTTCCTCGGTGGGGGCAACCAGGCCAGCAGCAAGGCCGGCGCATACCCTCTATTAGCTCCGTGCGCACTCTCTCTATTCGTCTGAGCCTTGTTTCCGGCTTCTTGGCGTCCTCAACCCAGCAAATCCACTCGTTACGCGCGAGTGGCGTAATATCCTCCCATACTGCTAGTGCAGCACTGTCAGCAGTGAGGGTCCTTTGCAGGTCCGCGGGGACACTATGTACCACACCAGTGGCGACTTCTTTTATAGACATAACGATTTGTATAACCTGCGCGTGCAACCACCAAATCCCAAAACCTGACGCGGCTAATCCGCGTCAGATTGATGCAACGGTTAGATAAGTGTTATTCACTCAGTATTTCGCCCCCACCGTCGGCGCCGAGCCTCACAACAACAATGTCGTCGCCATGTTTGCAACGATAGTGCTTTGTATTGGTATCGTCGGTCTTTACCATTGTACAATTTGCTTCTATCTCCTTTGTGTCGCCAGGACGAAAACGAAACCTCACATTTACGCGCCCTACGTCGACTTTATGTCTTTCATGTATGTCGTGAGCAGACCTCGGAATGAAGTTTGGCACCCAGCCTTTACCAATGAGTTCCGATTCTCGGAGTTGTTGATATGTGTCAAAGGAAGATTCAGAGGTTTCAAGATATTCAAATAACCATTTCCCTCCAACAAATACCGCAACGATTGTCCCGAGGAGTATTACCACCACTGTGCGTAGGATCGGGGAAGATTCTTTTCATATATCTACCGGTGCGAGTGACATGCGGCCTATTGGATCGGCTCCAGCTTCTTGTTGGAACCTTAGTTTGTGTTCACAAGGTCACAGATCAAACGGGCCATGCCGGGGGACCCAATTTCTTTTTGAAAGTACGGGTCAGGCCATTCGTCGAGCAGTCTAAAGCCGTGTTTTTCATAGGCACGCTGTGCCGGGGTATTCCCTATGTATATCGAAATCTGGGCCCGACGATAACCCTTTCTTCGTCCCGTATCGAGTATGTTGTCCAGTAATCTGTCAACGATGCCTCTTCTACGAAATGCAGGAATTGTCGCGACACTGTCGATCACCCAAGCCCCTTGGACCGAAGGCGGGATGCACGCCGTAATTCTTGGCGGTTGCCCGGCGCTCATCTCCTTGCCGGGAAGTTTTCCTAGTTTCTCATAAACTTCGGGCAGGGCTTCGAGGAGTCTGGGGTAGCCCTGAGTATCAGGATCATAGCCGCCAAGCCCGGATACAGGACCTGATTCGGTTTCTGCTATTAGATAGCAAGAGTGATGAAACAAATGGCGGGTATTGGTAATCGTCAAAAGCTCTAGAAACTTCAGACAATTATCTTCAGGTTGATTAAGGACAACTTCCCATATGCCTCGTTTCACGTGCGCCCTCCCGGCAGTCAAAATGAGCCACGCAAGAAATTCGGAATCATTCACGGTGGCATTGCGAATCCTGAGATCCATCATCGTTCTCCTTACACAAGACGGTTCCAACGAAGAAACAGGGCGCGGAGTCATCGGCCTGTGCTAAAAGGTGACGGGCCTATTCCCCGTCGCCAATATTAATTTGTTAGCCCATCATTTTGTCATACTCAGAATGTAATCCAATCCAGAACCAGATTAATCCACCGGAGACCTCGACTCCAAGCGCACGGTAATGAAGGCCAATTCGGACTGACCGATATTCTCCGATTACTTTAAAGTGGAGGGAGGGATGTCGGGGATTTGCCTTCAAGAGTTCAAAGCACCGGTCCGCTTGTTCTTGGACGTTTGCTGGAAGCCGTTCGTAACATTCCCAGAAGGCAGGTGAGGCAAAATGCTTCAAAGTTGTTTTGTCCTTCCAGTTTTATGGGATGTTAAGGCCCCTTCTGCCAAACTATCGAGTCTTCCTCGGCGGACATCCTCTTCAATCTGTCGATCCCACGCGTCCGCATCGTACTTGCGAAACCAATCCCGAAGATTGGCGAGTTCTTCCGGATTGAGCTTTTGGATCTCGCGCTCCAATTTCTGGATTCTCGTCATGGTCTCGCACCTCCGGTAGTAGTATACCATTTTCTTTATATTCATTCACGAAGGCTAACGACAAAGCTCACCGGGAGGCGGGTTTATCGGCGACCCGGTGCAGCCGATTCTCCATCTGGTATATCTTCAACCAAACTCAATAACTAAGTCTGACCCCACATCCATCGCGAACGACTGAACTCAGCGGTGACTGTAACCCATCCACTGGAGTGATTTGTTGGCCTATTTTTTCTTTAGTTCCCACGGGGTATTACGCTTGTTATTTACTGGCTTCAATATTCCTTGATCTCGGATTTGTTGTCCGGCCCATCGGACGTCGTATTGCCATGTGTAAAAGATGTCTCCCGAACTTCTTAATTCCGCCTCATAGTGTTTCCAAATGTATTTGCATATTGGAACAATCCTGGAACTGCCGCCGAGAGCTTTTAGTGCCTCTACAACCCAATCACATATGTCTTCTCTTGTCGTCACAGTATTGCCTCCTGTTATCTGGCCAACATTTATTTTTAAGCTGATCCTGAAACTGCAAGTATGTTATATAGATTTTGGCTGTGTGTCAATTCAGACTAATGGCGGGTGGAAGGCAGATGCTAACAACAATCCTATCTAAGTTGTCTTTCGCTTTAGTGCCTTTTTCTTGAGGTGGCGGATGAGGCCGCCGTCTTTGATTAGTTCCTGCATGAATGGTGGGATTGGTTTTGCGGAGAATTTTTTCTTTTGAGTCAGGTCTAAGATTTCACCCGTATTGAGGTTTACTCGAACCCGGTCCCCTTCTTCAATCGCTTCAGATGCCTCTGCTGATTCCAAAAGGGGAAGCCCGAGGTCGAGTCCGTTCCGGTAGAAGATCCTCGCAAAAGTCTTTGCGATGATGCAAGAGATCCCCGCCGCCTTCAATGCGAGTGGCGCATGTTCACGCGATGAGCCACAGCCGAAATTCTTATCGGCCACGAGAATGTCCCCCTTTTTTACATTCTTGATGAACTCAGGGCGCTCATCGATCATCGCATATTTTGCAAGTATTTTCGGGTCGGACTGATTCAGGTAACAGGCCGGAATGATGGCATCCGTATCCACATCCGCCCCAAACTTCCAAACTCTTCCTTCAATCGTCATCATTTCGGGTCTTCCTTTTAGGGGGTTAGGTAACGGATTCG
>JAWOKN010000012.1:0-51234 GCA_033854175.1 Bacteroidota bacterium | reverse complement strand
GGCTATGGATATTGGGTCAAGGTCAATCAGTCAGGCAGCCTTTTTCTCGGAACATCATCCGGACTTCGTCCGCGCCCTCATACCCGGGAGTTTATGTCGGGCGTGAATGTCCTTCATTTTCATGATGCGGCCGGAAATGAGTGTAAACTCTATTTCGGCGCCGATCAGCCGCCCGCCGATTGCCAGCTTCCCCCGGTTCCCCCCGATGGAGGCTTCGATGTCCGTTTTGGCACCGGTGCGTATTATGCTTCACCCGGCCCCCGCGGCGATATCCCCATATTGATCTCATCCGCTTCATATCCGGTTTCCCTCAGCACCGACGTCCGGGACAACCGGATTTCCACTTCTCTCCTGGTAAACGGTCGTGAATGGGATATTGGCAAGATGCCGGGAGGCGTCGTGATCCAGGATGATCATTCGGATGTCCGATTGAGCTTCGACACCCATGGTGCAATTCCTGACCGGTTCCGGCTCGCACAAAATTACCCGAATCCGTTCAATCCTTCCACGGTGATAGATTTTGATCTGCCGGTGAGGGCTCAGGTTAGACTTGCGGTGTATGACGTTCTCGGTCGCCGTGTTGCGACGCTTGTCGATGCGATCCTGGAGGCCGGATACCGGTCGGTTGAGTGGAGGGGTGGCAGCCGGCCTTCCGGGATCTATTATTGCAGGCTCGATGCTTCATCAGTCTCTGATCCCCGAAACGGCTTTTCGGGTTCAGTCAGGCTGATTCTTATGAAATAATCCTCGCGCGGGGGACTAGAATATGAACCGGATTCCTAAACCCCCGTCAAGCCCGACTCCGCTTGGATTGGTGACGATAATCGTCGGGGCGACCTCCATGTAGAGGTTGACGGGTGACCGGGGTATGAGGTACGATACCCCCAGGGGTACCCTGGCACCAAAGCCCGGTTCTCGTTCCCTGACGAAGAATTCGTTCTGGTCCACGAAAAAGACACCCGTGGTCCTGCCGAATCCGACAACACCGCCGACGCCGTAATAAAGGCTGAAATTCTGGTCATTCAACGGGTATGCCAGCCAGAGGTAATCGGCGTGGATTCTGTACTGATCCGCAGGTGAAAAACCGAACGCCCCGTCAACCGCATGCATCCGGTTTATCTGGTAATCGAATGAAAAACCGGTCGGTTCACCGATCGCGAATCCACCCTCAAACCTCCCCTGCGCCTGCAGGGATGCCGGGGTGAAGCAGTATACGAAGAACGAAAGCAGCATGATACTCAGGAATTTTTTCATAGTAGCTCCTGATATTGTTATACATGTCTCACCTTCAAGATAGAATCCGAGGTCTGCGAAGTCAAGTTAAAATTTCTTCATCCCCCTACCTGCTTGCTGTATAACGGATTATAAATTTTTAATTCATGAATTATTTTTGTACCATGGGTGCGCAGGTTTTCTCCCTGTTGTGCTGAACTGTTCCGGGGGTCCCGTTTTGGCCGGATTTGCCGTCTTCCCCGGGTCAGAGAATATGCACCTTCACCGGATAATCCGTTTTCCTCCTTTTCATGATGCATAAATCATCTCGAATCAGAACAACGATCGGAGCTGCCATGAAAAAAATCGCCACCTTTATCATTTGCCTTCTCTGCTGTCTCACCCGGGCGTATGCCCAAACGGTTTCCCTGGACGAACTTGACCTCTCGACGATGCGTGCGGGTTGGGGCGAATCCCGGGCGAAATTGTCCGTCGATGGGAATCCCCTGACCGTCGCCGGGGAAAAATTTATACGCGGCGTCGGTACCCACGCCATCAGTACCTTCCTCCTGAATCTTGACGGGAAGGGGAGAAGCTTCCAGGCACGGGTCGGCGTCGACGATGAGGTCGGAACAGGCCCGGCTTCAGTCGAATTCTTTGTCCTGGGGGACAAAAAGGTGCTCTGGCAGAGCGGCGTGATGAGAAAAAACGATCCCGCCAAATCGGTCGATGCCGATATCCGCAATGTCCGCCTCCTGGGCCTGCTCGTCACCGATGCGGGCGACGGGATCGATTATGACCACGCCGATTGGTGCGACGCCCGGATCGAACTCACTGAACCGCTTGAACCGGGTGCGATGACGACCGCCCTCAATGTGTCTCCCTATATCCTTACCCCGCCTTCCCCCGACGTTCCCGAGATCCATGGCGCACGGATTTTCGGCGTCAGGCCGGGAAATCCTTTCCTCTATACTGTTGCGGCAACCGGTAAACGCCCGATTCTCTTCAGCGCGGATAACCTCCCGCAGGGGCTGTCACTCGATGAAAAAACAGGGGTGATGACCGGGTCACTCGCAGGTGAGGGGAAGTATACCGTCCTCCTCCACGCCAGGAACGATCTTGGCACCGCGACAAGGGAACTCCGCATTGTCGCAGGTCCCCGTATCTGCCTGACACCCCCCATGGGCTGGAACAGCTGGAACTGCTGGGCAGAAGCGGTCGATGATAAAAAAGTCCGCGCGGCAGCCGATGCCATGGCAGCTTCCGGCCTGATCGATCATGGCTGGACCTATGTCAATATCGACGATTGCTGGATGATAAAACCGAATTCCACGGATTCGATGACGATGGGCGAGCCCCGCGATCCCCGCGGAAGGATCAATTCCAACAGGAAATTCCCCGATATGAAGGGCCTGAGCGATTATGTCCACACGAAGGGTCTGAAACTGGGTATGTATTCCTCACCAGGCCCGCTGACCTGCGCGGGCTATACCGCCTGCTACCAGCACGAAACACAGGATGCCTCGCGCTTCGCCGAGTGGGGCGTCGATTACCTGAAGTATGACTGGTGCTCGTATGGGAAGATCGCCAGGAACAGGGAACTCGCGGAACTGAAAAAACCGTATAGCGTCATGCGTGAGGCGCTTGACCGCGTCAGACGGGATATCGTGTATAGCCTCTGCCAGTACGGTATGGGAAATGTCTGGGAGTGGGGCGCCAGCGTGGGCGGGAATTGCTGGCGGACGACAGGCGACATCAACGATTCCTGGCCGAGTATGTCAGGCATAGGCTTCAGCCAGGCCGGCCATGAGAAGTTCGCGGAACCCGGCCACTGGAATGATCCCGATATGCTCGTCGTCGGCAATGTCGGCTGGGGTCCCAACCTTCACCCGACCAGATTGTCCCCCGATGAACAATATACGCATATCAGCCTCTGGAGCCTATTGGCCGCACCACTGCTCATCGGATGCGACCTCTCTCGGCTCGATGATTTTACAAAAAGCCTCCTCACCAATGACGAGGTGATCGATATTAACCAGGATCCGATGGGGAAACAGGCCGTGAGGGTTTCCGATAACGACGGCATCCAGGTCTGGGTGAAGGACCTTGAGGATGGTTCCAAGGCCGTCGGTTTGTTTAATGCCGGAGGCGCAAAAGGTAAGTCACCGGCGGATTACTTCGATTGGGAAAGAAAACCCCGGGAGCGTGCCACACTGACCTCTTCCGAACTCGGGTGGAAGGGGGGATTCAGCGCCCGCGACCTGTGGCGGCAGAAGGACCTGGGATCTTTTAACGGGGAATTTTCAACAGAGGTGCCGTACCACGGCGTCGTCCTTCTCCGCGTGACGGAGTCGAGGTAACAGCCTTACTTGATGTATGTCATCGATCTGACCTGCTGATACCCCCCGCTCGTCAGCCGGTAGAAATATCGTCCGCTCGGTAGCCCGTTTGCATTGAACGTGACCTGGTGCTCACCCGCCGCGTAGACGCCCTCGGCAAGCGTCGCAATCTCCCTCCCGGCCTCGTCGTAAACCCGGAGCTCCAGATACGATCCGGCCGATTGAAATGTTATGACGGTGGTCGGGTTGAAGGGATTCGGGTAGTTTTGCATCAACCCGATGCCGCCCGGCACACTCTGCCCGTTCCCCCCTTGAGAGGTATCGCTCGGCTCCGGGAACCGCGGATCGAACTTGTGCGGCGGCACCCAGACCGCCGGATGGATGATCTGCAGGGTCTGGAAGTCCTGCAGGAGAACCGCGCTGAGTTCCGCACTCTCCACACCGAACCACTGCGAAAGGATCGAGGCGTAAACCGACCGGAAATCATACTGCATCGGGATGTTGTCACCCACCGTCGGAACAGCCGGCAGTTGGGGATTCACCCCGATGATCCCCTGATTCATGTATTTCCCGAAGATGAACATCGGCGCAGCCGTGCCATGGTCCGTCCCCGCACTCGCGTTTGAAAGTATTCTTCGTCCGAATTCCGAAAAGGTCATCCCGAGAACCCGTTCCTGCAGCATGAGCCTGACACAGTCATCCTCGAATGCACTGATTGCCACCGAGAGCTTGCCGAGGAGGGTGGCATGAGCCCCGGTGTCGGTGCCGCCCGTGCTGCTGACCTGCGCCGAGTGCGTGTCAAAACCGCCCAGGTTGACGACGTAAATCCGCGTTTGTAAGCCCCCCGCAATCAGCTGGGCCACGATCTTTAATTGATCGGCAAGCGCGTTTGTCCCCGGTGCAGGGTAGAGCGGGGAGGCGTTTTTTCCCCGGGAGGCCGCAGCCTGGATCACCGTTGCATACTGATCCGTCTGCTGCACGACTTCCCGCAAAAATGTGAGCTCGTGACCGGCAGGCGTGTCCGGCGCGGCGTCAACCGCCCCGGTCGCCAGCTGGTAAAATGAGCCGGGGCTCGTGATCGCCATCCCCATCGAGACCGCCGGTCCCTGCAACCCCGGCGATACCACCGCGCCGATCTGTATCGCCAGGGGGTCCGGCATTCCGCTGTTGGGATACGATCCGGGATAACCGGGATATTCCTGGTCGAGATACCTTCCGAGCCACCCCGTCGTGAGCGATTGGTCTGAATTCTCGCCGGTGAGCCATATGTCGGTGGCCTGAAAATGGGAAAAGTTCGGATTGGGGTAACTGACGCCCTGCACAATACAGAGCTTCCCCTCGTTGTAAAGCGACTGCATCCCCGTCATGGCCGGATGCAGCCCCGTCGCATCTGTCAGCTTCAGGACCTTGCTTTCAGCTATCGCGATGTTCGAACGGGCGGACATGATCGCCGGATATTCGTCCAGCGGAATTACCGTGTTCAACCCGTCGTTCCCCCCGTTGAGCTGGATGAGGACCAGCACGTGATCGGTCGCCGCCGCCGACGCGGCAAGTGCCTCGAGAAGCGGCGAGCGCCCGTATGCACGCAGCGTGAATCCATGCATGAAGAACGGAAGTACGGATACGGGGACGGCTTTCTGGAGAAAATCTCTGCGCTTCATCGGGCACCCTCGCTACATCAGCTGGTATTCAGGCATCTCCATCATGAACTTGAGCAGGGCCTGAAGCTTGCTCTTGACCGCATTGAGTTTCGTCGTGTTGGTGGGATCTTGTGTGTAGGTGGTCCACTCGACCGTCCATTCGTAGTCCGGCAGACCGGGGAGCAGCGTCTCCTTCAGAAACGCCATCTGGTTTGAGGTCAGCTGGATGGGGAAGAGCAATCGGGCGAATTCGGTGACGATGAGGTTGGGATCGCCTGGATCCGAGAGCTGCTCCACAAAGGCGATCGGATCGATGATGCTGGTGTTCCCGTTGGATGTGTGACCCCTCAGAATCATCGTATCGGTAAACTGGTTCCGTACCGGAAGCGTGTCGGTGTTGATCCAGAGTTCGTAAAACTGCGGTTCCTGGTAGTATTCCGGCCAGCCGGCAACGTTCGGCGGATCGCCAGGATCAAGCTGCATCACCGCAGCCTCTGTCCGCAGGTAACTCCACATGGCGTACTGGTCAATGACATCGGTCGAACCGGGGAACCCGACTCCGAACAACCGGCATGTTCCGACGGCGTGATCGACCGGATTTTTGATGACACAGCCGATGTTGACCGGATCGTAGAAGTGCGCGCTCGATAAAAGGGCCTGCAATGCGGGCTTGACTTCGTAATTGTTCGACTGGAGGATCCCGGCAAGAGGCGCAATGACGTTCGCTTCCACCGTGTCGTCAATGAGATAGTAGACAAACCACCGGTAGAGCTTTCTCGCGAAAAACTTGGCCGTCTCCACCTCATTGAAGATCATCGTGAGAAGATCGTCAATTTCATTCGGCCGGTCGGCAGTGAGCTTCCCCAGTATGATGGTGTTCTGGTAGTCGCCCGAAAATTGCTTCACGCTCGCGTCATGCCTGGTCGAGTTGAACACGGAACTGATGGTGGTCTGGTTGACCTGCCACCCGGTCAGGACCTTCGCCGCCTCCTGGACGTCTGTCTCCGTGTAGTAGGTGTAGTCCCCCGGCGCAATCTCAACCCCCTTCCCGATGGTGAAGAGCTCCTGCAGTTCACGCCCGTAGTTTTCATTCGGATGGGATGCCGTGTTCGTGCTCCCGTTGAGATAAATCAGCATGCCGGGATCAATGGTGACCTGGTAGACAAGCTCTTTCAGATTGCCGAGCGCAAACTGTCGGAGCAACGCGTTGTGCTTGTAGCAGAATCTTGCGTCACCAATGACGCTCGTCTCTGTCGCCAGATGATTGTGCCACAGGAGTGTCATTTTCTCGACAAGCGAAACCCCCTGGTTGAGCATCTGGCCGATCCACCATGCCTTCAGCGACAGAATCCGTGAGCTGTTCGGATTGTATCCGTTTGAATCGAGCAGCGGTGAGAACACCCACGTCTGCCCGATCGGCACGTCAACATCCTTCGAATTGACGTTGACAGGGGGAGCGGGAGCGGGCTGGTCCTGAAGCAATTGCGAGACGATCTGCTGCATGGTGTTTGCCGCCATGGCGTTGAAGGTGACGTAATCTGCGCCGAATAACGTCCTGCGCAGAAGGTGAGCCGCCTGATCGTATCCCCATGGCCCCGTGTAGGGTTCCAAACCCGAGGTCGTACGCGCTACCCTCGGCAGCGTTTTGTTCGCATACGGACTGATGTTCTGGCGGGAACCGCCGGCCTGCCGGTCACCGGCAATCTGCCGGTCACCCCCTGACTTCTGCCTGTGGATCGATACTGGTGTGAGGAAAGAACGTCGGTTCATATGATAGTGATGTTGTCAACCGCCTCCCCGCATGCATGATGTGAAACGGAGAGGATGATACTTCTCTCTTAATATCGGATATCTGTTTTTTATTGTCAAGGCCCGCGGGGCCGGGTTTTGAGACAGAACACGTCGGGGGATCGATACCTGGTGGAATTTTTACACGAACCCCATGAGCCAAAGGATGGATTTACATGGTTTTTCCCCCCGGGGGCGGAGAATCAGGGGAACATTTTCCCCCACCGCGACAAACCCGACAATCGACTCGGGGCCATTCTACATCTTTGTGATTTTTAATCCTGACCAGGTTGAAATGAAAAACCCCAACCGAATTGATTGGGGTTTTCTCTTCCACAAAACCTTGGGAGGATGTTGTTCATCGAGTCATTTCACAAGAAGCATCTTCTTCACACTCGTAAGCATCTTACCCGGATCTTTCACACTCACAGCATGCAGCTTATAGAAATACACGCTACTTGCGAAGTTAGAGGCGTTCCATTCGACTTGTTTATAGCCGGCAGATTCAATGCCGTCGGCAAGAATTGCCACCACCCGACCGAGCATGTTGTAGATGCACAGTGACACCTTGCTATCCGCAGGTAACTCGTACATCAATCTTGTGACGGGATTGAATGGATTGGGGTAGTTCTGACTGAGAGCGTATTCTGTCGGAATCTTTCGTTCATCTCCGAATTGGGGGTTTGCTACGGCACCAAGCCCCGATGATCTGATCATAATTGATCCACCAAGCAATTCCGTCGCTGCATTTGAGGTCTCATCTTCCCCATACTGATTGTCGTAAATGACTGATTCTGATCCGACAGTCTCCCAGATCTTGATGCGAAACAGATCCGGAGCTCCTCCGCCAGCCACCGCTCCATCGATAGCAGTCACCATGAAGCCGTACTCACCTTCTCCGTTTATTGTCCCGTGTCCTTTGAACTGCGCCTTTGAACCTGCAACCACCAGCCATTGATAACTGGTGCTGACGAACTTCAGATTCGCCATCTTGAATTGAAATTCTGTGTTTCCCGTCGGGACTGTAGCTCCGTGTATATACTTTGACACGAAGCCGAAACTCGCCTTACCGGTCAGCGCAGGAGTGGGGCGATATGCTCCGGCAGGGGAGACGATCAAACCGGCTCCGGTGACAAACCCGCCGACCGGATTGAAAACGACTACATAGGAATAGGTTGCTTCCCCCGAACCACCTGACTTGTCTGTCACGGTCAGACCGATCGTGTACACTCCCGCTGCCCCGTACGTATGTGTCCCTGTGACGGTGCAAGATCCACCGCTGTAGGTCAACACTCCTTGAGAGATAGTCCCGTCCGACCAATTCCACAGTGCAGTGTGAGGTCCCGTCAAATCATCGGGATCAATAAAAGTCGCAGTTGCGGTCACAACCATGTTGACCTGAATAGGATCGACAGGCGCCGCGATCTGGCCGAGTACCGGTGGCAGGTTAAGATAGCCCAACGCGAAGTCGCCGAAGGATGTGAAGTTGGTTGTTGAGGTAATCGTACCCGATCCGGGCTCTGATCCAACACCTCCTACATCCAGCCAATTGTTACAACCGTCGTCCTTGACGATCCTGAGTAGCTCGGGCTGTGTCACATTATCCTCTGCACCATAACTCAGCTGCACAGATGCACTGGTGACTTTTCCGAGAAGTTCCTTGGATATTTTATAATACCTGGACGCCGACACCCTATTGAGCGTGGAGGGCAAGGTGCGTGTCGGAGGCGAGGCATTGAAGAGTTCCGCGGTGTACTTCGTGAAGACCTCGTCGTCCGTTGTGGCGTCCACGTCGTCTTTTGTTACAGTCAAAAGCATTGGGCGGTATATGTTGTCTTTTCCCAGAGGATACGAGAAAGAGGTTGGCAGTCCTGCAGTGTAGTATGACAGGTACGCCACTGGACCATCAATGTAACTTGACGAGCTGCCGCCGCTTACGTAACCCGGGTAATAGTAAGGCTCCTGCAAATTACCAAAGGTCAGCATATTGGATGATGAGGATTGAACTATACCACCGCTCAGCGTCAATCGCCCCCCCAGGCTCAGGGGGGAATTCAAGTGTAAGGTCGAGCCACTCGCCACTTCGAGGTATATTCTCCCTGAGGTCTGGGTGACATTCACCCACGTGAGATTTTGTGTACCCGATTTGCGGAAGACAAATCGTCCACCGTTTCGCATGCCGTTCATGTTTCCGATTGTCGCGTTTGACATCGAGAATTCGCCATACAGATTCAAGATCGTGGTCCCGGAATTGGCTTGGGTTCCCCCCGATATATAGAAAACAGTTAAAGGAGCATTGGCCGCGGAGCCTGTGACATTGACATTCCCATACACATTGACCGTGACTTGAGTGTTACCCGCGTTGGTATTGTGAGATGCAACCCGAACCGTGCTGCCGCTGGGTAACGTGCTGCTGCCAACATTTAGGTTGCCCATAATATTGACGGTGAAGGTAGAGTTCACCGGGGGTTTCCCAAGCGCCAACGGCCCGTCCGGCCCGGTGCTCCGGACCGTCAAGTCACCACCAATCGTCACATTCCCGCTGGCCCAGCCGAGATCGCTGTTCGCAGCCCACCAATTAGGACAATCGAAAATAAGATTGTAGAAATTCTGGACTGCATTTAATCCATCCATCCCATATGTGAGGCCTGTCACCAGGCAGGTGGAGCTGGTGTTCCATGTTGCTGTCGGAATGCCAAGCCCAGGGGAACTTTGGTGTGCAAGCTCATAGGTACTTCCACTATTGAATGTGAAGTTGCCACTCGAGAGTGTTATACCACCGATATCCTTTAAATAACCATTAACAACCACGGCAGCACCCTCGATGGTAACTCCAGCTGCAACTGTCACCTGGTGACCGCTTTGAATCGTAATCAGACCGGCGTTAGCGGGCGGGGGCATTGGGGCAGGGACCCAGGAAGAGCCTATGTTCATTTCCCAGGTAGCGGGGACATCCCAGTTCCCAGACTGCGTCGACCTAAACTCGAGGCCTGCCAGGCTTACCATGCGGTACACGCTCCCGCGATATGTCCCCGCGAGCACCGTGTTGTATGGACTTAGTAACAGAGATTGAATAGATATCAGATCCACACCCCACCAAGTCCAAGTAGCGCCGTTGTCCGATGAACTCTCCATCCCTGCCCCGGTCTTTACATACATTTGTCCGTGCTGGTCTTTGCAGAAATCAATGACAGATAAAGACCCAATACCCATATTGGACGGGATCCACGTATCACCGTTATCCATCGATAAGAAAATTCCAGCCGTTCGTGTTCCCGCAAGCAAGGAACCGTTATTGGTCTCGGCAATTGCCGTGACCGCGGGATCAGTAATTCCGTTCGTTAGATGTTCCCAGGTCTCACCGTTATTCGTTGAGCGATAGATATAGTCGCCAGATCCGGAGAATCCCGTAGCCGCATAGATCTTTCCATCTGCATTTATTGCGAAGGAGCTGAGATCTGAAATGGCAGGATTATTACTCTGCCAGCTCATCCCGTTGTCGGTGGAACGAAACAGACCGCCGTATATGGTCCCGGCAAAAATCCAACCGTTTTCATTAACAATCATCCTGTGAGCCAGCGCCGTTTCCAGTCCACTGTTAGCGGATCGCCAGATTGTCTGACCATGGGGCAGCATCATTACCCCCTTATCCGTGGTTATAAAAATATCTCCCATGGGATTGGATACAATATCGTTTACAACGAAATTATCGAGACCATTATTAACGGGGGTCCATTCTTCTCCATCGTTTGTGGTTCGAAACACACCGGATCCATAAGTTGCAACAAACACTTCACCGTGAGTGGTGCAAGTCATCCTTCCGATGCGGCAATTTCGCATACCACCTGAGGATGGCACCCAAGTGTTTCCATTGTCTGGTAATCTGTACACGCCCGCCATTGAGCCGCGCAGGAGTGTCCCCGTTGACAAGCGGGCAATTACACCGCCCCAAACTTGTGGTAGCCCGGCAGTTACCTGAGTCCAGTTGGTTCCATCCGATGATCGAAAGACCTTGGCAGTACCGCCGGAAGAACTGAGAACGATCGTTCCAGCGGGATCAATCAACATCGATCCGACATCGGTCAGTTCGTCCGTGCCCGCTGATACATCTATTTTTGTCCATGTTCCTCCATCGTTGGTAGATCGATACAGACCACCATAAATAGTACTCCCTGACCCCGAATACAGTGAACCCGCCGCATCGAAGGCAAGACACTGAGCACCTTCCGGCGTTGGACTACCCATGTACGACCAAGTGCCGCTATTATATGTCAGACGAAAGACGCCACTTGAGGTCGCTGCGAAGAGGTCTCCGTTTGCGCGAATGGTGAATGCCCATATTTGACTATTTGTTAAACCTGTGCTGACCATAGTCCAATGCTTGCCATTATCGGTGGAACGAACAACGCCGCCCCCATAAATCCCTGCGTAAATTTCGCTGCTTCCCCAGAAGGCAAAAACGCACATGTTCCAAGGGTTTGCCAGTCCAACTTCAATTGTCGTCCAACTGACACCGTCATCCGTTGAATGCATCACAGAGGTCGGATCAGCGGCCAACGAAAAAATATCCCCGCCTGGACTAACAGCGAGAAATTGGCCTCCAGATAGTCCAGACGGAAGGTTAATCCAACTCAAGCCGTCGTCTGTGGAGCGGAAGATACCCCCAAGGCCACCAGCAAAGACATGACCGCTGATTCCACTTACCACGATTGAAGAGATCGAGCCTCCTTCAGGCCCGTTCGTTTGCTCCCAGTAACCCTGTCCCCAGGCTGGGGTAGAGCCTAAAAGCACCGCAGCAATGAGTGCCGAGGCAATCGTAAATGTGTTACAGTGTTTCATGGCGAATCCTCCATGTTGTACAAGTTGATGTAATAGTTAACATTTGACGATTAGATCTCTCAATTCTACCAAATTCGATTTCAACACATAGCCGCTTACTCCCAGGTTACGGCCTTCTAAACGGAATATTTCATCGTCGAACTCCGTCACGATGATCACCTTGGCATCTGGATCGATCAATTTTATCACTTCGATTGCACGGAGACCATCGAGCTCAGGCATGCGGATGTCCATCAACACCCAATCAGGGTGTACCCGGATGTATTCAAGGACGGCTTCCCGTCCGTTGCCGCATTGACGGAACGTCGCTCCTGCGCCCGAAAGAACGCTCTTGATCGTCTCGCGCATTTTTGCGTTGTCATCTGCAATGAGAATGTTCATCGGAAGAAATGGACGGTTGGTTACAAATGTACACGGAGATTTACGATAAGTAAATAGAGAGGTCCACTTATCCTGTATGGAGAGTAGTACTTATTTATCTAAGTAGAGGTCCCCAAGGGGTGGGGAAGTAGCGATTAGCCGGCCTCTGCGGCGTCGCTACAAGCATGATCTGTTTTCGATAGCAAACCTGAGAAGGTTATGATGCCCGTGAATATTGAGCTTGTTTGCAATGCTCATTCGGTGGTTCTCGACCGTTCGACAACTCAAGAATAACTCATTTGCGATCTCCTGACTGGTTTTGTTCTGGGCAATGAGTCTCAGAATTTTCCGTTCTGTTGTGGTCAACAACACGGTTGAGGGGTGTCGGTTGTGGAATGCCTTGGCGCGGTCGTTCAGGCTCACGAGGTAGGATGAGAGGATTGGACTGATGTAATACTTGCCGGAGGCGACGATCCGTAAACATTCGAGTACATCTTGAATCGCGCTTTCCTTTAAGACATACCCTTTGATTCCTAGATCCATCGCCTCTTCAAAAACATTCTGCTCCTTGTACATTGTCAGAAAAATAATTTCAATTAGGATATTCCGTGTACGGAGGGCTTCCACTAACTCAAATCCGTTCATGGATGGCATTTCGATGTCGATCACTCCGACCTGAGGCTTTAACACCTCGATCATATTCAGTGCGCGTTCACCGTTTTCTGCATCTCCCAGAATCTGGAATTCGGGGTGAGGTTCAATTATCTCCCTCAGTCCCTTGCGGAACACGGGATGATCGTCGGCGATGATGAGCGTAGTAGGCTTATCCATTGTGTACTTTCTGGCATGGTATTGAAATCGTAAGTTTGGTTCCTTGCCCGGGTGAGGATATAATCGACAGAGTTCCATTTAGATTTTTCACCCGCTCGGCAATTCCTCGTAACCCAAATCCTTGCTGGCTTCCCGATCTCGACGTAACTTCGTCGGAATTAAAACCTGTACCATCATCCTGCAATCGAACAAGAATGTTTGAATTCGTTTTCTCCACCTTCAGATGAACATGCGAGGCTTTTGCGTGCTTCATAGTGTTGTTAAGTCCTTCCTGGATTATTCGGTACAGGCTCATCCCGGCATCCTTGGTCAAGCAGTCGTCGATGGGCACGATCTCCAGCGCAATGGGAATCTTGATCGTGCCTTCCATCCGACTGATGATCGATTGGATCGACTTGGTCAACCCTAAGCGATCGAACTGATACGGTCGAAGGTTATAGGAAATCTCACGCACGTTCTCGATCGTCTCCGACGATACAGAGGAGATTATCTCAAGCTCTTTTGCGGAAGGAGCATCCTTTGGACACGATTCGATTCCGAGCGCTGCCCTGTTCTTGATGATCAGAAGATTTTGTGCGATGCCGTCGTGCAGTTCGGCAGCAATTCGTTTGCGTTCCTGTTCCTGAGAGTCGATCAGGCGCCGGGAAAATTCCTGCTGCGCCCGATGCTGATTCTCTGCTTTCGAAACTCGGTACTGGGTATAAGTGTACACACCTCCCGCGAATATTATAGAGAGCGTGGCGATGAACCACCACCGCTGCCAGAACGGAGGATGGATGATGAAATGCAGGACGGCAGGCTGTGGGCTTTCAATCCCGTGAGGTGTAATAGCCTTCACCATGAAGGTATAGTCGCCGGCTCCGAGAGCTGCGAGTATTATCTTTCGCTCTCTAGTCGGTTTCTGCCAATCGGCATCGACACCTTCCAGCTTGTACCGATAAAGCATGTCGTTTTCGTATGTGAGACTCGATCCGAGGTAATCGATCATGAAATAGGTACTCGTGTATGGGAATTCGAGGATCCTTTCTTCGTGGGTAACGTGTTTACCATCGACATTGAATTCTGATATCCTTACCGGTGGTGGGTAGACATCCAACTTTATTTTCTCCGCGTCTATGATGACGAGAGCATCGTCTGTGGCAACACCGACGAGTCCATCCGTGCTTATCTTGCACGAGACGATCCGTTCACCCTGGAGTGCGTCAACCTTGGTGACGTTGTATCCATGTTGCACATCGACGACCGCCAATCCAGCCCACGTTCCAATCCAGATGTTTCCTTTGGAATCTTCGGCCATGCCGGCTGTCCAATCACTTGGAAGTCCATCCTTCATTGATATGGTTTTCACGACTGAATCCTGAATGACCGATACACCTCCAGCGAGCGTGCTGACCCACATCCGATGGCGGCTGTCCTCCAGGATATTTTGCCCCTTGTCGCTTGCCAGACCGTTCCTGGAATTGAAGACTTCCAACCTCTGTTTCCCAAAGAAGCCGCCACCAATCTTCCCAACTCCCCATCCACCTGCAAACCATATGTCGCCTTTATGATCCTCGTACAAAAATTCCGCGTCCGCATATGGTGATGAATTCTGGCTCGCAAGTCTGTTGAGGAGTTTGTTGTGATGAAGATCGAAAACGCAGAGCCCTACTTCGGAGAAACTGTACCAGAGGAGATTGTTCCGGTCCAGCAGAAACTTGAATGGAATATCAGAGGGATGTCTTAATCGATGCTTAAACATGCTGATCGTCCCCAGCTTTGACGCGGAATCCTGCCTGGAAAGAATCTCACAACATCTCAAGGTTGCATCATTGTACATGATCCACAACCGGCCTCTCGAATCCAGCAACCCACCCTTGATTGCCTGACCCGGATATTCCAAGGGAACCGAGGATAAAACAGACCTGTACGCTCCAAACCGATCTCTCCACACCTCATGCACGAGGTTCGGTTCGTCGAATACCCAGAAATGATCGTTCCTGTCAATGACCAATCTGTATTCGCCCATGATCAAATACTGCGAACGCTTAAAGGGAAACCGGTACGCGTATCGATTCGTCAATTTAACGAGCGCTTCATTGAACAACGTCAGCCAAAGATTGTTTTCTCTGTCCAACAATCCTGCAGAAATATTGTCGCTCAACAGACCATTGGCGGTTGTATACTGGATGAATCTCGGTTGAACATCATTCCGTCCTTGTATTTCGAACAGGCCCGCCGAGGTACCCACCCAGAGGTTATCCTCGTCGCCAGGGATCAAGAAGCTAAACAATGTGCATGGTAATTTCCACTTCTGAACTACCTTCAGGTGTACCAGTTTCCTCAATGTGCTATCGTTTGCCACAACCCACACGGTGGAATCATTTTCACGCGTTACGTACATTTCAGCCTCAATCGTATGGACATAATCGCAGTCGATGTTCCGGAACGAACTATCCTTACCATCGAAGAGATATAAACCCATGTTGCATCCGAAAACAATACGATTGTTATCCAAAGCGACAATACTTTGGGCCGAAAAGTCAGATGTGTCGGGAATGAACGTTTCAACACTGTCGTTACGTATTCGAAAGATACCTCTGCCTGTTCCACACCATAACACTCCGTTTGAATCTTCCAGCATCACAGAGACCATACCGGAAAGGCGTGTTCTACCCAACCGAAAGGACGTAAATCTTCCTTGATAGTATCTGCTTACACCATTGTTCGTACCGATCCACATCAGACCCTTCGTGTACCTGCTTTCGTGGAAACAACAGATCCCGTTGCTTGGTAAGCCGTCTTCCGTTGTGTACAGGCGGAACGAATATCCATCGTAAACGTTAAGCCCCTCGATCGTACCGATCCACAGGTAGCCTTTGGCATCCTGGTATAGGGCTCTCACGTTGTTGGAGACAAGACCATCCTTTGTTGTGTAGTTTTTGAACGGAAGGATCTGTGAATAAGAATTCGATCCGCCGGCCAGCAAAATACCGACCAGCAAAAAGTTTATATACATCGGCGGATGTTTCATCGCTTGATTCACGCGTTCACCATTGGTGTGATTTGTTTGCCCCGTTCTTCGAACACGTTGCGGCGTTGCACCTCTTCCTTTCTTGATCGTCCTTTTTTCCGGCGAAGGTCCCATTCCTTCCGGGCCATCCAGAGTATTGACACACTTTACCATTCCAGCAAGACCAGCAAAACTCTGTTCAGAAACAAGCGATACTTCCCGGCACGAGTATACTCCAGCACTCTTCCTCTGGCAAGCTCTGCCAGACTTCGGCTGGGGGTGTAGCACTTACGTTGAGCTGCCTGCCCAGGTTGATGGGACTGCTGATCGGATAAGCGAAGAGAGCTCCGACCAATATGGCCGAGTAAATCGTAGCGTGCCGGGCGTAAACTCCCTCTTTTGCTCCCCCGTTCTTCGTCGGGATCGCAGGAGATATTGGCATTTCACCGAGCTTCTCCAAGATTTTGTAGTGCGATATGGTCTGTCCAATCATATCAATCAGCCCTTCGATATTCCTATACAACGACATCAGGACTACCTCTTGGTTGCCCTACCCCTTCAAAGGATATGCTCTCGCGATATGCAATTGGTAGCGTGAATAGGAGAGAACAGATAAGGAAAACACTAACTCGGAACAGTCGCTCACCCGGTTAGCTCCCAGATGATGTAAAAATTTAAAGACTCGGTGATTGAAAGTCAAATGAGAAAGCCCACTCAGCGTTGCCAGGATGTGATGGAGCAGTTAACGTGGGGGAGAGCTCGATATTCCCAGGAAGGAAACTGCGTCCGATTTGCCGATTTCAAATCGTTTTGACCACTTTCGAATCTTTCTTTAGTCATTGCATCGACCCCTCCCACCCGCGGTGTCACCCCTCGATCCGGATCGTGCCCGGGAGTTCCTCCGCCCCCCTTAGGCTCAATGCCCCGAAGATGTGATCGCCGAGAGGATGGACGTCGCTTTGTCCACCGTGTGTGAAAAATTCAGTATGACGCCCGCCACGACGCCGACCTGCTCCTCGGCCTGCTTCCAGTTCCGCAGCTCGATCGACTCCCGGATCGCAGGGAGCGTTTTTACACCGTATCCGGTGTACATCCCGGGGGCGTAGATCTCATGCACATACCACGGCCGGCCGGGCAGGCCTTCCTTCCGCGTAAGGCTTCGTTCGACGTTCATCAGAACCCCGTTCAGCTCCCCAATCTGCTTCCCCGATGCTGCGATCGTGCTGTCGTCCAGATCACTCATCGCCTTTGCGTAATTCTTCGAGCTCGTCGTCAGCGCTGCCACCGCGTTCTGAAGCGGGGCGAAGTTGATGAAGGGGACACGCTCCTTTTTCTTCGGCTCGACAAATGGCTCCCGCGGATCAGCCGCGAGAAAATCGGCCCGGTCCTGTATTTTCTGGTTGTCCCCATCGGTCTGCACACGCATGTCATCTGTCAGCTTGATGACCTCCTTGACGTATTTGCCGACCGTTTCGGCGAAGTCGGAAAATTCGAAGGGGAGTATGTCGGCATCCGCCAGCCGCAGGACGATCCGACCGCCCGTCTCGGCCATGGTGACGCCATATTCGAACGAGGTGTCCATGAACCGCGTGTAGTATGCATACGAATCGTAAATCGAATGATACGAGCCCCCGCCATCCTCACCCCCATACCCCGCGGCCAGCGAGGAGATCCCCAGATGCTGCAGGAACGGGGTATAATCGGAACCCGATCCGAGCGCGAAGAGCCGGATGTCAGGGCGTTCCCGCGCTTCCTTTGCCTCGTCTCCGCTTCCCTGCGAGATCGAGAAGGCCCGCGCGCGTTCACCGACCGTGACGTGCTTTTCAGGATCCATGACGTCGCGCGCGACCTGGTTGACGAATTTTTCGAGCGTGTGCGATCCCCCGGCGAAGAAAAATCCCCTGTTGTTGGAATCGGAGTTGATGTAGACAACCGCCTTCCGCCCGAGCGCGTCGGCGTGCGCCTCAGCCCACTCCGTCGATCCGAGCAGAGCCGGTTCTTCACCATCCCATGCACAGTAGATGATCGTCCGCGCAGGCCTCCATCCGGAATGCAACAACACGCCTATCCCGCGCGCCTCCTCCATCATCGAGGCCTGCCCGCTGATCGGATCCTCTGCCCCGTTGACCCAGCCGTCGTGATGGTTGCCCCTGATGATCCACTCGTCGGGATGCGCCACCCCGGGGATCTTTCCGATCGCATCGTAAATCGGCACAATGTCCCAGTTCGACGCTACCTTGAGATGAACTTTCGCCGGCCCGGGACCCACATGGTAGGTTATCGGCAGCGCACCCCTCCATTCCTCCGGCGCAACCGGACCCCCCATGGCCCCAAGAAGGGGCGCTGCATCACCGTAGGATAAGGGCAGAACAGGTATCTTCGTCAAAACCTTTGTATCCTTGAGCGACAGCCGTTTTGCGTTTTTTGTCGCCCCGATGAAGGGCGTGAGCGGGTCCCCGGTGTAGAGCGGCATGTCAGCCACCGAACCGCGCTGAACCCCGCTTTCGTTCCTGTAAGGCCCCTTCGGATAAACATCCCCCTCGTAATATCCGTCCTCCTTCGGATCCGAGTAAATTAGACACCCCACCGCTCCGTGCTCGGCAGCAACTTTAGGTTTTATTCCGCGCCACGATCCGCCGTACCGCGTAATGACGATCTTCCCCCGGACGTCGATTCCGAGCCTGTCCAGGGTCTCGTAATCTTTCGGAACCCCGTAATTTGCATAGACCAGCTCCCCGGTCACATCCCCGTCTGCGGAGTATGCGTTGTAGGTCGGCAGCTGCTCAGTCTGCTGTCCGGAGGTTGCATCAGCCGATAGCGCCGGTTCGGCAAGCTTGGCCGTAAAAGGCGACGGGGAGACCATCTCCACAAGACGGGTTTTCGGCGTCGGGAAGAGAACCCAGAATTCCTCGACGTTCGCATCGAAACCCCATGACCGGAACTGCGAGGCGATAAATTCCGCATTGTCCCTGTCGTACGGTGAACCGACGTGATGCGGCCTCGCACTCAACCGCTTCATCCGCTGCCGTATGCTGTCTCTCTGAAGAATCCCGTCAAAGGTTGATTCGGCGCCCATTTCCTTCGCAGCGTGATCTGCGGTGAAACCCATCAGTGGTTTGTGTGTGCCGGTCTGCGCCGCAGGATGAAGCGTCAGGAGGACAAATATCGTCGTGAAGAGTATATACCTTTGCATGATACGACTGCCTGATTGTGGGGGTTAAGGGGTTTCTCAATGGATCATCAATTGTAAAGATAAAATCAGGAACTGTCAAGTTCCGTTCAGATTCCGGAACCTTTTCACGCAGAATGTGCCGTCACCCGGGATGATCCCCCCCCCGCACTCAGTCCGGTCCTATCCCCGGCCCGTGAAATCATATCTGCCGGATGGAATCAGCCGTAACCCGGCTGCACCCCTCCTCGTAAACCTGTTCACGTTTGCCCGGCACCCCTTAACGCCCTTATCCGCCGAAGGACGGGAGGGTGGGAATAATGCCAGAAGACATAAACGGGATGAGGCGTCAGGTGGGACAGATTGTGCACGGAGAGCTTTTTTAACGCGCTAATCAGACTCTCCGGCCGCGAGGTGGTTTCCGACGCCCAGCGGTCAGCTTCAAATTCATGTCTGCGGGATAGATGATTGAGGACGATCGATATCAGCGATTCAATCGGGGTGGCGAGAAGACCGAAGAATATCAGACCGCCGTAGACCGAGATCTCATTCATCGAAAACGCGTCGAAGAGCCCCCGGGTCCGGAGAAATAATGAGAGGACGTAGAACATCACCCCCGTGTGCACGATGCTCACCGCGATCCCCTTCAGCACGTGCTTTCTCTTGTAGTGGCCGATCTCATGCGCCAGTACAGCCACAAGCTCGTCCGTCGTGTGGTCCGCGACCAGCGTATCGAACAGCGCGATGCGTTTGTTGTTCCCGAATCCGGTGAAAAATGCATTCGATTTGCCCGACCGCTTCGAGCCGTCCATGACGAAGATGTTGTCCAGCCTGAAGTGTACCGATCTCGCGTAGGAGAAGATCGCCCGCCGGAGTTCCCCCTCCTCGAGCGGGGTGAATTTGTTGAATAACGGCATGATCCACGTTGGCGCGATGAACTGTATCCCCAGCATGACCGCGACGGTCGCGATCCAGCAGTAGAACCAGGCGAAGGGTCCGGCATATTCAAAAAATGCCAGTACACCGGTGAGGACGGGCCCTCCCAGAACGACAGCCAGCGCGATGCTCTTCAGCATGTCGCCCGCGTATGTCGCGGCCGTCGTTTTGTTGAAACCGAACCGCTCCTCGATGACGAATGTCGAATAGAGATCGAACGGGAGCGAAAGGATCCCCCGCAGCAGAAGGAGAACCGCTATGTAACAGTCTCCCGTCCATACAGGCGCCAGATGCCACCCCCGGACGAGGATGTCGAGCCCGTTGAATCCCCCCAGGAACCAGAATGCCAGCAGAACGACGAGGTTGAACGAGGCGGTCACGATGGAGAACTTCGTCGTCGTTATCGTGTAGGCCTGGGATTTTTTGTATGCCTCGCCCCCAACCGCGTCCTCGAATTCTTCCGGCAGGGGGTCACCGGTCGTCCGGAGATTGAGGAGGTCGGTGATGCGATCGATGAGGAATTCACCGACAAGCGCAAGAAGGATGATCCATGCGAAGATGTTCATGCTGCCTGTATCATGGAAAATTCAGGTTGATGTCCGCCGGGGAACCGGAGGATCATTTTCTGCCGTGACCGGTGACGGGGAATACCGGCTCGAGCGCGGTCTCGCGCGGGTCGCCCCTGTAGATGACCCGCTCAAGAAAAAGACCGGACGGCGGGGCGGTGTACCGCGCCGGTTCGTTCGTCTCAACCTCCAGGAACTCCCTGATGTCCCGCGCGGTGAGATGATGACGCCCGGCTTCAGCCAGCACGCCGATGATCTGCCGCACCTGCTTCCAGAGGAAGTGGGATCCGGTGATCCTGAAGAGGATCAATGCACCCGATTCACGCAACGTGATCTCCTCCACCAGCACTGCGGTGGATTTGTCCTCCGCATCGTCTGCGGTGAAGGACCGGAAGTTCTTCATACCGAGGAAGAGCCGGGAGGCTTCCCGCATTTTCCCGACGTCGAGCGCGTCCTTCACCCACCAGACGTAACGCTTTCCGAATGCCGTCCGCCGGCGCGATATCTGATAGAGGTATACCCGCGCAAGTGCGTCACGCCGCGCGTGAAAGTTTTTTGGGGCCTTTTCAACTTCGTTGATGTTGATGTCGGCCGGCAAGAGATCGTTCATTTTCTGCCGGATGATCTCGGGCGCAAGCACTGTCCCGACGTCAAGATGCGCCACCTGACAGAGCGCGTGAACCCCCGCATCGGTCCGGCCCGCACCGTAGAGCTCGAAATCGTCTGTCCCGAAAACCTTCCTCCCGGCCCCGATGAGTTCACCCTGTATGGTCCGGGCGTTTTTCTGCACCTGCCACCCGCTGTAGCGCGTCCCCTCGTATTCGAGATACATTTTGAAGCGCGGCATGGCACATCACTCCGTGAGGTGGTCCGGCGCCGTCCGGTCAGTTTGCGTACGCGCGGAGCGTGAAACGGGGTATCGCCGCACGGAAATATTCCCCCCCTTCACGCTGAAATAGATAGGTGCCTTCCATCGTTCCTTCGAAGGTTTCCAGTATGCAGTAGCTGCTGTAGTCATGGCTCTTGCCCGCAGGTATCACTGGCTGCTGCCCGACAACTCCCTCGCCTTCAACTTCTTCCACACGGCCGCCTCCGTGGTTGATGAACCAGTGCCGCCGGAGGAGCTGGACGCTCTCCGAACCGTGATTTTCTATCCGTATGAAATATGCAAACGTAAACTTCCGGTCCAGAGGATCCGATTCGCCGTCCAAAAATACCGGCCGGACCGTTATGGTGATTTTTTCGGTTGTCGCTGTGTATCCTGCCATCTCAAACTGCTTCCTACTTCTGAGTGTTCTTCATGATCGTGAGGATCTGGTTCCGGGTCGAACGGACACGCTCATCCCCCGGAACGAGGTTAAGATACGCATTATAATATTCTAATGCACGCGGATAATTGCCGAGAAAGGCATCCACATCTCCCGCGTAACGGAAGAGCGGAGCCTCGTGCATCCCCAGCTCGATCGCCTTGGCAAAATGACGCTCAGCCCGGTAGAAGTCGCGTTTGGTGGCGTAGAGAATGCCGAGGTTCGCATGCGCCAGCCGCTGCGTTGAATCCATCCGCACCGCGAGTTCATTGTACGCTATCGCCCTGGCGGTGTCCCCCCGGTTCGCATATTCCACCCCGATGTTGGAATAGACGCCGGGATCCGGTGTGTGGATGTCGATCGCATGCTGGAGCATCGCGAAGTATTTGTCCGCTAACCCCAGCTTTCTGTACGTGTCGGCGATGTTCCCCACGATGCGCGGATTGTGGTTGTCAATGGTCATGAAATGCTCGTAGTAGATCCGCGCATCCGCAAAGTCGCCGCCATCGAAGTAATAATTTGCAAGGGCTTCATCGTAGACCATCTGGGAGACCGGCGAGAGGAGATGCGGGTTGTTGAGGAGTTTCATCCTCGCAAGATGTTTGTCGTGGCTGGCATTGATCCCTATCCACGCCCCCCAGTGGAATGCCGACAGCACGACCGCCACCAGAAGGATGTACCGCCGCACCGCGACCTGACCGGGAATTGTCAGAAGGTAGACGTCGAGGACCAGCAGCGGTGCGAGGAATGTCGAAAACAGATCCCAGTCCCGCGCCATCCCGAGCGCAAAATTGATGATCCACGTGAACAGGAGCCCGCAACCGGCCGCAAGTAGGAGGAAGATCAATACGGGATCCTTCCAGTCAATGTGCTTCCGCAGGACGATGAGTGCCGGGATCGCGATGACAAGCCCCATCGGCGCCACAAGTGCCCCCGCGTTGAACCAGTCCCATGCATGCCAGAATGAAAACATCGGATAGGGAAAATTCCCGCCGATCGCCGTCAGCGGCTGGAGAAAATCGACGCTCCCGGCCGTGATGTGCCTCAGGAACCCGCGGACGTTGAACCCGACAAGCACCATAAAACCGATCCCCGCCGCAAGGAGGACCGCAGCCGCTGCGGCCATCTTGATTTTTTCCTTCCTGTAGTTCCAGTACACCAGAAAAAGAACCGCCGGAGCGAGTATCAGAAAACCGAGGTGGAGAGCGGTGATGATCCCGTAACAGATGACCGGCACGATGAGATGAGACCTGCCCCGCAGTGCGAGCCACCCCGACAGAAGGAAGAGTATCCCGATGACGAATTGCAGCACGTAGTTTTCCACGTAGCCGAAAAAGAACTGCGTCGACCCGGATGTGAGGAGAAATGTCCCCGAAAGGAAACATTCGAGGACGGGGTTCTCGAGCTTCCTGAAGAACCAGAAGAGGATGAAGATGAAGAGGATTCCGGCGCCGATGTCGATCCAGAGATAGATTTCGTGGGGGCTCGGCACAACCCCGGATCCGTGAACCGTGAGGAGGGAACGGTAGATGAGCCGCATCAACGGCTGATTGCTGAAACTTTTGTTGAGATCATCCCCCCATGCAGCAAGCGCGTTCGAACGCAGGAGGACCGCCCCGTCACCGAGCAAATGCATCTTGACCTGGAAAAGAAATGCTCCCGCAACCATGCAGGCGGCAGAGAGGAGCGCGGTGACCGCCACCGGAATCTTCGAGATTTTCCGGAACAATTGCTCGAGGTAGCTGAGGAGGATTTTCTGCACACCTGATACTGCCACAAGGAGCACCAGAAGCAACACCACAACCGTTACACCCGCCGGGTAGAATGCGAAGACATGGGTTCCCCAGTTGAGATGGGAGGGTGCCGCCGTTCCCCATACGTGAAGCCCGAGCATGATGAGGGTCAGAAACAGGAATAGCGAGATCTCCCTGAAGGAGATTGTTCCCGCACTTCTGTTTTTTTTCGCACCTTCCTTCATTTTTTCATGCAATCATGGCAATCGTATTTTGCGATGGCCGAAATATACGACAACCGGCACCGATAAACCATGTGCATGCTCCCACACCCCGTGATCCGCATGCACAGGTTCCCGCGACTTCCCCCATCTTTTCTGCTCATTTTTATCAACCGATACCCGGCCAATCCGTTGAATGTTTATGATACGCTTGCCACATAATCCCCGAACCTATGGGTTTTCTTTATAAAATGCTATTATTATTGAATTTGACGGTAAAAGTGAGATCAAAAATGTTGCCGAAATCTTGCGTTATTAATGTTTCAAAAAGTGCTGAATTCCTTGACAATAATGCACATAATGTGTAACTTTAACAAATTTTTATAAGGCACACATTTCCAAGGGAAGATATATCACGAAGCGGAAATTGTGCTGTTTTCCGGGATTGCGGTAATTTTGCAGTTTTGCATGGATGAATTTTTCGGTAATTATACCAACGTTCAACCGACGATATTCATTACAGCATGCAATCGAGAGCGTTTTGAAGCTTGACTACGATGAGTATGAGCTCATCGTCGTCGATGACGGGAGTTCTGATTCGACACATGATTATCTGGGCGGTCTCTCGCAGTGTGATAAGATCAGATCTGTCGTGCAGGCCCACCGCGGACCTGCCGCCGCCAGGAACGCTGGCGTTCGTATCGCCCGCGGCGAGTGGATTGCCTGTACGGACGACGACTGCCGGGTTCCGCCCGACTGGCTCCGGAAATTTGCCGGGGAGATTCGGAAATCCGCGCCGGACGTCATCGGAGGCGCGGTGAGAAATTGTTCGGAGGGGATTTTTTCGGCACTGAGTCAGGAAATGAACAGCTGGTACATCGGATATCTCAGGAATCACGGACGGACTGAATTTTTGACGTCGAATAACATCGCATATTCCACCGCCGCTGTCCGCAACGCTGGCGGTTTTAATGAACATTTTCTGCGCCCCGGCGCGGAAGAGCGGGAACTGAATCTCCTCATCATCAACCGGGGCGGATGCTGCACTTTCCTCCCCGAAAATATCGTCGACCACTACCACGATATGTCTCCACGGGATTTCTTCCGGCAACAGCAAAATTATGGCAGGGGATCTTTTGTGCTTGAGTATTCCGCGCGTGGCAATCCCGCCGGCCCGCGGCTCCTTCCCCTCGAGGCCTATACATCACTCCTTGCCTCCTGGCTGAAAACGGAGGGTGCGCGCGGACTCAGAAAATGCACGGTTTTTTCCCTCGCCCAGCTGGCCGTGGCCTTCGGATATCTCCGCGAGGCGTTTTCACAGGAATCCGAATGACCGGCCCCGACCACATCCATACCCCGATTGTGCAGCAGACCGACCGGAAAATCCGCCTTCTCATCCTGAATCTCTATACCGAGATGGGCGGCGGGGAACACGCTCTTGCCAGTATTCTCGGGGGATTCGATCGTTCGCACATCGTGCCGATTATGCTCTTTCCCCACGATGGCGCTTTTCCCCGGAAAACCGAGGAGATGGGCGTCGAAACGGTCATCGTCTCCTACCCGGTCGTCATGGTGAAACGCCTCGTCGTTCCGTCGGTGTTCCTGGAAACACTCAGGGCCTCTCTCAGGATCAACCGCCTCATCCGCGAGAAGAAGGTCGACCTGATCCAGTGCTCGGATCTCCTTGCTCTGTTGCTTCTCACCCTTCCCCTCATCATGCGCCGGATACCGGTGGTCTATAGCGTGATTTTCTTTTATGAGTGGACCCGCATGCTGGTCTTCAATCTTCTGGCGCTCGCGTTTGTCGATGTCATTGTCACGAATTCGGAAGCTGTCGCTGATGACCTCCGGGCGAATACCATGATGCTCTCCGGCAGGATCGAAACCATCCTCCCCGGCGTCGATACGTCCCGGTTCCGGCCCGCCGACCCGGGTGAGGTCAATCTCCTGAAACGTGAACTGCAGATCGATCCTTCCGTCCCGCTTGTCGGCATGGTCGGCAGGTTCGATCCCGCAAAAGGGCACCAGATGTTCGTCCGCACAGCCGCTGTCCTTCACCAGTCCCTGCCGGATCTTCACTTTGTCATCATCGGGGGATTGATGAACCGGACGGTCTATCCGGGTATCGATGCCTATTACCGCTCTGTCCAGCGGGAAGCCTCACGGCTTTCGGCTGATCGGTGTCTGGCATTTCTTCCATACCGGGATGACCTTCCCGTTCTGCTGCGGGGCATGGATGTCGTTGTCTGTCCGTCGGCGAATGAGGGGTTCGGCCTGATCGTCCTGGAAGCCCTCGCAAGCGGCGTCCCGGTCGTCCTGAGCCGCTCTGTCGGCGCCTGGAGAACCGTCAAGGATCTGCCGGGCGTCCACACGGCAGGCGAACCCACCGATACCGGCTTTGCCAGTGAAGTCCGCGCCGCCCTCCGGGAGCCGGACTCGTGGCAGACCGGCGTCCGGGCCGCATTATCACGTGATTGTCATTGGAAGCTTTCCACACAGCGCTTCGGTGTTCTTTATTCATCGCTGGTGTCACCTCAGGTATCCTATCACCATTATTCACAATGGAGCACACTACTATGACTTCTTTAACGTCTGAACAAGACCAGCTTACGGAAGCATCCGCGCAACTCCCTCAAAGCTGTTTTGACCAGTGCGAGGCCGAACCGGTCGATGTTCTGGAGTATTATCATCAGTATCTCTACGCCTCGCGTTTTACGAAGAACAAACGCGTGCTGAACATTGCTTCGGGTGAAGGATACGGAGCGGCGTTCGTGTCGCTCAACGCCGAGAGCGTCATCGGCATTGATGCGAAGGACGATGCCGTCACCCGCGCCTCCCAGAAATATGCGGAGTTCACCAACCTGCGTTTCGAGGTGGGCGGATACGAGGATCTCAGGATACTTGACGCCTCGGTCGATGTCACCCTCGCTTTTGATATCCTTGCCGGCATGTCCCCGGATGCGCGTGTGAAAATGCTGGAAAATATTAAACGGGTCATGAACACGAACGGCCTGCTTCTTATCTCCACCACCATCCGCTCCGCCGATGCACTTGCAGCTGCTGCAGACAAGGAGGGATCTGTTCTTCCATCCTTCTCCGGAGTCGATTTTTTTGAATTCCTGAAGAAACATTTTCAGAATGTCCGCTTCATCGGCCAAAAACCGCTGACACTCTCCGCGATGTGGTCCCTCCACGAGTGGTCAGACGAATTGTTCCGCTTCCATGTCCGCGAGGATCTCTTTACCCTGCCGCGCGGGATTGAAATGTTTACCGAACCTGCCCGCATCATCGCCCTCTGCTCCGATGAACCCATCACCGCCGAGGTGACGAATTTGAGCAAGTCCGTCTATTTTGACACGCTCCACACCGGACGGATGAGGAAGCTCGTGAAGGAACTCGATGACCTCCGCCACACCGTGGGCCAGGTCCGCTCGAAAAATACCGAGCTATCGGATGAACGGGACTCGTTCCGGAACGCCGTGATGGTCCTGACGAACGAAAACCTCGCCCATGTGTCGAAACTGGGGGACCTGCAGAAGATTGCCGACGACCGGACCCAGCAGCTCTCATCGCTTGAACAGGAGTCTGCCACCCGGACGGCCGAGCTTGAGGAGCTCCGCCGCGAACACTCCGAACAGTCCATCTGGGCCGAGAAGCTTGCCGCCGAACATGAAACGGCCTGTACGGCGATGCGCGAACTGGAGACGCGGCTCGAGGAAGCCACCCTCCATGCCTCCACCTCGAGCGAGGAAAATGTCCAGCTGAGGGAACGGGTGCAGATTCTCCACCGCAGGATCGAGGAGACCGCCGAGGAACTGACCAAAGCGGTCGAAACCATCAATATCCTCCAGCCCCAGCTGAAGGATATCGAGGAACGGTACCGGTCCCTCACCGATACCGCCGGCGAAATGATGTCCGCCAATGAATCACTCCGCACCCAGCTCGCTGATCTCCAGACCGCCGTTGATGAGAAAACACGCCTGGCCCTCGAGGCGATGGCCCGCCTGAAGGAACGTGAGGATTATATTTTTACGCTCGAACGGCAGCTCCAGGAGGGGGCCCAGTTTACACGGGAACATTCCGCCGAAGAGGAGACTCTGCGCGGAAAGCTTTCCGATCTGGAAACCCGGCAGGAGAAGGAGGGGGCCGAAACTGCGGCGATCCACCAGGAGAACCAGAAACTCCATGCCCGCCTGTATGAACTGCAGAAACAATACGACGAGCGCGCTGCCCTGGCACGGAATGCATCCCAGGAAAATGAAAAACTTGCCGCCCGGATCGGGTCCATGCAGAAGGCCATCGAGGAAAAGAGCGCCCTCGTCGTCATGCTGAACCAGGAAATCACGACCCAGAAGGACAAGATCGCAACGCTGCAGCGCGATTTCGACCAGCGCCTCCAGCAGGCACACCTCTGGGAAAAGGATAACAAGAAAAAACTGGAACACCTGACCGAACTCCAGCGCAAACATGATGAACAGGTCCTGACGATCCGGCAGATGCGGATTGAGTTCGAGAAACAGGCGGCCGCATTCGATACATTCCAGAAATCCCAGGGCGACCTCCAGCAGCGGTACAATAAGAGCCAGATCAAGGTCCAGGAGCTCCAGCAGGAGGTCTCCATCATGGAACAGAAACTCCAGGAAATCAACAGTTCGGGCCTCCACAAGGTCCTTTCACGCATCGGTTTCTTCTCGCCGAAAGAGAAGTAGCCACAGGCCGTTTGTGAGAATCCACCCCCCCCGGGGGGTGTCCCCCCCCCGAACCCAGGAGGCAGCCCGGGTGCGCCGGAGTTGTGCCTGACGAAGAAGCCTTGTATATTTCAGACTGGGCTGTCGGCCGGCGCTCCGGAAGAGTCGGGAAAACGGTCAATAATGGGCGTTTCATTGAGGATCTGAGGGTTCCATCGCCACTTCTCCGCACCGCCGGATCAACCAGTCCCATACCCTTTATGCCAGACAAACCTTGACCATGGAAATACGGAGCCTCGAACTCGAGTCAGCTGTCGCCGAACATCAGCAGCTCGTTTCCCGGAAAACCAGCACCAGCAAGTTTGTGAACTATGCCAATATCGTCCGGGAACTGGCCGTGGCGGATTTCCGGCTCAAATATCACGACTCCGCGCTCGGCTATCTCTGGTCGATGCTGAATCCGATCTTCCTCTTTATTGTCTACCATTTTGTCTTTTCCTATCTGTTCGTCGTCCAGGTCCCGAAATTCACCCTGTACCTGCTGTCGGGGATCGTTTTCTGGAATTTTCTCAGCGATGCCACACTGAGCAGCATGGCCTCGCTCGAGGGGAAGGCCGCACTGGCGAAGAAGATCTATTTCCCCCGCGTGCTGCTTGTCTGCGCGTCGACCGCAACAGCCCTGATATCCTTCATCATCAACACGATCCTCCTCTGGTTTGTCGTCATTGTCTTTGATCATTTTTCCTTTCATCAGTTTCTTCTCGTTGTTCCGTTTGTCCTGACGATACTTCTCTCGATGGCGCTCTCCTTCTTCCTGATCATTTTTTTCGTCCACTTCCGGGATGTTCTTCAGATATGGAACGTTTTGCTGAACGTCGGTTTCTGGCTGACCCCGATCGTCTATAATGCCCTCACCGCCCCGGCCCCCCTCAAAACGGTCTGCCTGCTGAATCCCGTGGGGAGAATCCTCGTCATGCTCAGGGCGTTTCTGGTGTTCGATGACTATCCTTCGTTCGAATTTCTGGTCACCACGCCGCTTTTCTGCCTCCTCCTGTTTGCCGGCGGCCTCTGGTACTTTCAACGGCATGAATATAAGATTACCGAGTATCTCTGAATGATTGCAGTCCGGAATGTCTCGAAAATATTCGAAGTCCCGCACGAGCGGACAAAAACCCTGTTTCATAAGCTGACATCGGTCCTCCATCCCTCATATGAATATGAAGAGTTTTATGCCCTCCGGAATATTTCGTTTGACGTGAAGAAGGGGGAGTTCCTTGGCATTATGGGCCGGAACGGTTCCGGGAAGACCACACTCCTGAGGATCATCGCCGGCGTCTATAAACCGAGCGCCGGCTCGTGCGACGTCCGCGACCAGATCTCCCCCTTTCTCGAACTCGGGCTCGGTTTTCAACCCCGCCTGTCATGCAGGGATAATATTTTTATCTATGGCGCACTCCTCGGGTTCTCCCGCCGCGAAATGAATGTCCGCTATCATGAGATCATGCGTTTCTCCGAACTTGACCGGTTCGCCGATGCCCCCCTTGAACGCCTCTCCTCCGGCATGAAGGTGAGACTCGCCTTCGCAACGGCGATCCAGTCGGATGCGCCAATCCTGCTCGTCGACGAAGTCCTCGCGGTCGGGGATAGGATATTCCAGGATAAATGCCGCGACGTCTTCTGGAGGTTCAAACATGAGGGGAGGACGATCCTTTTTGTCAGCCACGATTCTTCGGCGGTGAAACAGTACTGCGACCGTACCCTCGTCCTGGAGTCGGGCGAGGTCGTGAACGAAGGACCGCCCGCCGATATGATCGAGTATTATCAACGGAACGTGCTCGGAATGATCCATTGAACTTTATCCCCCCATTTCATGAAATCCGCACGAACCGATAAAAAACCGCAGGAAACAGTCTTCACCGGAGAGAGGTTTATTCCCCACCAGACAGATCCCGTCCTCGCGATCGAGCATTATCACCGCTACCTCATGGCATCGCAGTTCGTGAAGGGGAAACGGGTCCTCGATATCGCCTGCGGCGAGGGCTACGGAAGCGCCTTTCTTGCCCTCACGGCCTCATCCGTCACCGGCATCGACAGCGATCCGAGTATCATCGGGTCGGCAAGGATAAAATATGCCCCCTACCCGAATGTCCGCTTCCTTACCGGCTCATGCGAAAAGGGGCCGCTTCCCCCCGGAAAATTCGACGTCATTGTCTCCTTCGAAACACTCGAACATCTGGATGAACCCGACCAGAAGCTCTTTCTCGGGAGGATGAAACAGGTCCTCGCCAAGGACGGCATTTTCGTCATCTCCAGCCCCGAAAAAAAAGCCTATGCAGCCGGCCGCGAAACGGCGAATGAGTTCCACCGGCATGAGTTTCTTCTTCCGGAATTCAGGAAACTCCTCTCATCCTTTTTTCCTTCGGTGCGGATCATCGGTCAGAGGCCCCTCACGGTATCAGCAATGTGGGACCTCCGTTCATGGGCCTCTCATGCGTTCGGTGTCGAGATCCGCAGGGATCTCTTCGAGCCGGCCGGGAAAGGGGATAAGATGACGAGCCCCCTCTACCTTATCGCCATTTGCAGCCAACATCCGGTTTCCCGCCGCCTTTACACTCATCCGAATGCTGTCTATTTTGACGTCAGGGAATTCGCCCGCGCCCAGGAGATCTATGCCTGGGCCAAAAAGCTCCAGTCAGAACATGATGAAAAATCCCGGTGGGCCCGCGAGCTCGACGCCGAACTGAAAATACAGCGCGAACATACCCACAGACTTCAGGAGCAGTTTGATGAGCGTACCCGCTGGGCACTGAAACTGTCGGAGGAGCTCAAGGATCGTAAGGAGTATATCACCACGCTCCGGAAGGAGTTCGACGAGCGGACCGCATGGGTGAATAAACTTGCCTCCGAACTTGATTCCGCCCGCTCCCGGTATGCCGCGCTTCAGACTGAGCATGCGGAAAGGACCGCCTGGGCGAAAAAACTGTCCGGCGAACTCGACACGGCCCGCTCCCGCATGAATTCTCTCCAGAAAGAGTTCGACGACAGGACAGCCTGGACACAGAGGCTCTCCGCCGACCTTGAGTCGGCCCGCACGCGCCTGACAGACCTCCAGAAGGAGTATGAGGAACGATCGGCCTGGGCAGTCAAACTCTCCGGCGAACTCGACCTGGCCCGGTCCCGCATGGCCGCTCTCCAGAAGGAGTACGACGGGAGAACCGGGTGGGCCACCCGGCTCTCCACCGACCTCGAAACAGCCAGAAACCGGATCGCTGTCCTCCAGCAGGAACACGAGGAACGGACGACCTGGGCACGGAAGCTTTCCGCCGATCTCGAAAATGCGAACAGCCGCCTCTCCCTGCTCCAGCACGAGTACGATGAGCGCACCGCATGGGCGAAGAAACTTGCCGAGGACCTCCAGACAGCCCGCGAACGTGTGGCCTCCCTCCAGAAGGAATCCGAGGACCGCACGGCCTGGGCTCAAAAGCTCTCACGGGATCTTGAATCCGCGAACAGCCGCGTCTCGACGCTTCAGCATGAGTATGACAAGCGCTCCGCATGGTCGATGAAACTCTCCGGTGAGCTTCAGGACGCTGGGAAACGCATCACCTCCCTTGAGAAGGAATACGAGGACCGCACAGCCTGGGCTCAAAAGCTCTCCCGGGATCTTGAATCCGCGAACAGCCGCGTCTCCACGCTTCAGCATGAGTATGATGAGCGGACCGCCTGGGCAAAGAATCTCTCCGGCCAACTTCAGAATACCCGCGAACGTGTGGCCTCCCTCGAGAAGGAATGCGAGGACAGGACCGCCTGGGCACGGAAGATCGGCGACGAACTGGAGGAGAGAAAGACCTACATCACGAAATTGCAGCAGGAGTACGAGGAACGGACACAATGGGCTTTCAGACTGAAGAACGAGCTCGATGAGACCCGGAATAACCTCACCCTCGCCAGCAGGCGCGCGGATGATCTCGAACTGCAGGCCGCCGATACCCGCCGCCGCCTCCAGGAGTCGCAGATGCTCGGATCAATGCTTGAGGAAAAAATGAGGCATATTCTGAAGTCACCACTATATCAGTTATTCAGTTTCTTCGGATTTCTCCCGCGCTACCGAATGTGATCAAACCCTGAACACCTGGATATGAAACTGGCAGTTTTTTGCATCGACGGCTTGGAACCTTCTGTTGTCCTCGGACATAAGGAGCGGTTCCCCTTTTTCAGGAACCTGATCGAAAACGGTCTCCACGCGGAACTCCTGGATACCGAACTGTGCGGCTCACTCGGCAAATGGATCACGTTTCTCACCGGCGCCTCCTTCAACTATCATGGCGTCGAGGAGGGGGCCAGGAACTATTATTTTCCGACATTACAGAATATCCGGAAGTTCGAAGAGCACTTCATCTGGAATGTCCTGAACCGTCACGGCTATTCCGTCGGCCTGGCGAATTTCTATGGCATGTATCCCGCTCCCGAACTCGACGGTTTTTCCTGGTGCGAACCGCAGTGCCTCCTCTCAGGCAAAGGGAACGGCTTCTCCGAACAGGAGATGATTTATCCCAGGGACCTCGTGGATGATTTCGCCGTCATGACCCACCCTGAAATCGATGAACCGCGCTCTCTTGCACAACTCGGCGTCAAAGGCTCCTGGGCCGATCTGAAATCCGACCCCGCACCCCTCGAAAAAGTCCTGGTCGAGGATTATTACCGGGAATTCACGGAGACGATCGCCAGGAGAACCGATTGGACATTCACCCGGCTCGCCCGCTATTGCGACAAATTTTCCCCCGACGTCCTCCTCTACTATAACTGGGACCTCGACAAAGCGCAGCACTTCTCATGGCACGAGGCGTCGTTGAAGAATATCGTTCTCAGCTACCAGCATGTCGACCGGCTCCTCAATAGGGTCTGCGATCATTGCCGGCCCGACAATATCCTGGTTTTCTCCGACCACGGCCAGAATTCTTTTAAAAATTTGCTCCGGTATGATTCCAGGGGGCTGAATTCCACGATGTGGCAGGTGTATGCAAAACATTATACGGAAACCGACTATCTTACGCTCTCCGACGGGACAAAGGTGATTATCGGCCAGAACAAGGGGATCATCTCCGGTACACACGCCATCAAAGGTGTTCTCCTTGCCGCAGGAAAGGATATTCCGCGCAAAGGGGAAATGCCCCTGGTCCCGTTCCGCTATATGTATACGGGCGTTCTCCGCCTCCTCGGCGCCGAAAAGGGGAAATTTCATAAATGGTGGGAGGCACCCCCGGGGAAAAACTGGTTCGAACCCGAGCCGGATTCCATACCGGGCATGTTCCAACGTCTGAAGAAGATGGAAAAAGAGCATTTTGAGCGGGATGAAAAGCCCGAAATCGAACTCCTGGAGAAAATCTGCAACGCCGACCAGGACGGGCAGTTTCTGAAATTCACCATTCCCTCGGCAACCAGAATCGGTACCCATTATTTCAACGAGGGGATGATGGATCTGGCAAGGAAATGGCACCGCTACGCCCTGTCACTCGACCCGCAGTGGCTCCAGCCCCACTATTCGATTCTGAATCAGATGAGGCTGGCGTACCTCGATCAGGACGGCGGTGACCTGAAATCCGCGAGCGAAAAATTTCTGACCCTGGTGAACTATTGCGCCGCCGGCGCCGGCGTCAGGGCCGAGGATATCCCGAGACTGACCGACCAGATCACTGCCCTCGAGAAACTGGTGGAGGAACGGACGCAGTGGGCGAAACAACTCGAAGGGGAACTCGCTGCGCGCGATGCCTATCTCGCGGAGCTGCAGGCCGAGTTCGAAGAAAAAGCGGCCTGGGCCACAAGACTCCAGAAGGAAATTGAGGAACGGGATAACCTGATAGCCAAACTTCAGCCCGAAAGCAGGAAAAAGAAATGACCCCGAAGTATGATCCCGAACCCCCCAGCCCCGGAAATCGCTTCCTTCCCGTGATGTTCCGCCGGGGATTGAAACCATCATGCATCTGTCAGGGATTGAACCTATGAAGACATCCTGGGATAAACGCGCAACACGCTATGATAACCTCCAGTGGGCTAACCATGACCTCTACTTCCGGGTCCTGCTCGAGGAACTCCGCCTCACCGGCGATGAGGTTGTCCTCGATGTGGGTACCGGAACGGGCAAAATTGCCTATACGGTCCAGCCCTTCTGCAAGGAGGTGATCGGTATCGACTCGTCTCAGCAGATGCTCGATGTGGCGAATAAAAATCTGGACGTCCTGTCGAACGCGAATATCTCCTTCCGCCTGGCACCCGCCGACAGGCTTCCGTTCACCGACGGATCGTTCGATGTCGTCATCGCCCGCATGGTGCTCCACCATCTGATGGACAACCTTGAGGGGGCCGTGAAGGAATGCTTCAGGGTCCTCAGGAAGGGGGGCCGGATCGTTATCGCCGAGGGTGTGCCCCCGAATCACCGCCTCAGGGAGGATTTTATGGAGATTTTCAAACTCAAGGAAAAACGGCATACGTTCCTCGAGGAGGATATCATGAGACTCGTCGCCGATGCGGGATTCCAGAGGATCAACGTCCGTACATTTTTCATGGACGCGATCAGTATCAATAACTGGCTCGAACATGCCGAAATTCCCCCTGAAAACGTCGGGAAGATCAAACAGCTCCACCAGAATGCAAGCCACTACTTCAAGGAGGCCTACAGGCTCAGGGAGGAGAACGGGGATATCTTCATCGACATGAAACATGCCATTGTCACGGCGGAAAAGTACTGAGATGTGCCCCGCATCATGGTCGCTGAAAGGAGACTGAGGTGAAAAACTTGTTTATCTTTCTCGGTGCAATGCTGCTCGGTGCCATGCTCTTCGAACTGGGGAAAACATACTATACGGAACATTTCAGGAACATCAGCCCGTATATCGATTTCGCGAAAGGCGGGTACGACGATCAGCTCGTCTCGGGCTGGTATACCAGGGAAACCCCCGCCACGGGCGGTTTCCGGTGGACCGGGAAAAAGGCCGTCGCCCGGCTCGCACTTGATCCCGGTCTGAAACATATCGTTGCATCAGTCTATATCCACGACATCACCGCGTATAAGGACAGCTCGCTTGATGTCGACCTTCAGGTCAACGACCAGACGGTCAAATCGGCGCATTTTGTTCAGCCGGGTTTGTTTAAAATTGAGGGGCCCCTGCCGCACGGAATTTCCGGCAGCGAAATCAACGCGGCCGTTTCGCTGAGCAAGATATTCGTCCCCGCCGAGATCGGCAGGGGGGACGACCAGCGCCAACTGGGCCTGGTGGTGACAAGTTTGGGATTGGTAAACTGATGATCTCTTTTTGATACCATGAATGCCATGAAAGCAGTGATTCTTGCAGGCGGTCTCGGTACTCGCCTGAAACCATTGACGGAAGCAATTCCGAAACCGCTCCTTCCGGTGGGCGAAAAGGCCGTTTTGGAGATCCAGATCGAACGGCTCAAAAAGTACGGGGTCGGGGAGATCTATATCGCCACGAATTATAAATCGGAATATATCGAGAACTTTCTCGGCGACGGCTCCCGGTACGGGATCAGGCTGTTCATCAGCAAGGAGGATAAACCGCTCGGGACCGCAGGGCCGCTGAAACTCCTCGAGAAAAAACTCACCGACCCCTTCATCGTCATGAACGGCGACATTTTGAGCGCAGTCGATTTCGCCGATTTCTATTCCTATGCCCTCCGCAAACAGACCATTCTTACGATTGCCGTGAAGGAGTTTGTCCTTCCGTATGCGTTCGGGAATATCTTCTTCCGGGACGAACTGGTCACGGGTATCGAGGAAAAACCGGATATCAAGATGTTTGCCCTGGCCGGAATTTATGTCATGAAACCCGATATTTTCCGCCATATTCCCGCGGACACGTACTTTGGTATGGATTCGCTCCTGAAACTTCTTCTGTCGGAAAAAATTCCCATCACAAAGTACGAAATCAAGGAATTCTGGCTCGATATCGGCCAGATGACCGATTACGAGAAAGCCCGTGAAGGGTATGAGACGCATCTCAAGGAGGTGAAATAACCCTTGGCCAAAATCCTGATCACCGGCGCGGGTGGATTCATCGGCTCCCATCTCACCGAACGCTGTGTCGAACTGGGGTACGATGTGAAGGCCTTCGTACGGTATAATTCGAAAAATTCGCGGGGCTGGCTGGAGAAGTCCCGCCTGAAAAAGGATATCGAGATCGTTTCAGGCGATATCCGCGATTATGATTCCGTCCATGATGCCATGGTTGGCTGCAACACCGTCTTTCATCTCGCGGCACTGATCGGCATCCCGTATTCCTATGTTTCCCCCCTCGCCTATGTCAGGACCAATGTCGAAGGCACCTATAATGTCCTCCAGTCGGCACTGGAGCGGAACCTCCACCAGGTTCTCATCACCTCGACAAGCGAAACCTACGGTACCGCCCGGTATGTCCCGATCGATGAAGACCATCCGCCAGCCGGACAGTCCCCCTATTCCGCATCCAAAATAGGGGCCGACCAGCTGGCGATGAGCTATTTTCGGTCGTTCGCCCTGCCGGTGAAGATCGTCAGGCCGTTTAATACCTATGGTCCCCGCCAGTCTGCACGCGCTGTTATCCCGACCATCATCATGCAGATCCTCGAGGGGGCGAAAAAGGTGAAGCTCGGGAATGTCCACCCGACACGGGATCTGACGTTTGTGAAGGATACCGTCGAGGGATTTATTGAGATTTTTAAAACGAAGGACCTGACAGGTGAGTCGACGAATATCGGAACGAACGAGGAAATCTCGATCGGCAGCCTCGCAAAACTGATCGCCGGGATCATGAATGTACGGGTCGATCTGGTGACCGAGAAGAAACGGGTGCGGCCGAAATCAAGCGAAGTCGGACGACTGATGTGCAAAAATACGAAGATCCTGACCCGGACCGGATGGCACCCGCACTATACGGTGAAACAGGGATTGACGGAAACTGTCGACTGGTTCAGGGAGAATATCGGATTGTACAAAAGTGGGATCTATACGATATGACCGGCCGCCGGTGAACATGCCATGAAGGTCCTTGTCACAGGTTCGAACGGTTTTTGTGGAAAACATCTCACGCGGCTCCTGGCCAACGAGGGCTATGAAGTGCATTCGACGGGCGTCTCCCATCACCCCGCAGAACGGTACCATGATCTTCCGGATTGCACACGCACCGAACCGCTCGCCAGAATTCTCGGTGAGGTCAGGCCGCATTATGTGTTCCATCTTGCCGGCGTCTCCTTTGAGGGCGATCCCCAGATTGTCTATCAGGTGAACCTTCAGTATGCCGTTGCGCTCCTGAACGCGATGGAAGAAACCGGCCTGAAGGATTCACCCGTGCTCCTTGTGGGCACGGCGCAGGAATATGGCATGGTGACGCAACACCAGCTTCCGATAACGGAGGATTTTCCCCCCCAACCGTATACCCACTATGGCATAAGTAAACTTGCACAGACACTGGTGGGTCTGAGGGCTTCGCAGTCAGGCCAACAGGTGGCCATCGTCCGGCCATTTAATATCATCGGCCCCGGCATGCCCCGGCATCTGGTTCTCCAGAACATCGCCGACCAGTTCGTGAAGATGATACGGGAGGGGGCCCCCCGCCATGTCAGCATCGGCAATGTCTCAAGCGCGAGGGACTTTATCGATGTCCGGGATGCTGTAAAAATATTCAGCCAGATTGTGCAGAAACCCGAAGCCAGGGGTCAGATTGTCAACATCTGCGCCGGCAGGAGCATTTCGGTGCGTGAATTGATTTCGAAATGCAGCGCGTATACGGGTATCCGGGTCGACATCCGGGAGGAGCAGTCACGGATGCGACGGCGGGATGTCCCGGATCATTATGGAAGCACCGAGAAGCTCAGACGCATCCTCGGCTGGGTCCCCGCCGATACGATCGATGGCGTTATAAAAAATATCTTCGACCATATTCTCTCATAATATGAAAACTCTTACGGTGATCTGCCCGGTCTATAACGAGGAGGGGGTAATCTCGTCGTTCTATGCGGAGTTGCACAGGGTCCTGACAACGATCGCTTCCCGGTATTCCTCGAAGGTTCTGTTCGTGGTCGATCGGTCCACCGATCGCACGATGGATGTTCTGAGGGATATCGCCCGCCAGGATCATTCCGTTCAGGTGCTCGCACTCTCTTCACGGTTCGGCCACCAGATGTCGCTCCTTGCGGGGATCGACCACTGCTCGTCCGATGCGGTCATTATGATGGATAGCGACCTCCAACATCCCCCCGCCCTTATCCCTGAACTGCTCGACACGTTCGAAAAGGGATATGATATTGTGTTTACGATCAGGAACGACGGACCGGGGACCGGTTTTTTTAAAAGGGTTACCTCAAGAGGATTCTACAAGGTTGTGAACCGGATCTCACAGGTGCCCATTAATCAGGGGACGTCGGACTTCCGCGTGATATCACGCAGGGTTGCGGAGCTTTTTCAAACCCGCATCAGGGAAAGGAATCAGTTCCTCCGCGGCCTCTTCAGCTGGATCGGGTTCAAGTCCGTCGGCGTACCCTTCCAGGCCCGCGAGCGTGCCGGCGGCATGAGTAAGTATACCGTCGGACGCATGATGCAGTTTGGCGTCCACGGGATCATTTCTTTCAGCAAGAGACCGCTCCACGCAGCCATCATCCTCGGCTTCCTGGTCGCGGGGTTCGGGTTCCTGCTCGCGATTTTTACGTTTATCGATTACTTCCTGAAGTCTTCCCTTCCCTCCGGCTGGACAACACTGGTCATTCTCATCTCAATGTTCAGCGGCGTTCAGCTTATCTCCCTCGGAATCATCGGCGAATATATCGGGGCGATTTTTGATGAAGTCAAGCAGAGGCCCCAGTATATCATCGAGGAACGTATCAACATCGAAGATGAAAAACTGCATCGTGTGTGATTGCCCGTCCTCAAGCCGGCTCTACCCCGGCGTCGTCGTGTGCAAGGAGTGCGGCTTTGTCTTTGCCGATGCCGAGCTGTCGGATGAGGAATTGTCGGCCCTCTATGGCGAAAAATACTTTTTTGGCGACGAGTACAGCGATTATCCGGCCGATGAAAGGACGTTTCAGAAGAATTTCCGGCTGCGCCTGAAGACGCTGAAAAAGTTCCTTGATCCGGCCCGGCACCGGCATTTCCTGGAGATCGGATGCGCCTACGGTTTTTTTCTCGACCTCGTGCGGAGGGAATTCCCCCATGCGCAGGTGCTGGGTTTTGAAATCAGCGACGAGGGAACCCGGCACGCACGCGAGAAACTTCATTTGGATGTGATCAGGGAGGATTTTTACCGGCACGACTTCCATGACCGGAAATTTGACGTCGTCTGCATCTGGGACACGATGGAACACCTCCGGGACCCGCACCTCTATCTGAAGAAAATCGGCGAAATCACACAACCCGGTTCCTTGCTTGCACTGACGACCGGCGATATCGGAAGCCTCAACGCCCGCGTGAAAGGAGGGAGCTGGAGAATGATCCATCCCCCCACCCACCTCCACTATTTTTCAAGGCAGACGATGAAAAAACTCCTTGAAAGGCACGGTTTTTCAATCGTTTATGACCGTCACTGCGGTTATTACCGCAGTATGGAGAATGTGCTCTGGAACATGCTCGTCTTGAGAAACAACAACCGCCGGCTGTATACTTTCCTCCGTGGTACCGGTTTGACACATTACAATTTTTATGCGAATATGTACGATATCATGTTCGTCATAGCCAAGAGGCTGTGACCGAACGCAAGGGAAATATGCTGTCCGATCAATAAGGATGACTCATGAAACTTGACGACATCAGGGCCCGCTTTGCAGAACGAGGGTCAGACTATATCGCTCTTGCCACGCTTTGCCTGATCAACCTTTTCTGGTTCCAGAATATCCGGTTCCGGACGCTGATGGGGGATGATCTGGTGAGATGGCAGCAAATGCACGATATGGGTTCCGTGTTTGGTGTTTTTTCCTTTGTCCTCTCCGCTACCAAATACCGGCCCGTCAACGATCTGATCCATTTTGTCCTGATCAACATCCTCTCCTTCGATCATACGCTGTTTCTGTTTTTTAACATTCTCCTGAACTGTGCTGTTCTCTTTACGCTCTATACAGTCCTGAAAAAGGTGAGCGGCGGGAAGGCGATGTTCGCATTTGGATTTTCCCTTGCGTATATCACGTCGAGGTTCGCCTACTGGAATGTGATATCGTTGTACGGCATCCTGGAGTCCCTCCCGATGCTGATGGTGCTCCTGATGGTCTATTGCGCAATCAATTTTGCCGAGAAGATTGAACTGAGGTTTCTGATCTGGACAATCGTGCTCTATCTTCTGGTCATCTTCACCGATGAACGCTACATTGTCCTCCTTCTGCCGATCGTCCTCCTGATCGTCTTTTTCGAATCCTCCCCAGGTATCGCGCGAAAAGTGCTTTTCGTGTCCCTGGCCGCAATTCCCCTTCTGGCGAACCTGTGGTTAAAATGGTATGTCTTTCATGTTCCGTTCCTCCAGCGCGATATCAATTATCCGATCGATATGAATGTCTTTTCGGTCGCGAAGAATTTTTTCCTGGGCCTGCTGAATATCCTGGGGGTCAATATCGGCCCCGATTACCTCAATCTCATCGGATTTACCGACTGCGATATGACCACGATGCTTCTGAGCCTTGCGTTGTTCCTGGGCACACTCCTGGCATTCGTCCTGGCGGCTCGGAGGTATAACGGGCTTTCCCCGAACGAACGGAATTGGGAGCTCAAGCTCTTCATCATCTGGGGCAGCACCGTCGCCGGTGTCCTGCTGTCAGGATCGGTTGCCGGTATTATCGAGCTCCGCTGGATCTATCCAGCGTTCGTGCTGTTGCTGATTTATCTCTCCTACCTGGTCGCACATATATCGGAACGGTACCTGAGAACGATCTCCTATGCGTTTCTTTTCTGCTTTCTCCTGGTTTCGGTGAAAAATGATCTGTACTACCGGGGATTCCTCAACAACTATTTTTATGTCACCTGCAACTCCATCGCGGATTCCGTCTATGACCGGACCGTGGGAAGGTATGGGACCGACGTTGCGGCCGATAGCCTGTATGTAAAGAAGTTTCGCGACTATAACTACATTTTTCAGGGGAACACGCTGTTTTTCAAGCCTTACCTGGAATCGAACGAGCTGAAAATCCATTTTTTCGACAGTCTTGCTGAAATCCGTTTCGACCGCCTCCAGCGGGAGAAGACCATCATTCTGGTTGCGGATCCCAGGACCCGGGAGGTCAAGGATGTTACCCCGGATGCCTTCGATTTTCACGAACGACAGTCGGAAAAGTACCAACGGGTCTTTGTTGACTTTATCCGGGATTTTCCGAAGGGGAATATCAATTCCGACAAGCATGCATCGACGCCGAACGGCAGGGGCGCCTTTACGATGGTCTGGGAACCGAACAGCCTCGTTCCGCGGAACACCCTGACAATCCTCTCCGGTTATGCATTTACCTACACGGACGTCACGGTGCCGCCGGATTCGAAACTGGTTTTCAATATTATGCTCCCCTATGAGGAGAGCGATGGCGCACGGGCGTTCATCGCCGTCTCCGACGGTCATCGCGAGACGAGACTTTTCAATGAGGATATCCTGCCGCCGGGCAAATCGGGGAATCCGTCGCACAAATGGCGGCATGTCGAACTGCCGTTGCATGATTTTCAGCAGATGACCGTCAGTTTCACATTTGGCGTGGAGTCACCAACCGGAAACAACGTTGCTGACTGGATTGCGTTTGATGAACCGGCCATTGTACAGTAATCCCTGATGCGCCGGCTGTTTATTGTGGTACCACGGGCCTCCGCATTGAGTTAATCCGCAGGATGCTCGAGAGATCTGTTACCCGTCAAGAGGAAGTTTCCAGTGAATACGGGGGAAAATATACCCGAAATTTTTAGAGCGTACCTCGCCAAACTCCGCCGCGAACTGCACCTGGAAAGTGCCGTGTGCGTGATCTGCGGCCGGACCGGGAAGTTCAGCATCGCCGTCCCCGGGGAGAGCGGGAAAGAGACAGGCACATATGATGATTTTCTTTCCTCGGTGAACCTTCGGGAGAATATTTTCTGCGACGGGTGCGGTTCTTCAAGCAGGGACAGGATGCTGGTGTATGCCTTTGGCCGCGCCTCCGCCAATCCGGGGCCCCTGAACGCGTGGAGGGAACTCCCGCATCAGAAGGTTTTTGAGACGGCCGGACGAAGGGGACATCCTCCGTTCCTCTCGGGAAAATTTGACTACTATAATACAGACTTTGATCCTGAAAAAATGAAGTCCGGATACGATTCCAGAAAATATGCCGATCTCCAGTCGCTGCCGTATGATGACTCCTTTTTCGATTATGTCCTTACTTCGGATGTTTTTGAGCATGTGCGGCTGTATCAGCAGGCCTTCAGGGAAGTGTACCGCGTTCTTAAACCCGGGGGCGTTCTTGTCATGACCGTCCCCTACGTCCATGGATGGGAAAAAACTCTTGTGAAGGTCGAGCCGAGAGGGGATGAGGATGTTTTTCTCACCGAACCCGAATACCACGGCGGCCATACCCTGGTCTACCGGATCTATGGGAGGGATTTATTGCCGTTCCTGCGGGGAATCGGATTTACTGTCGGTTATCTCGAATTTTCAAAACCGAAGTATGCAATTTCATTCCAGAATGTCATCCTGGGGGTGAAGGATGACTATCTTGATCTCTCGAATTTTATGGAAGAGCCGTAGACGATGCCCTCCTCCTGTTCTGTTGTCATCCTCAACTGGAACGGCCGCGACCTTCTGGCCCAGGGGTTGCCCTCCGTCCTGGACGCCGCAGCCGAAACAGGCGAAGGGTGCGAAATCCTCGTCGTCGATAACGGCAGTACCGACGATAGCGTCGGATTTGTCCGGGATTCCTTCCCCTCCGTCCGCGTTCTCCCGCTCGATAAGAATTACGGTTTCGGTGAGGGAAATAATATCGGCGTCCGGAACGCGTCAGGAGATATCGTCGTGCTTCTGAACAGTGACATGGTCGTCGAGAAGCACTTTCTCCGCCCCCTTCTCGATGCCTTTGAAGCCGATGCAAACCTCTTCGCCGCCGCATGCCAGATCTTTTTCCAGGATGAGGGAAAACGCCGCGAGGAGACGGGCAAAACCTTCTCGTACTGGGATCACGGCGTGATCCAGTATCTCCACCAGGATGTCACCAGCCTTGATTGCGACAGGAACTATGTTCCCGTCTCATGGGCGGGGGGAGGGGCGAGTGCATTCGATAAAGGGAAGTTCCTCCACCTCGGGGGGTTCAGATCCTTGTTCAGTCCCGCCTATGTCGAGGATACCGACCTTTCCTACCGCGCGAGAAAAAGGGGGTGGGGCGTCGTCTTCACACCCGCAAGCGTCGTCTATCATAAACACCGGGCCTCCAGCACGAAACGCTACCAGGAAGAGGAACTCGAAGTCCTTATCCGAAGAAACCAGCTCCTGTTTATCTGGGCGAATGTATCCGACAGGAAACTCTTCGCCGAACACCTCCTTACTCACCCGTTGAGGGTTCTCCGGCATAGTATGAAGGATCTTGCACTCCTCGACTGGCGCGCCCTGCGCCGTGCTCTCCCGAGCTATTTCAGATGCCGGCGGGAAAACAGATCCGACAGGAAACTGGCGGCAAGGGGCGACAGGGAATTACTGTCAACCTGGTCGTGGCGCCGGACATTTCTGCGCCATGCGGAGAAACTGAGCATTCTCTTTGTCTGCCCGTATGTCCCCACTCTCGGCGTGCATGCCGGAGGTGCCAGGATGTTCCAGATCATCAGAGGGTTGTCCGCCACTCATGATGTCAGCGTGCTCACCTATACCGAAACGGCAAGGGACGAACCGCTTCTCGAGGATCTCAAACCGTTCTGTACCAGGGTGATCGGGGTCCGCCGCGGTCAGTCCCTGAACGAACCCGACTGGTTCCATGTCAAACCCCACAGCCCCCCGAAGGAGTTCGCTAATCCCGAAATGAAGAGGATCCTGACGGAGGAGGTCCGATCGGGCCGCTACGATCTCATCCAGTTTGAATACCTCGAGATGGGCTACCTCGCCCGCGGGATCCGGAAGCTCAATGTGCCGATCATCATGACCAATCACGAGGTCCAGTCACGCAATATCCTCCAGAGCATCCGCTCCAGCGGACATTCCCTGATCGAAAAACTCCAGCTGCTCTATGAATGGATGATCATGCTCAATTTCGAGCTCAGGGTGAGCAATTGGTTTGATATGCTGATTGCCCTCACCGATGCCGACCGCGACGCCCTGCAGCAGTATGTCCCACGCCTGCCGATTGTGGTTCATAACACCGGTGTGGATGTGGCCTATTTCTCCTCGCCAGGTTATCCGGCGTCCGAGTGCCACTCGATGGTGTTTGTCGGGTATTACCGCCATTTTCCGAATGACGATGCCATGAGGTATTTTTTGAGTGAGATTTTTCCCCTCATACGTGCGGAGTACCCCGACGCGAAGATCTCGATTGTCGGCGCAGAACCGACAACAGCCCTCCGGGGGCTGCATGATGGAAATTCCGTGATCGTCACCGGCCGGGTCGGGGATATCAGACCCTATATGGCCCGCTCGGCTGTCTATATCGTACCCCTCCGGCTTGGGGCCGGGATCCGCGGTAAAATCATGGAGGCCTGGGCCATGAAAAAACCGGTCGTCGCGACGTCGATAGCCGCCTCGGGTCTGAAGGCCGAAGACGGGAAAAACCTGCTGATCGCCGATACCCCCGCCGAATTCGCCCGCCAGGTGATCCGGTTGTTCAGGGATGCCGATCTGTCACGCTGCCTCGGAGAATCTGGCTTCCAGACCGTGGTCCGGCACTATGACTGGCCCGCCCAGGTGAAATACCATGAAGAACTCTATCACCATTTCCTCCGGTCTGAGAGGTGATATGCGGGGGATACGGTCAATATTCTTTTCTTTGCCCGCCGACATCGACCGGCTGAAAACCGGATTGTTTGTCCGGAGCTGCTCGGACCAGCACGGGGACGAGATTCTCAGGAGGATCCGCCTCCGCATGCCGCAGATTCCCTGGTCGGTCGTGAGACGGTTTGAACCTGCAGAGCCGGACCCAGCCGGGAGGGTCTTCATTTCCTCACAGGCCGTCACGGTCCCGAAAAAGGTATCGCTGATCCGTAACTTGCGGAAAGAGAGGTTCGACGTCGTCGTGGTCGCATGGACGGGGGAAAAGTCATTCAATCCCCTGAAAATTGCAGCCTGTTTCTCAAACTTCCGCTACCTGCTGGTCTATAACGAAAATTACGGCGCCTTTTTTGCCGTCAAAAAAAACAGGTCGTATCTTCTCCGCCACATCCGGTGGAGGATGAGGGACAGGGGCTTGTTCACATTCAGGAAACCGGGCTTTACCGTTTTGAGCTGGATCTTCCTCTATCCTCCCGGTGTCGCCTTTATTACGCTGAGAACAGGTTTCCTCGTTCTCCGGAGATTGATACGGAAAATTTAACGACGTAAGCCTGGTGAAGACCAGTGCAGACTACCCGCGATTTCAACGCGGGGACAAAAGGAACAACTCTCAGACCAATAGCCTCTCATATCGTGAATTCTCTCTCGATTATTATCGTCACCTATAATTCGGCTGAGACGGTCGGCCGGTGCCTCCGGTCCCTGGTCGGCTCGCTTGGTACGTTGATGACCTATGAAATCATCGTGGTCGATAATCATTCCACCGACGCTACTCCGGGGATGATCAAAGAGAGTTTTCCGTCGGTGATGATGATCGCCATGGGCAGGAACGAGGGTTTTGCCGCAGCCGCAAACACGGGCGCAGCTCGGGCCTCGGGAAATATCCTCTTCTTCCTGAATCCCGATACCGAGGTTCAGGAAAACTTTGCAGCCGAACTCATCCGGGTCCTGGAGCAGTATCCGCGCTGGGATATCATGGGATTTCAGTTCGCAGACTTCAACGGCAACATCCAGCCTTCGGCTTGGCGGCCGGTGTCGCTCGGGACGCTGTTTGTTGAGTCGTTTCTCCCCTACCGGGCCTCACTCCCGCTCGTCACCGCATCCCGTGTCTCCCCCTCACCCGTGCCGATGGTCTCCGGAGGCTGCATGCTGGTCAGGAAAAACGTTTTCGAGACGTTAAGCCACTTCGACACCGATTATTTTCTCTATTATGAGGATGTGGATTTCTGCTGGCGCGCACGGAACGCACGGTATGACATTCTGCTTGTCCCATCCATAAAGATCGCGCACCACGGCAGAAAAAGTTTCCCCGCCGATCTGACGGGGTTCTTCCCGGCATTGTATTCGGGCAAACTCGCCTATTGCTCGAAGCATTTCAGCCCCATCCGGTACTTCCTTGCCCGGACGATGATTCTGGCGGGGATCGCCGTGAGAATTGCCGCATACCGCATCGCCGGCATGGCTTCGGGAAGCGATGCAATGAAAACTCTGGCGGAAGGACATCTCGAAGCGCTCCGCTCGATCCGGGGCGTTTGATATCCCGCCCCAAAAATGGTATCTTGTTGCGCACGCGAGATGCGAAAACCTCCATTCCATACACCAAAACAGAGATTATCGTGAACGTCGTTGTCCCGGAAGGCCCGCTGGTCTCGATCATTATTCCCGTGAGGAACGGGAGCACCACGCTCGATGCGTGTCTCCGGTCGATCCACAGGTCGTATTATACCAATTACGAGATCCTCGTCGTCAACGATCATTCGACCGACGGAAGCGAACAGGCTGCATCGCGGAACGCCTGCCGCCTACTCAATCTGACCGGCGGCCAGGGCGCGAACGCCGCCAGGAACTATGGCGCGAGCCAGGCCCGCGGGGATATACTCCTGTTCCTCGATGCCGACATTATCATCGGCCGGGAGACGATCCTCGATATTGTCGAATCCCTCAAACAGGAGGATGTCGATGCCGTCGTGGGCATCTATACCGCCAAACACCGGCACGAATCGTTCGTCAGCCAGTATAAGAATCTCTGGGTGAGGTATTCCTATATGAAGAGTCCCCCCGCCATCGACTGGCTGTTCGGATCCGTTTCCGGGATACGAAGGAGGGCCTTTGAAGAGCTCGGCGGCTTTGATGCGGATCTCCTGGCGCGGCACGGCCATGACGATATCGAGCTCGGGAAACGCTTCTCCGGCGCCAGCCTCTCCATTATCCTCAATATGGATATCGAGGTCGAACACCTGAAACAGTATACGTTTGGTTCGTTTGTCCGGAACGAGTTTCACCGGAGCACAGGTTTTGCACAGCTGGCCACAAAACTGGGTGAAACCGGCGATTCCATCAGAAGGGGTTTCGCCAACGTGTCGGCTTCGTTTGTCCTGTCGACAATGGTTTCCGTCGTTCTTCTTGCCCTGGCCATATTGCATGGTGCCGGCGTTGTTCCGCGATGGCCCCTCTACGGTGCCGCAGGTCTGTATCTTCTTCTGAATATCAGATTTCTGAACTATCTCGAACAGGTCCGGGGTCTTTTTGCGATGATGGTCATGATTCCCTTCCTTTTTCTCGATCACCTCATCTGCTTTGTTGGGAGTGCGGTCGGAATTTTCCGCGGCCTTGTCAAAAAAGATTGACCCTCCTCCGGTCCGTTGTAATTTACTCCCGGATTTTTGATATATTATGCTCATGAAGCAGAATTCTCCACTTCCCGGCGGGAAGACTCTCGTCATCAATGAGATTTTTTACAGCATCCAGGGTGAGTCGTCCAGCGCGGGCCGGCCCTGTACCTTCATCCGGCTTTCGTATTGCAATATCCGCTGCTCGTATTGCGATACGGCGTATGCCTTCGATGAAGGGACCGAAATGACGATCAGCGACATTCTGGAAAGGGTGCGGGCCGCCGGCTGCCACCTTGTCGAAGTCACGGGCGGCGAACCGCTCTTTCAGGAGAATGTCCATTCCCTGCTGACCCTCCTCTGCAATTCCGGCTATGAGGTCCTCCTGGAGACAGGAGGGACATTGGATATCTCGGCGGTCGATCCAAGGGTGAAACGCATTGTCGATTTCAAATGCCCTTCAAGCGGGATGATGAAGAAGAATGAATGGGAAAATATCGGCCACCTCAGGCCTTCCGATGAGGTGAAATTTGTTGTCGGAACCAGGGAGGATTACGAATGGGCCAAGTCGATGATCGCCACCCACCGTATCACCGGCCGCACTCCGGTTCTCATGTCGGTCGTCTACGGCACACTCGAACCCGTGGAACTGTGCCGCTGGATTCTCGAGGATAAGCTCGATATCCGGTTCCAGCTGCAGATGCATAAATATATCTGGAGTCCCGAAACCCGGGGGGTATGATGCAGCAATCCTCCGGGGAAAAACCCCTCGCGATTGTTCTCGTCAGCGGCGGAATGGATAGCTGCGTCACAGCAGCACTGGCGAATGTCTCCCATACGCCGGCATTCCTCCATGTCAAGTACGGACAGCGGACCGAACGACGGGAGCTTAGGGCGTTTCACGACATCGCCGATTATTTCGGGGTCCGGCAACGCCTCGTGACTTCCATTGAACATCTCTCCGCCATCGGCGGCTCGAGCCTCACCGACCACACCATGAATGTGCAGAGAGCCGATCTCCACCGCACCGGTATCCCGACGTCCTATGTCCCGTTCCGTAATGCGCATTTTTTGTCGATCGCAGTAAGCTGGGGGGAGGTCATCGGAGCAAGGAAAATTTTCATCGGCGCCGTCGAGGAGGATTCTTCGGGATATCCCGATTGCAGGGAGGAGTTTTATGCCGCGTTCAATGAGGTCATACGCCGGGGCACGAAACCGGACACCTCGATCGAAATCGTCACGCCGATCATCCATCTCAGCAAATCGGGGATCGTCAGGAAAGGGCTTGAAATCGGCGCACCCTTCAACCTGACCTGGTCGTGTTACCAGAATGAAGAGCTCGCATGCGGTGTGTGCGATAGCTGCGCGCTCCGGCTGCGCGGATTTCAACAGGCAGGAGTCAGGGATCCGATCCCCTACGCGGACCCCCTTCACAACGGCTGATTCACCTCCACCGTTGATTTCATAAGATATTTTTCTTATCATCCCTTGCCATGGAAGAACTTTATCGCGGACGATTTTCCCGGGACATCGGCTCATGACGGGGGAGGTGACCGAAATCCCGGCTTCACCCGCCATTCCCCCCGAGGATCACCCCCATCCGCGGTTATCCCTTTTCCTGATCCTTTGCTCGCTGTTCTTCTATACACTCACGCATTATGGGGGGATTACCTCCCCCGACAGCGAGGTTGTCCTCCGCACCGCCGGTACGCTTGCGGATAATCACACCTTCGCCGTCCATAACCTCGGCGTCTGGAAGGGATTCGGCATCGCACGCGGAACCGATGGCCAGTATTATTCGATCTTCGGTCCGATGGAATCTGTCCTCCTGGCACCCTTTGTGAAGGCAGGGGAGTGGTTCAACCAGACCCGATGGTATGAGTCGTGGCCCCTCTACCTTCCTGTCAGTTTCTACGTTGGAAGCGGATTGCATGATTTTGTCCTCAAAGTCAAACCGGCCGATACTGCCAGCCATGCGCTCAGATTTCTTTTGTCGTTTTTCAACATTGCGGTGAGCTGCATCGGTGTCTATCTCTTCTGGCTTGTGATGAGGAGATTGACCGGGTCTGATATGGTGTCCTTCTTCGTCTCTGTCGTCTATGCACTGGGGACTATGACGTGGAATTATGCAGGCACGATGTTCAGCGAACCTCTTGCGACGATGTTCGCCCTTCTTTCGTTCTACTTTCTCCTCGGCCCGCCGGGCCATGCGGCCGGTCTTCCTTCCGGATCCAGACTGGCCCTGAGCGGCTGTATGCTCGGATGCTCGGTGGCAACACATATCACGGCGATTCTCTTTGTGCCTTTTTTTGCAGCGTATCCGTTCCTCCGCGGGATACGGCTCGGTTCGGGTCTCTGGAAATCCATCCGGATTTCACTTCCCTGGGCCGCCGGTCTGGGCGCAATGCTCATCCTCCTCGGTGTCTATAACTATGCCCGCTTTGGAAATATGTTCGAAACGGGGAGATCGGTCGACCCTGAGGCGATGAAGAGTTTTGGATACGGGAGTTTTACCACCCCCTGGGAAGGCCTCGTCGGCCTGACCGTCAGCTGGGGGAAGGGTCTCCTCTGGTATTCCCCTGCAGTGCTCCTGGGATTTCTCGGATTGCGGGATTTCTATCGCAACCACCGCGACATTTGCATCCTTCTGCTCGGTGCGGTGCTGTTCCGCCTGCTCTTCCTCTCCATGAGGACCGACTGGCACGGGGGATATTGCCTCGGACCGCGCTATTTGCTGCCGATCATCCCTTTTACACTGATCCCGTTCGGCTTCTGGCTGAAAAGGCAATTCATCTCGCGAAGATGGAACATGATCTATTCTGCCTCGGCACTCAGCGCACTATTTATCGCCCTGCAACTTTATTTTAATATCGGCGAAGTCATCAGTTTCTACTTTATTCATGTCTGGAATCCCGTCACACGCCTGCAGAGCTATGTACAGTTGTTTTTTGACCCGGAATATTCACCTTTCCTCCATATCCTGAGCGGGCTTCGCGGACCCTTCCTCCTTATGAATCTCCCTGAATCGAACCTCACCCTCTGGCTCCTTGGTGTGATCCTTATCGGAGCA
>JAWOKN010000011.1:0-85007 GCA_033854175.1 Bacteroidota bacterium | reverse complement strand
GTCTAAGCGTATCAGTTTACGGTTGCTATTTTAATGGCAAGTTCTTTTCTTGCTGGGAGTTGTAATGATTTGAGAACTACAGCAGAGAAAAGGACATCAGAGATGGATAAAAAAAGGGGCTTAATTGCCCGGGTTGTGGATCGACGTTCTTTAAGAAGAATGGTCATCGACTCATCCATCAATTAGGGATACGAAGTGATCGTAAAGTATGGATACAGCGATATCGGTGTGAGAGTTGCGGGAATAGTTTTGGTGTACGGAGGAACTCACGGCAACGGTATAGCGAGGCGTTCAAGATGGAAGTAACTCGACGCCATGTTGAAGAACGAGAGAGTTATCGAGTAATTGCCAAGAGGGTTTACGAATGGAGTGGGCGAAAGATATCACCGACATCAGTTCAAAATGTGCTTCAGGAGATCGCAAGTCGTTGTAAGACGCCGTTGGAGATGAGCCTGGAGTTACGACCGCACTGGAGTGGATATCTGGTTCTTGATGAGAAGATGATTTCAGTTCGAGGGAGACAGAAGTGGTTTTACTTTGGATTGGACAGTACGGGCGACGCTGTGAACGACAAGGATGTCTTGGAGCTGATAGTGACAGAGGCGGTGGCGTTTATCAAGGAGATCGTAGCGGACCTTGGATATGTTTGTCGTGGAGTCACTACTGATCTGGATACGGTCTTGACTCTGGCGGTGGAGCACACCTTACCCGGGAAACCTCATCAATATTGTCTAAAGCATGCATTTTCTGCTTTAGAGAAAGCTATAGGGTACAAGGCGATTGCCTGGCGGCAGAGATGGAACAAAGGGATCGTTCGCAGAGAGTTTGAGAAGTTACGGGACAAGAAGGGCATTTGGGTCGAAAAGGCCCGTAGAGGCTTTATGGAGCAATATCAGACATACAAGGTGTTGTCGGTACGCCAGGGCCATCTGGAGGATCTCAGACGGACATTACACGGCATTCTCTTCGCACGTAGTGAAGCATCAGCCAGGAGACGTTATACGATGTTCCGGTTGAAGCGTGTCGATAGTTCAATCCAACAGCAGAAACTTGCGGCACTGAGCTTTCTGGACCGTTATTGGGATAAACTGATGACATACCATAGCCATCCGGGAATGCCACGAACAACCAACTTTGCAGAGAATTTTAACAAGCAGATACAGCGACGCATGAAGACGATCGAGGCCTTTCAGAGTGATGAAAGCTCAAGACAGTATATGAACCTCTTAGTCGCCTATTTACGTCAGAAGCCTTACACAGATTGTCGAGGAAGACGTAAAAGTCTGAACGGAAAGTCACGGCTCGAAGCTGCAGGAGTCCGTCTACCATCGAGGGATTGGTTAAAAAACGCATTAAAGAAATAGCTCAAAAAGGGCAAAAATAGCAACCGTTATTTGGACGCTTTCATTTTCGTCCTGTTGCTTTTTATACTGATTCTCGTTTTATTATCTGAACCATGGTCGATGGTGGAATAAACAAACAATCAAGTATTCAATTTCACGTTCTTCTCCGGTCGTATGATTTTTAAACAATTCCAGCATGAAGAGGGAGCGTGCCTTTCCTACGTGATGGGTTGCACGCATGCACAGGTCTGCGCGGTTGTGGATCCGCAATTGCACATCGAAGAGTATACAACCTACGCACAGACGCATCACATGAAGATCACACATGTTTTTGAAACACACGCACAGGCGGATCATCTGTCGGGAGCCAAGCTCCTTGCGGAGAATACCGGTGCCCGGGTGTATTACCACGAGAACGCACAGGCGTCTTTTCCGATTGTGAGGGTGCGGGACGGCGAGGAGATTACCGTGGGGAATATTCTTTTGAAAATTCTGTATACTCCCGGACATACCAGCGACAGTGTCTCGATCCTTGTCAGCGATACCACAAGAAGCAGGGAGCCGTGGTTTGTCCTGACCGGCGATACGCTTTTTGTCGGTGATACGGGAAGACCCGACCTGGATGGAGACCCAGAACAACTGTATGATAGCATATGGGAAAAGTTACTCACCCTTCCAGACAGCGTGGAAATGTTTCCCTCACATTATGCCGGTTCATCATGCGGAAAAGCGATGAGCCCGAAGCCTTCTTCTACCATCGGTTTTGAACGACGGTGGAATCCCTCACTGCAAATAACATCGAAACAGAAGTTCGTGGATTTTGTCATGGCCGATTTGCCTGTACAGCCGCCCCGCTTTCAGAAAGTACGACAGTATAACCTCGGTGTTTTGAAGGATCCACCCATCGAACGAACATATGATCTGCAATCCCTACAGATAACAGGCGCACAATTGAAGGAAAAACTCGATCACGGCGAGAAACCGTTTCTATTGGACGTCCGTGAGCCGTCCGAGTATCGTTTGGCGAATATCGGAGGAACACTTATTCCCATGAGTGAGATCCCGAACCGCACCGGCGAACTTAATCCACAACAGGAAATTATCGTTTTTTGCCACCACGGTAACCGCAGCCAGCGCGTTGTTCAGTTCCTGTATGAAAAAGGATTTAAAAACGTGAAGAATCTTGTGGGAGGTATCGACGCGTGGTCGTCAGGTATCGATTCCTCAATCCCCAGGTATTGAATCCTGTCCACGACAACCTGGACGACAATGAACCCCACTGAAGCCCCCCGGCGAGGCATCAGGGCGGAGAGGGCTGTGTTCATCGGCATTCTTATTCTTTATGCCGAATATTGTCTTCTCTTCATTTACCACTCAAGCTTTGTTGTAGGCGGCAATCGCTATTTTGCACTTCTTGACGATGCAATGATCTCAATGCGGTATGCAAAAAATTTTGCCGCAGGATATGGCCTCGTATGGAATATCGGAGGTACGAGGGTAGAGGGATATACAAATTTTCTCTGGGTGATCGTGATGTCATTGTTCCATTTTCTCCCAATCCCTCCTTCCAAGATGAGCCTAGCCGTTCAAGTCCTTGCAATGCTTCTACTCATTTCGAACCTTTTCTTCGTCCGCAGGATTGCCCGCATCCTGAGCAATGGTTCACCCGGGGTTATGACCGGAAGTGTCCTCTTAACTGCCCTCTTTTATCCGCTGAATATCTGGTCACTTCGCGGAATGGAAGTGAGCATCCTTACCCTTATTCTCACTATTGCTGTATGGAAAACCCTTCAACGGCCAAGGCAGGACCGACTTCCAGGAGTACTATTCCTCCTTATCATGTGTGGAATATTGATCCGAACAGATATGTTTGTCCCATTTTTGGCCCTTCTCCTGATTGATTCGTTCCATATGCGTCAGATGGGACTCAAGATTGATGTACGGGGATACCTTGTAATGGTCGGTGTACTTCTAGCGCACACAATATTCCGCTACGCCTATTACGGGGAGGTACTGCCGAACACGTATTATCTTAAGCTAACAGGCTTTCCGGTGTGGCGACGCGTTTATGATGGAATAAGCTCGTTCTGGACAATTGTCGAGGACGCATCGTTTATTTTCTTTATCCTCCCGTTCCTCCTCTATCTCATTTATCCCCTGAAAAGAAGGGCCATCACGCTCATTCTCTCGGTATGCTGGGCGCTGTTTGCTTACAGCATCTATATCGGCGGTGATATCTATGAGGTGTACCAGATCATGAATCGACACGAAGCTACCGTGATGCCGCTTCTCTTTATCCTCATCGCCTGGACGTTTCAGTCTCTGCTGGACAATGTCACGTTCAGTCTGGAAGCTTCACTCTCGCGCTTCAGATTTTCCCTGAAACCGGCAATGTATTGGTTCTTTATTGTCTATACACTCTACAGCTTTAATCAGAAACAGATCTACCCGGCCGCAGTGCTGATGCCCGCGCTCGAGGTCCCGCTGGATGAACAGCGTGTGAAAAAGGCACTTTTTGTCCGGCAGACGACCGATTCCTTGGCAACCATCGCCGTCGCACCCGCAGGATCGATTCCGTACTTCTCAGGGAGGACAACAATCGATCTTCTCGGTAAGAACGACCCCGTCATAGCCCGCATGCCCGCCGTCTACACCAGGGAATTTTTACCCGGGCACAATAAATGGGATTATCAGTATTCAATTGTGAAATTACAACCGGATGTTGTCGTTGAGCTTTTTAGACAAACTGATGTTGTGATGCCCTTTCTTGAGAAATATTATCTTCGAGTGCCGGTGGAAGATGTCGGCGTCCTCTACTATCGAAAATCCTCTCCCCATGTGTACTTTGACAAACTTCCCTTGAGGACTGCTGAGAGGTCCGCGAACAATCATTTCTGATACTTCCAGTTTCTGGTCTTACCCGCTGCGAGCCATCCTATTGCCGTTGCCGTCCTCTTGGTTCGTGTCTCTTCTGTCTTAGACTCGGTGATCCACTCGATATACTCCTTCTTGTTGGTGTAACTGAAGTTCTTAAAGGTTTCCAAAGCTTTTTTGTTCTTCCGGAGCGTTCTCATGAAATAAACGGGAACAGGAAGCTCTTTGTTCATCGTCGGCTTGCGGCGCCGGGGCACTTTGGCACCCGTTACATTCAGTTTAGCTGCTTCTCTGATGTACAAAATCAGAATCTTGTCGGGGGGAAGATCGGATAACTTCCCTATCCTGCCGAAGTTGCCCATCGCCGTCTCTCCCATTTTTAGTAGGCGATGATCCGGATCCGTGATGAGAGGGGCTTTCCAGAACCCAAATGTGCAATGTCCTTTAAACGCAGCCATGCTGCAGAGGATACCGTGGTATTCAAAATGCGGGAAACCCCACTTGATTGACTCGTTTGTGCCGGGACAGGTCCGGTGAACGAGCTCGCGGAGATGCCGGAGAATTGGTTGAGCAAAATCTTCCGAATTTTCAATATAAGTATCAATTTGTTTATTCCTCATATCCGTAGCCTTTGTATAATTCCGGGTTGCAATCCACGTAAACTGGCGTACATCGATGATCTCAACGCTTATTTCCAGCGGCAGATGGAGCCCTCGGCCCGACCTATTCGCCGATAATTTTCTTTTGTATCATTTTATGGAGCTTTACAGTCTCCATAAGGGCGGCTGATCCGTACCAGGGATGAAGCTCCATAACGAGCGTTCCCGCCTTGATCGCCGGATCTGATTCTGTCAGCGTCATCGCCTCCTCCACTGATTCGACATTGAATATAAAAATACCGCGGAGCGGCTGGTTATCGAGAAAAGGTCCCGCAACGACAAGTTTTCCCTCTGAGGCTAAACGCCTGATGTTTCTCAGGTGGGCTGTTTGCAGCTGAGCACGCCGGGTGGAATCTGCTATCTTTATCGGACCCTCCTTCAAGAATGCCATGACGTAATGTCTCATTCCATAAACATCTGCTCCAAGGCGAGCGGCGAGCAGCGAATCGAACATCGGCGCCGGGGTTTGCTGATCACTCTGGGCAAGACCCCTAAAAGGAAGCAAGAGGAGGAGAATAACCTGGAATTTGAACATTGTCATATCACACCTCTTTAGTATATGCAGATCATGCCTGGCGGATCTGTGTATTCGTATTATATCCCTTTTCGCCAAACGGTTGAAGTTTTTCAAGCCATATCTCTTCAAGCAGCGTCAGTTCATCCTCGAGATTAAAATTCGGATCGTCCTTCACCCTGACGACCTCCAGAATTTCGAAAACAAATTTGTCGGGTCCGTATTTATTCCAATCATTCTGGAGGGCTTCGTTACGATGCCTTCCGATCGTGAGCATGAACTTGTGACTGTTCAGCGGGCCCTCAAGGTTGAGACTGCTTCCAAGCAACACTTTGTTGTTTACGGTATTCTTTATCTGGAAAATCCCTGCGGGCTTTTGCCGTTCTTTGTATTCCCTCTTGAGCTCTTCTTTCGTTTTCACGTTGTATCCTTCGGGATGAATAATCGTCATGGTGATATATGCAGAAGTGCACTATCTGAAATTCCCACATCTGTCTTATCGCACATAATTCTGTCGACCAATAACATAAGCTTCTTTTAGAGGTCCTTCGCCAATAAAGCACACGAACACCTTGCGATGTGCTGTATACCGACACAGCACCAGCGGTGCAACTTCTATTTTAAAAAGCACCGTCAGTGTTCAACGATTCTGCCGGAAGTTGCTGGCCACAATCCCACATCTCCTTCACCCTGTTGCCCTCGAATCGGAACATATGAACCACGGCGATGCCCCTATCACCCACATTTAGCATAATGTGCGAATGCACAGCAACCAGATCGCCATCACCGAGTACGAGGTTGAGCGTCAATTTTTTATTCGGATACTGGACATGGTTCTCGATCATGGCTTTTTTCAGTGCTGGAAAACCGGCGGGGAAAAAAGGATTATGGTGTTTACCCCCCATGTTGACATACTTCTGGTATGCTTCCCCGATCTTTCCCGCCACGACAAGTTCTAAAAATTTTACTGCTGATTCTTTGTGATCCAAGACGTTGTTCGCGGTCATAATCATTCCCCCAGACTGTGATCAATTCCGGTATGACAGGAATTATTGGTGCAATGCTATTTCGCCGGTATGATTTTCTGCCGAACTAGTTCCGGGGCGATCAGATCAGCAATCTCCTGCCTGACCTCCTCCCGCGAACTTGGGTTAATCAATTCTCCTGTTCCTGCCCATATGAGATGACCGCCCTCGGGTTGCGTCGTAAAGACGCTTATCTCGTGCCGGACGATCCTGCTGGTGTCGCTGTATCCTGGCTGTTCCACATCCTTGTAATAAGATGAATATGTTTTTGTCCGCTCGTCATATTGTGTCACTTGCACTCTTTTGACCTCTCCCGGTACGTAATTGGTTGAAATCTCTGTCGGGAGCCTTCTGATGAATAAGACACCATTGAACGACCTTTCCCGAACCGCAGATCCGACCTGTTCTGGGGTAGGAATGGAGTCCGGGAAAAGCCGGTATGATGGTATGGTGGTAACACCGTGCTTGGATAACCCGGAGACAATTTCATCTTCCCATATCCGCCGGTTGACTGGATTCCGTTTTGCCGCAACAATCAGCATATTTTGCATCGGGGGGCTGACGAACTCAGGATCCTTCCAGACGTTGGTGAGATGGGTGGCCGTGCAATCGAATGTTAATGTGGCCAGTGCAGCCACAATCACGCTGAATATGATATAACAGGGGTTACGCAACACTCGTGATGCCATAATTATTCCTCCTGGATTCCGTTCTCGATAGAAGAATTAATGATGCTCGAAAGATGGATAAAATCGGTGCAATTTCAAAATCAGGGTAACCGGGGCGGAGAGGTTTGCAACCGAACGTGCCCTTAACGAGGCAGGTTTGAATTTTACAGATATTCTATGCCATATTGTATTCTGAATATCAGCTACGGAGTCGGTATGGATCGTTAAATTTTGTATGGTACTTTCGTCTGCATCAGCCTTCACCTTTGCATTGTACGATAGCTCGAGTGCGGGTTCTCCCTCTGCTCCACATTTCCCATCTCCGTTACATCACTATCCGTTACGGTTATACCTCGCCGGCCAGCCTCTCGGTAGATAGCATTGCAGTGGCATGTCGCCCAAGCCAGGAGGAGCAACTCCCCTCCATGAACACTGGATCCGAAACTGGAAGATTTGGATGGAAGGGCAATGGGATAGATATGATCGTTGGTCTGCAATATCACCTCATTCCTGTCTTTGCTATTGTGAACACGAGCACTGATGTTCACGGACGGCTGCCCTTACTGTTGGAAGTATTTCAATTAGTGAGCATTATGTGTTGAGTTTCGTAAGCTTATGTAATCAGCCGCTGATAAAATTACTTATTTCATCTCCTGAGAGGAAGAAATTAATTCCGTTTACTACGGCTTCCAGCTGGAAAAAGGAACCTTTTTGAGTCTGGTTATCGCACATTGATGCTTTCACTTTGGTTTTAAGGATAGCAGATTCCAAACCAAGATAACGAGTTGTCAGTATTACAGTTAATCGCCCCAGGATCTGTAGCAGGGATCCGTCGTAATAGATCGAGAGAGTATCCTTCGATTCCCCTTCGATTCCCCCTCCCCCGAGACACGGTCTACGTGAATTTATGCTCATCCTCCATGACGGTGGCCCCCAGAGCGTGGGAGGGAGTTTAGGTTGAAGAACCGATGTTTTTGGACGAACTCTGAACAGTCCCCTCCCCAATACCCTTCTTGGTTGATTCATAGGACATGCTGATGTGCGGAACAAGGCGCAATGTTTGATATACCACACAGTACCGCTCTGTCAGTCTGAGGAGGGTGGAAAGCTGCTCCGCAGACGCATCCGTGGTTAGATCGAACTTCAGGCGGATGGTTTGAAATCCCACAGGAGCCTCTTTCGAAATTCCGAGCGTTCCCCGAAAATCGATGTCTCCTTCTGCTCGCACTAGCCCACCATTAATACTTACCCCCGTTGCTGTAGCAACAGCGCGTAATGTAACCCCGGCACATGCAACCAGGGCCTCAAGCAGCATGTCACCCGAACATGCCAAGTTCCCATCTCCCCCGGTGGCTGGATGTAACCCCGCTTCCACGAGTGCTCTCCCCGTATCAATTTTGCAGGATATGCCTTCGCCAAGTAGGCCTTCTGCCTTTAATGTAATGAGCGCTGTATCCGGTTGTTCCAGATATTGCTTTTTCAGCGGCGCCTGTAGAGATCTAAGTTCTTCTGCTTTCATACGAGGATGTGCTGTTATGACCAGTAGATTGTGTGTTCCTTGTTGCCATGCCGGCTACTGCCGTTTGAAGAGTACATGCTTATAACCGTCGGGATCACGAATGACAAATTACCGGTTTCCCCATGACCAAGTTTTTGGCTTACTTGATGGCATGAGCCGTTTGGCAAATAGGATCTCGTACGATGCATCAACATCGTCGAAGCTGAGGTAAAGGTCCTGACCAGCCCACTTGTACGCGGCATTAGCCTCATCTCTAAATCCAGGGGTGTCCTCTTGGTCGATTTGACGGAAATCTATCCAGAACCAATTGATATATCCTGTTCCATAACCGGGTTTGATTTTCTTGAAAATAAACCCTTGGGCCTTGTAAAGGTTCACCGTTCTTGAAATGTCCCTGACGTAACAAACAATACCTGTGGCACTCCTTAATTTCACAGCCTTCGCCCGTCTGTCGATGAAGGCGATAGATCCTTCTCGAAACAGAGACTGTTTTCGATCCCGACATAGTGTCCAAAATTCGGAATGATTATATAACCCCTTTTTCTGTAGAGTTCAAGAGCCTCCGGCTGCCTTTTACCTGTCTCTAGTACACATTTGATACACGCTAGTTCAAGGGCCCAGCTTTCCAGTTCAACGAGAATTCTTGAAGCGATACCTCTTCTTCTGTGTTGAGGAGAAACATACATGCGCTTGACTTCCACCGTTTTTGCACCGTATGGCCTCAACGCCCCGCAACCGATCGGTTGTTCCTCTTGCATATGCGAGGATGACACATTTGATTTCGTCGATCTTGTAGTAGGTGGCGTAAAATTTATGGTCCTGACCGTCCCTCTCGGCAAGGTCTGCATCCAATAATTTCACAAGCTCTATGAAATCAGGGCGATGGGAATTGCTGCAAATAATGGCGATCATAGGTTCCGGTTATCATTGTTTTTATGCTGTTTTAAATCTGTTATCTCCCCCTTGACTTGGTAAGGGTGAAATTACGGGAAGTATTTTGAAAGGGGACCTGCTAATGCCAGCTTGTGCTGTTCCTTCAGAATCAAAACCGCCATCGCGGCGAACTGGCCGGCTCAGAGGGCGATTGTGCATAGAGCGATCATCGCGATTCGTGTCATGTGTTGTTAAACTAAACTGAGGGGCAACGTTTATTACGAACTATGGCCCGATCCGTTCCTGATCATATTCACGCGGAGGCGGAGTGTCAGGCAATCTCGATGAATTCCGTGTAGGTTGATCGATGCGCCTGTAAGGTCTCTATTCCGGCCCGGAATTAGCTTTTCCGTTTGCACTTGCCCTCAACATATGTATGGAATTTTTGACCGTCCGGAGACATCTCAAACCTCACTGTGATATTTTTCTTGTCTATCGGGATATAGGTCAGGCGATAGATAGGTACGTTGCCTTCCTTGGTGCTCGTGAACACGATGGATGTTCCCAGATGATCAATGGTGTAGCTTATGACATGTCCCTCGTTGTCAAAATATATTGCCTTCTCTGCCGCGCCGGTTTTTCCGGGGTACACGACCATGAGGTCGTCATGGACAGTCTGGGGCTTGTCTTTTGTCGCAGGATATTCTGAATGGTTTTTCCTCATCAGGATTTTTCCGTTGAGATCCGGGACCAACGAAAACCAGCCACCTCCCTGCCCGGGTACCCCGCTTCCCTCACCTACCCACTCCCCGATTAACCAGTTCCACTTGTTCCAGGCCGTATCCTGCTGCCCGGGGGATTTTGAAACGAACATGGATAAACATATTAGTATTGCCGTGGTGGTTGTTTTCATGGGTCTCCGTTGATGAGCAGTGTGTGTTATCCCGCGATGCTTTGCAGGCGGTCGCCGATCAGTCCTTCTCGTACTTCCACTGCGGGGCGGGACGGACTCTGATATTTCTGGTGCCTTTCCATATCCCATCCTCGCCCTTTGTTAAGACGATGATCGGCGAAAATGAATCCAACGCCGAATAACGTTTTATGTCTTCAGGCGAAATACGCTCATCCCCCTGGAACCAGAATTCATGCAGAAAATGCTCCTGCATTCCCTGTCCGAAAATATGAACGTGAATATGCGCCGGTTCGTTCGGCACCAGAATTTCAGGCGCCGGCTTTATGGTGTGGATCTCATAACGCCCGTCGCTTTTTGTCCTGATCCAGCCGAAGAGTCTGGGATGGAAAACATCTTCCTTCGGCCGGTGATAGTAACCGCCTGCATCGGTTTGGTAGAGGAACATCGTGATCCCTGAGTCTGGGGTTATACCGTCGGACTTGAAAACTGTGCCTGAGATGATCGTGTGATCTCCGGGCTCCTTGTCCGTCGTAAGCCAGACCTGCGACCCGATCTCTTTGGGTACTGAGCAGGAACCGCAAAGGGAGTATCCTTTGCCGGTATACCTGCGCTCAAGCTTGATATCCTGATGAGTCTGTGCATAGACGTACGACAAACAGTTACCCAGGAAGAGGAGTATAGCCGCTGTGACAACGAGATGTCTGAACTGCATGTAGAATCTTCCTATGTGCTTCATCGGCCGATATCGAGGCAAGTAAATATATGATGCTGTGTTACAGGAAGAACATTAGAGAACGTGACCGTATCAAGACGTTGTACTATCGATTCCTGGTGTGAACGATAGATTTCATTGATATACCTACTGCCTCCAAATAGCTAATTTATTTAAAAAAAGTACGACTGTCAATAACATGATCTTGAAATGCATCTGGGGCCTGTCCTGAAACTCTTGCAGGCTTCTGTTTTTGAGGAACCTGGCTTTCTGAATTGCGGGGGCCAGTATTTTGAACTTTCTCGATCTTTTGTGTAAGTTAACTGGGTACATGGAACCTGCATCAACAACCGCCAGGCTGGGCGAAATTCAACAAAGAATTATTCACTGTCGGAGATGTCCGCGGCTCGTGCGGTGGCGGGAAAAGGTCGCGAGAGAGAAAACAGCCCGATTCAACGATCAAACGTATTGGGGAAAACCCATACCGGGATTTGGCGATCCCCTTGCCCGGCTGCTCCTCGTAGGCCTTGCTCCCGCGGCGCACGGTGGTAATCGGACAGGTCGGATGTTCACCGGCGACCGTAGCGGTGACTGGCTCTATCGGGCACTCTGGAAAGCAGGTTTTGCCAATCACCCGAAATCGGCCTCCCGTAATGACGGCCTTGAACTCAAGGATTGCTATATCACAGCGACGGCTCGCTGCGCTCCGCCCCTCAATAAATTACTCCGGAGAGAAATTGATTGCTGTAGACCGTATCTGCTCGAGGAGCTTCGCCTCCTCAGCGGGATCCGTGTCGCTATCGGTCTGGGAAAGGTAGGATTTGATGCCGCGTTTAATGCATTCCGCTCCCTGAATTTGACCGACAGAAGCCCCCGGCCGAAGTTTGGCCACGGGAAAGAGTATCGTTTAAATAACAACCTGGTCCTCATTGGTTCATTCCATCCCAGCCAGCAGAATACGTTTACAGGGAAATTGACCGAGGAGATGCTCGACGGTGTATTTACAAGGGCCAAGGTGTTGATCGATGAATAAATAGAAACCAATCGCGCTGCGAAGGAAATGGAATCTCGGATCGCATCAAACATATAGTTGAATGGAGGTTGCATGGAATCTGATAAACAAGAGTCTGAATTTCAGAATAAGGTTTTTATTGTAACCGGAGCGTCAAGCGGAATTGGTAAAGCCACAGCCCTTATGGCCGTTGCACGGGGCGCGAACGTTGCCTTTGTCGCCCGCAGGGAACACGAACTGAACAGAATAATCGGTCAAACGGACAAGACACGCTGCGATATTATCCCCGCAGACCTGACAAAGGAAGAGGATCGACGGAGGGTCGTGGATAGGGCCGTCAGGCGCTTCGGCGGAGTCGATGTCCTTGTGAACGCCGCGGGCATTATCGGCAACGGGACGATAGAGAATACGACTCTTGAACAGTGGGACAGGATGATGGATATCAATCTCAGGTCGATCTTTCGCCTCACCCAACTCTCACTCCCGTCAATTATTGAGCGTAAAGGAAACATCGTCAATCTCTCAAGCGTCACCGGAATCCGCTCGTTCCCCAATGTTCTCGCATATTGTGTGAGTAAAGCCGGCGTGGACCAGCTGACACATTGCGCAGCTCTCGAACTTGGACCGAAAGGGGTGCGCGTGAATGCCGTCGATCCGGGGGTTGTTTTGACGAACCTCCATCGCAATAGCGGTATGGAGGAGGAAAACTATAGAAAATTCCTTGAACATAGCAAAACCACTCACCCTCTCGGTCGCGTCGGTTCACCGGAGGATGTCGCCGAGCTCATTCTGTTTCTGGCATCCAATCGCGCAGGCTGGATTACCGGCGGAAGCTTCAGCATCGACGGCGGCAGGGCGCAGACATGTGCAAGATGAAAGAGAGAGAATATACTGGGGGAGATTGTATATTTGCATTTTTTAGTATCTACCTTATATATGGTGCTTCGTCAAGAAGCACATTCGCCTGCATGATCTGCTGACACGGAAATGGTCTCACGACCCTATGGATTGAATGCACAAGAGCACAAACACCTTCTCATCTCACTATATCAGGGTTTTCGTATGAAACGTCCAAGTCTGTCTCTCGCAACGCGAGCTATCCACGGAAATCATCTGTATGCCTACAAGGGGCCGGTCGTTAACCCGATTTATCAGACCAGTACATATAGGTTTGAAAATTCCAACGACGCAATCCGGTACGCGCAGGGCGATCCAAACGTCCTCGTGTACACTCGCTACCATAATCCGACGGTCAATGAAGTGGAAGACCGTATTGCATTAATGGAAGACGGCGAGGCGGGGGCATTGTTTTCATCGGGCATGGCTGCCATCACCACAACGATTCTTTCTCTTTGTAAATCAGGTGATGAGATTGTCAGCACCCCCGCACTCTACGGGGGAACGTATAGGTTCTTCCGTGATACACTTCCGGATTTTGGGATTAGTACAAAATATGTCGATCCAAATGCCCTTGATGATCTCCTTTATCTCATTACACCGAAGACGAGGGTCGTCTACTTCGAAACCCCGACGAATCCCACTCTCAGCCTGGTCGATATTCAAACCCTTGTCCGGTTGACGCGAAAGATGGAAAAGGAATTCGAGAGCACGATTCTGATCGTCAGCGATAACACATTTGCCACGATCCTCAATCAGCGGCCCTTTGAGTTTGGCGTCGATATCATCATCGAGAGCTCGACAAAATACCTCGGTGGTCATGCCGACCTTATGGGGGGTGTGGTGATTAGTTCAAAGAAGATTATCAGGAGAATCAAGGATCTGGCTAAACATCTCGGGGGATGCGCCGATCCGTTCGCAGCGTTCCTGCTCGACCGGAGCCTGAAAACCTTCGAGCTCCGAGTCAGCCGTCAGAATGAAAATGCCCTCGCATTGGCCGGCGCACTGGAGAAACATCCGAAAGTCCTGCGTGTCATCTACCCCGGCCTCCCGTCACACCCTCAGTACAAACTCGCAAAGAAACAAATGACCGCTTTCGGAGGGATGGTAACGATCGAGGTTAAAGGCGGAGCCAGGGGCGCGGTGAAGGTGTGCGATAATCTGAAGATTGTCGTGAATGCCATGTCACTCGGAGGCGTTGAATCGTTGGTGAGCATTCCTGTCTACTCATCGCATGTCAATATGACCGATGCCGAGCTCAGACAACATGGCGTTGCCGCCGGCATGATCCGTATCTCTGTCGGGGTCGAACATGTGGACGATTTAATCGGAGATTTCCGGGACGCATTGCAGAAGCTCTAGGGATCGAGCACAATTTCCCAGAATATCCGGGGACCATTTCTGCGTATCGGAAAGTTTAAGAGGTAGCGGTTTGAAAGGGAATATATGAGAAACCTGATGTTCGTTATCATATTCATATCCGCCTTCATCGGATGCAATAAAGAACACAACGACGCGCCACCCCTTCCTCCGTCAAAATCATTCCAGTATAAGGCGTTTGATACCTCGGGAATACTCCTTGTAAGCGGCTGGTTTACCGTCGATATCACCGACTCGGCCCACGTGAGCGGAGATTGGCATTTCCAACTGGTTGGGAATATGCAAAATACCGGCCCCCAGTACGGTGACGGGGAACTTTCGGGATCATTCAATGAAGGATCACTCTGGATTAATCTGAATCCACGGTACGTCGACAACAACGTTTTGCTGAGGGGAGAGTATACAACAAACAACTACAACGGTACATGGAGTTGGAGCGGATTCCCAGGTATCCTGAACCGGAGCAGCTTTCAGGCGGTAAAAGATTAGTTTGACATGTCACAATGGATAAGCTCTCTGCACGATTAGGAGTGGATAATTTCACTCCGGGTGATCGGCAGATGTCGGAGAGGAAATTTGGGAAATGAAATCGGTAATTCAAGCAATCATGGTTGCATTCCTCATTTTGAATCTGTCCTGTAATCCCAACGACATCATCTCACCGGCACCGCCACCGAACTTCGGTTCGGTCGATCATTTTTCATATGATGTACAGGTCTTGGCCGCGCGTTTCAGTACCTCGCCATGGATCGACTCGATCCTTGCCTCGGAGATTGATGTGGCCCTCCGGTCAGCACGTTCTGTCCGATCCGACCTTGCCGGTATTCGTATCTATGGATCATTTGTTCTTACACAACTCATCGTTGAACCTGTCCCGGAAGTTGCGGAAAAATGGTCACAGGGGAATATACTCGTGGAAGATCCCTATCTCGACAGTCTTGCGACGCTTTTCGGGCTTGAACTCGTCATCGACAGCAAAGTTGGCTGGTTTATCCTTAATTTCCATCACTCTCTTAACGTACCTGTACTGGCGAAAGTTTATGCACAATCCTCGAAAATCGTCTATGCTCAACCCAATGGTCTGGTTGGGGACGGGGATGAGATATGGTTGTTTATTAAAAACACCTCCTGGGATTTTGTGTTTTCACACGGAGAAGGCGATTGTCCATCCGGCTGCCTCTGGCGCAATTTTGTGTATGTCGTCGTTGATCCGCTCAATAGTGGATCGTTGATTCGGGAATTAGATCCCCCGTACCAGCCTCAGATTTTTCTCTGGAATGTTCCCCCGCGGTATATTGCCACTCTCTATTCTTCCGCACAAGATATCCTGGATCATTATCGGGACGGAGATTGGTGGAGGCGGCAGCAGGCGATTGAGGTCACTTGGAGACTTTTCGTGAATACCACCCCCTGGGACGGGGCAGACCTCGGACCCCATCAGCCTCTCTGGGACAGCCTGCGGACTCAAATGCTCGCAAGAAGGGATGAGGTTGTGAATACCCTCCTGAATAATCTGAATGATCAGGACGGTAATGTTCACGGGTCCATTTTGATCGCTCTGTCCAAAATCTCACCTTGACGATTGAGGCGGATGGCGGGTCCGCCGCGTATCGTGATGATTACTGTTCGAGTTTGAAAATCTGCCTTTGGCCCGATTCAACCAGATCGTGATAATCCTTCATGATCTTCTGGAGTTTTTTGTCAGCCATGACTGTTTGTGCCGCCTCAGTGTATTTCTCGAGGCTTGCAACTTCCTGCTCGGTAACAACTGTCCAGTAACGCTCACCGCTGACGTCAGTCATAATGCGCATGGGACCAAATCCCATCTTATTTATTGCCTTGGAAAGCTCCTGGAATTTTCCAACCATGGTCCGTACCTGGCCGGGCTTGCAGTGCATGATATCGCGGACGATGAACATAATTCCTCCATGAGGATGTGAGTAAGAACAGTGATTAACGTGATGATGTTGAATATACGAAGTTCAGACAAAATTAAAAATTGGAAAAACCGCTGCGCCCTACATGTAACCCGTCCATTCGGGGAGGAGAAAAAAAGTCCTGACCGCATTGATGCCATTCCAACCGGCGAACACCATCTATGAATGACCCATACCGAGAATCCGGCCAAACACGGTATCATCGACATTTCCTCCGCTGACAACCGCGCAGACTCGTTTTCCCCTCAAAGGTAAAATATTTTTCATGATCGCAGCAGGCGCGACCGCCCCGGTCGGCTCAACGACGATCTTCATCCGTTCGTAAAAAAAGCGCATCATTGGGAAAATATCATCGTCGTGAATCGTTATGATGTCATCCACATATTTCATAATAAGTTCGAAATTGTTCGTACCTATGGAAAGTGTCCTCATTCCGTCGGCAATAGTATCGGCTTTCACGAGTTTGATGAGCTTTTTCCGTCGGAATGATTGCCATGCGTCGTTTGCACCTTCCGTCTCGACACCTATCACTCTGATTTCCGGATAAAGATTTTTCACCGCAACGGAACAACCTGAGATCAGACCGCCACCTCCTATCGGGACAAAAAGATAATCAAGCGCTTTGAGATCCTGGAAGAGCTCTAAACCGACGGTTCCCTGTCCAGCAATGAGGACCGGATCATTGTAGGGGTGAATCAAGGTGAATCCGTGCTTGCGCATGAGGTCGTTGCAGACCCGCTCTCTGTCGTCGGTGGAGTCTTCACAGAATACGATGTCCGCTCCATATCTTCTTGTTGCGTCAACTTTGCTTTTTACCGAATTGTGCGGCATCACGATGGTGGCCTTCAGACCCAGAAGATTGGATGCCAAAGCAACTCCTTGAGCGTGATTTCCGGAGGAATGTGCTATGATGCCCTTCCTTGTCTGCTCAGGAGTCAGTGAGGCGATTTTGTTGTATGCCCCGCGGAATTTAAATGCGCCGATTCTCTGAAAATTCTCTGCCTTGAAATATACTTCATTGCCGCTCATCTCGTTAAAGGTCCTCGATGAGAGGAGAGGGGTTTTGTGGACAACAGGTCTGAGTGTTGTATAGGCGCGTTCGATATCGGAAAATGTAACCATCCCGGAGATTACTTATATCGAAAGCACGATCTTTCCGAAATTTTTCCGCTCCTCCATCCGAAGCTGCGCAGCTGCGGCATCTTTGAGCGGAAAGACGGTGTCAATGACCGGCTTGAGGTATTTGTCCCTCACACCGAAAAATTTCATGACCGCGGGCAATTCACCCCTTGTGCCCATGAAGGAGCCATAGATCGTCTGCTGCCGGGAGTAGACATAACGGATGTCGAGCTTTGCGAGGTAGTCGGATGTTGCACCGCAGGTGACGAGCCGCCCCCCCTTCGATAGAATGGTGATGCTTTTCTCGAAGGTCATCGCACCGGTATGCTCAAAGACGATGTCAACACCCCGTTTTTCTGTTATACGCCGTATTTCTTCCACGAAATCGTGCATATGATAATCAATGACTTCGTCGGCGCCGAGCTCGGTTGCCCTGGCCGCTTTTTCCCGGGAACCGACCGTCGTAATAACATGTGCGTGATGCATCTTGGCAATCTGAATCCCCGCCGAACCAACTCCACTCCCCGCGGCTTGTATTAAAACGGTCTCCCCCTCCTGTATGCGCGCAAGCGAAACCAGCATGTGCCAAGCTGTGAGAAAGACCAACGGTATGGCGGCCGCTTCTTCAAATGTCAATCCTTCCGGGATGGGATATGCGTTGACTGCGGGGATTTTTATAAACTCGGCGTATGTCCCGTCCTCCCGCGTTCCTAGGACATGGTATGAAGCACATAGATTGTCCTTCCCGCTCAGACATTGCATGCACACGCCACAGGAAAGCCCCGGAGAGATCAGGACGCGATCGCCCTTTTTCAGATGTTGCACTGCAGACCCGGTCTCAGCAATGATACCCGCACCATCGGAGCCGGGGACTTGAGGAAGGGGGATATTTTTTTCGCGCTGCCCGCTGCGTACCCAGATATCGAGATGATTTAAGGCCGCCGCCTTGAGCTGAATAATGACATCGGTTTGGGTGATGGATGGAGCGGGTACATCCTCGTAGCTTAACACGTCCACACCGCCATATGAATGAAATCGAATTGCCTTCATTGTACAAATACCAGGAAGTGATGTCACAACATGTGTTAAAACTCTCCCGCCAGATGAGGATCGTCAATGTACCGGTATACAGATCCAGCGATAGAATCCCTCTGACGGGAACATGCAATAATAAGAGAATAAAACTCATTTTCCAATTTTAGGGGCCGCAGCACGTACCTCCGGCTGTGACTGATCGGAAAATTGTTCAAAATTTTTATGAAACAATCCACTGAGCTGTAGGGCCTTTGCATCGTATGCCGCCTTGTCCTGCCACGTATTCCGGGGGGTGAGAAGTTCCGAAGGAACGTCGGGAACGTTACGCGGTATCTGAACCCCAAAAATGGGATCCTCATCACACGGGGCCGAGTTCAATTTACCCTCAAGCGCTGCGGAGATGATCGCGCGGGTGTAAGCGAGCTTTATCCTACTCCCAGTGCCGAATGGACCACCAGTCCAGCCCGTATTCACCAGCCAGCAGACAGCATTGTGTGTTCTGATCTTTTCATCGAGCATGTCGGCGTATACGGTTGGGTGATGCACCATGAACGGGGCTCCGAAACAGGTGCTGAACGTCGCCTGAGGTTCCTTTCCCAACCCCTTTTCCGTCCCCGCAACTTTTGCCGTATATCCCGAAATAAAATGATAGGATGCCTGACTGGAGGTGAGCCGCGCTATAGGGGGGAGCACACCGAAAGCATCCGCTGTCAGTAAGATAATATTCCGGGGATGACCCGCTGAAGCACCCGGAATGGTGTTTTCAATAAAAGGAAGCGGATACGCCGCACGAGTGTTTTCCGTCAGAACGGCATCATTAAGATCGAGTCTTCTTGTTTTTGAATCAATCATGACATTTTCAAGAACAGTCCCGAATCTCCGGGTCGTTTCATATATCTGCGGTTCTGCTTCCTTTGAGAGTTTTATCACCTTTGCATAGCATCCGCCTTCGAAATTGAATACACCCTTCTCGCTCCAGCCATGCTCATCATCCCCGATTAACCGGCGGTGCGGATCGGCAGAGAGGGTGGTTTTACCGGTTCCCGATAGGCCGAAAAATATTGCGACGTCCCCTTCTGGACCTCTATTTGCGGAACAGTGCATCGGGAAGACATTCTGTAATGGGAGAAAGTAGTTCATGATCGTGAAGACTGATTTTTTGATCTCACCCGCGTAGCTTGTCCCTCCAATAATGACCAGTCGCTTTTCGAAGTTGACAATGATGTATACTTCGGAGTTCGTACCGTCGGTTTCCGGTATCGCATGGAAACGCGGTGTGTCAATCACCGTGAACGCCGGTTTATGTTGTTGAAGTTCCTGGGGAGTCGCCTTGATGAACATGATCCGAGAGAAGAGACTGTGCCATGCCGACTCCGTGATGATCCGCAGGGGCATCCGGTAACGCGGATCCGCTCCTGCAAAGCAGTCTTGGATAAAAAGTTCCCTCCCCTCAAGATAGGAGAGGAGACGCTTGAAGAGGCCGTCGAATTTTTCCGCAGCAAGGCCGCGATTGACCTTTCCCCACCAGACATGATGCTCGCTTGTGGGTTCTCTGACGATGAATTTGTCGTTTGGCGATCGGCCGGTGTGATGTCCCGTTCGTACCACGAATGGGCCCCTGTGGGCAAGTACCCCTTCATGCCTCCGGACGGCTTCCTCGACGAGCGATGCCGTGGAGAAATTCCAATACTCTGCAGCAGTGTTCCGTATACCGTACATATCGAGGGAAAACTCAGATCGGTGCATAGCTATCCTTCCTGGAAGAACAAAGAGACAGATTGATAAAGGCTTCAAAAAGATAAGAAAAAACAGGGAGATGCACAAAGCAAAATCTGGGAACCTGAGGTAAATGCACACCTTGTGGATGATGCCACCAATATTTGTCCCCTCGCAGCGTGAAAATGAATCGATAAAATATCCCGTATTCTCCTTGATTCTCTCAGCGGGGTTCGCTATTTTCGTTCTTTGTCAAAACGAAGGAAATATATGCATATACAGGGGATACCACAACAATGAGCAAATTCATACAAAAGTTGCGGCAGGGATTTCAGCCGACGTTCTGGGTCGCAAATGTCATGGAGCTGTTTGAGCGTCTGGCGTACTATGGTCAACAGATTGTGTTCATGATCTATATGCGGAATAAACTGGGTTTCTCGGAAGCAGAAGCCGGTCAGCTTTCAGGCCTTTTTGGCGGACTCCTGTATCTCTTCCCGATCCTGGCGGGCACACTTGCAGACAAATGGGGTTTCCGCCGAGCTTTCAGCGTTGCGTTTTCAATCCTCGCCTTGGGCTACTTTCTGATTGGTTCGGTAGGTATGGACGCCTTTGCCGGTATGTACGGAAATATGGATCATTATTGGCTTGTTCTGATTTTTCTGGTCCTGACTGCCTTCGGGGGCGCATTTATAAAACCATCGGTTCTCGGAACAGTTGCCGTGACAACTACCGAGGAAACCAAATCCCTCGGCTATGCCCTCTATTACTGGCTTGTCAATGCTGGCGCAATGATTGGACCTACCATCGCCTATTTCGTGCGGGACAGCGTCGGTAACCAGTTCGTGTATGTCGTTTCTGCGTTGAGCTGCTTTGCCATGCTTCTCGTGAACCTGATCCTCTATAAGGAGGTGAAAAGCGAGAAAGGCGAGGTTGTAGAATCAATGGGGAAGAAAATTGCAAATCTTTTTATCGTTCTCACGAACGGCCGATTCATGATCTTTCTTCTTATCTATTCACTCTATTGGATTATCTTCTGGCAGGAGTATATCATCATTCCCTACTATATTACCGATTTCATCGATAAAAACGCTCCGTACGAAATCATCCAATCGTGGGCGGGTGCTGGTGCAATTATCCTCCTGCAGATTCCCCTGAACCGGTTGACGAAGAATATTCCGACGAAGGAGGCGATACTCACCGGATTTGGTATTTCAAGCCTCATCTGGCTGATCATCGGTATCTATCCGAGTATCCCGACAATCGCAGCCGGTATCGTGGCTTTTTCGATCGGGGAGATGATCCAGGCGCCGCGTTATTATGAATACATATCCGAGATCGCTCCCGCCGGTCAGCAGGGGCTGTTTCAGGGATATGCCTTTCTCCCGATAGCAATTGCGAGATTCGTTGGCGATCCTATCGGCGGCTGGTTGTATGAAACCACCAAGTCAACAGGTAGAACTGCACTTGTCTGGTTTGCACTGATCGGCGTCGGCTTGCTCGCAACACTATTGATGTTCCTCTATAACAGGTTTATCGCGATCCCGGAAAAGAGCATATAGAGTGCCACCTCACGACCATCTCTCCACAGGGTGGTGAGGTAACCCGATCGTCTCCCCGCTGTGCGTCATCCCTTGCCCGCGGCGCAAGGTGTTATCCCTCGCCTACCCCCTCTTTCTGGCGTGACTTGATTTTATCCATTCCAAAATATAAATTTAGGCATACCTAAATTTTAAACCTATGGCAAAAAACCAGTCAACCGAAGACTATATCAAGTGTATCTATCAACTTCAGAGGCTGCAGCCCAGTGTGTCAACCTCGGCACTTGCCCGCCTCCTGGGTATAGGCGATGGCTCCGTCACCGGCATGATAAAAAAACTCTCTTCCAGGAAACTCGTTCTCTACACGCCCTATCGCGGAGTTTCCCTGACGGACGCCGGAATGCGCCTTGCGCTCGACATTGTCCGCAGACACCGGCTTTGGGAAATGTTCCTTGTCAAGTACCTCGGCTATCGCTGGGACGAAATTCACGATGAAGCCGAGCGACTGGAACATGCGACTTCTGCAGAACTGACATACCGACTCGATAAACTTCTCGGTTATCCGGCTGTCGATCCTCACGGCGATCCGATCCCGGATCGCAGCGGTATTTTACGGATGAAGGATTCGCGTTCACTTTCATCCTTTGACTGCAATCTGCCCCTCCGCATCGTCAGGGTGAGCGACAAACCCGATGTATTACATCATGCGAAAGAATTGGGTCTGATGCTGAACAGGAAGGTCACCATTAAGAAAAAAATAAAATTTGACGGCTCGCTCCTGGTCCAGATAGGAAATAAACAGCTTTACGTCAGTTCGCGTATGGCGGAGGCTATTTTCGTGGTGCGTCTATGACTACCCCCGACCCACGAAATCCCGACAAACCGATATTTCCCGGCACAACACCCCACGACCATCCGTCACTCGAAGGACTCTATGGCACCGTTGCTGTCCCGCATCCCCACGCCGGGTTCTGGCACCAGTGGCGCGCATTCGTCGGCCCGGCGTTGCTCGTGAGTGTCGGCTACATGGATCCGGGCAATTGGGGAACCGATTTACTCGGAGGAGCCCAGTTCAAATACGGATTATTGTGGGTCGTCGGCCTTGCGAGTATCATGGCAATCTTTATGCAGGTCATCGCCGCTCGGCTCGGCGTCGCAACGGGAAAGGATCTTGCCCAGTGTTGCCGTGACTGGTACCCGCGTTGGACACGCTGGCCTAACTGGCTCCTGTCTGAGGCCGCAATCGGCGCCTGTGATCTGGCGGAAGTGCTCGGAAGCGCCGTGGCCCTTAATTTGCTGTTCCATATTCCTCTCTTCTGGGGGGTGGTGATTACCGGGCTGGATGTGATGCTCCTTCTCGGTTTACAGCGTTTTGGCATGCGGACGATCGAGGCGATCGTCCTCCTTCTCATCATGACGATCGGTGTCTGCTACTTTATCGAAATATTTGTCCTGCCCGAGACCCGGCCCGGGTTTCTCGAAATGAGCTATGCCCTGTTCACTCCGGATCTCGGACGCTTCGGGATGATCTATGTTGCCATCGGTATCATCGGGGCGACGGTTATGCCGCACAATCTCTACCTCCATTCGGCACTTGTCCAGAGCAGGAACTTCCAGAAAGATAAGGCATCGATGAAACGGGCAGTGCAGTTTAATACCATCGATTCGGTTGTCGCATTGAGTGTCGCCTTCTTCGTGAATGCTGCCATCATGGTGCTTGCCGCGATAGTCTTTTATGGTAAAAGCAGCGTCACTGTTGCAGGGGGCGAGATCATCGGATTTTCAGCCGACAGCGACTGGATACGAGTGGCCTACCTGACTCTTGCGCCCTTGCTCGGGACGACCGTCGCTGGAACACTGTTTGCAGTCGCACTGCTGGCGAGCGGCCAGAGCAGTACGATTACCGGAACCCTTGCCGGACAGGTCGTGATGGAGGGATTTATGAACTGGCGCATCAAACAATGGGTGCGCCGCCTTATTACCCGCACGCTTGCCATCCTCCCCGCAGTCATTATCATCGGCGTCCGGGGCGATAGCAGTGTGACCGGGCTTCTTACCCTCAGCCAGGTTGTGCTTGCTCTGCAGCTCCCCTTTTCAATGTTTCCCCTCCTGCAGTTTACGAGTTCACACAAAAGGATGGGGGTTTGGAAAAATGGCTGGTTTCTCATGCTGGCAGGATGGGGCAGCGCCATTCTGATTACGGCACTGGATATCTACGGTTTGCCTGAATCTTTCGCAACAGCCTGGCAGATTGTTTTCGGCAGGTAAATTTTGTATCCTACGAGGGATCTTCCCATGTACAGCACCATTCTTATAACCCTTGACGGAACCCCGACTGACAGGGTCATTATCGAACACATCAAGAAACTAGCCCACGTGATGCACAGCCGCGTCGCGCTGCTTCATGTCGCCGACGGATGGGCGGCCCGCAAGTTCGGACCCGATGCGGTGAGCGCCGAAATCACCCACGATAAGGAATATCTCGAGAAGGTTAAAACAGAGTTTCAGTCTGAAGGCATACAGACCGAGGCTGACCTCGCCTACGGAGAACCTGCCGAGGAAATTATCAAATGGGTCCAGGTGAAGGGCTGTGAACTCGTGGCGATGACTACACACGGACACCGGTTTCTTGCCGATCTGTTCCTTGGAACCACAGCAACACGAGTCCGCCACCGCATCAATGTCCCCCTCCTTCTCCTGAAGGCAAAGTAGCTGATCAGTCGATCGGTATTTTTATCGTGAACGTCGTTCCCTTTCCCCGCTCACTCTCGACTTCGATGCTCCCCCCGTGCTGATCCACGATCCGTTTCGTGATGGCCAGACCCAGCCCCGTACCCCCCTTCTTTCCAGCCGTCACGAACGCGTTGTACATTGTGTCACGGATTTCCCCCGGTATCCCGCTTCCGGTATCAGCTACCTCAAAGATCAGGGAATGATCGTGCTTTGTCACGGTGAAATCAATCTTTCCGCCGCCGGGCATGGCTTCCTGAGCGTTCGTAATCAGGTTGTTGATCGCCCGGTGCATCCGGTCGGGATCGAAATATGCGTTGCCGTGATAATTTGTGTGAAGACCGAAACGGATCTTCGATTGTGAAAGGTTTTTCGATACACTTTCAGAGAGCATCTGTGTGAATTCATCAACGGATAAATTGATTTTGTTCAAGGATGTCTCCCCACGCGAAAAATCCATGAGCTCCTGCGCCATTGTCACCATCTGATGGATGGAATCACGGATGATCCGGTACCACTGTTTTGTCCTCTGCGGGATTGAACCCTTTTCCTGCTCGAGCGATTCAATAGCCAGATTGATGCTGCTCATCGGCGTTTTGAAATCATGAACGATGGAACTTGCCATCTGCCCGATGATCGATAGCCGTTCGGAATGAATATTTTTCTCCTGCGCGCTTTTTAACTGAATCCTCATCTTGTCAAATGCGGACCGGAGCTCCCCGATTTCATCGTTGCTCTGGTCGGCCTCCACGGGCTGATCGAGATTGCCGGTGCCAAGGATGTGTGCTGCCTGGATGAGATTTTTCATACGCTTTGCAACAAGCTTCCTGTAGACCAGGATGGAGATGATGATCGCAATTCCTGTGAAAAAGAGCGCTATGGCGACTGAACGCATGTAATTCCGGTGGACGGCGGATTCAATTCGCTGGAGCGATATGTCCAGTTCCACAACTCCCAGAACCTCCCCCCGGGGAGCATCGTGACAGCTCTGACACTGCGCGGTGGTTTTCAGTGGGATAATTGTGTGAAAAATGGTCGCCTTCTGCTCCTGAAAAGGCTTCCCGGTGACGAAGACCGCTCGTTCTCCTCTGGTGAGATGACTGTTTTCCGCTTCGTGCAGCCGTAACCGGTCAAGCCGCTCCCTGTCGGTAAGAAATGTATCACGGAGCCTCAGACCGTTTACGGTGAAGTGAATGTGAACGCGGCGTATGTCGCGGAGGGGGGTCAATTGGTCGAGATCCGTGTGATCAATCTTTCCCTGCGAAATCATCATGCCGACAAGCGATCCACCGATCATGTCCGCGTAGTTTTCCGCTGACATCTGCGCCTCAGCAAGCATATCCTCCTTCTGATAATGATCATCCAGCACCGTGATGATGATGATCGCGATGATCAGCGGAATTATCGTGACAAGCAGCTTTGCCGCCAGTGTAAGATTACGGAACATTGCTCTATCTTACCGGGTACCCGTCCCGAAGTCCTTTCCTTCCTGAAGCGAGCGTTCATAGTCTTCCTTGTACCTCTTGACAGCCCTGCAGATCGATTCGGCGATGTGCTGCTGCCCGCTTGCGCTTTTTAATAGTTTTTCGTCGTGTCTGTTCGAAAGATATGCCGTTTCGATGAGAACATTCGGCATGGAAGCACCGACCAATACATAGAATCCTGCCTGCTTAATACCGTTGCTGACGAGGTTTGTCTTTTTGCCCATCTCCTGCTGGAGAATGTCGGCAAATTTTTCGCTGTATTTGACATAGGCGTTCTGCGCCATGGTCAGCAGAATGAAATTTTCCTCCGTGAGTTCCTGATAGCGCTTTTCATACCCTTGCTCGAATTTTACAGCGGCGTTTTCCCGCTCCGCAAGCTGAATCGCGTTTTCCGTCTTGCCCGGCCGCAGGAGGTAAATTTCAAATCCATTCGTCGGATTTGGTTTGCGCGGCATCGCGTTGCAATGAATGCTGATGAAAAGTTTACCCCCCGCCTGGTTCGCAATCTGGCCGCGACGGTACAATTCGACAAATTCATCGTCCCGCCGCGTATAAACAACTTTGACGTCGGGAAGCTGCTTCTGAATGAGCTTTCCGAGCTTCAGCGCAATCCCGAGCGTGACATCCTTTTCCTTCGTGTGCCCGATACCCATCGTGCCCGGATCCTCTCCACCGTGCCCGGCGTCGATGACTACTACGTCGAGCTTCCAGCGGCTGCGTTCATGCTCAAGCTGTTTTCCATAATCGCGTGTTTTTTTCGCGGCGATCTGCTCCGCCGATGGCTTGTGAACCATCAAAAGGATATCGCTGCTTCCCTCTGCCGCGACGAGCTCTGTGCTGGTGACCTGGCCCTTGACCTTGAGTGTGAGCTGTGCAGATTTCGGCGACTGAAAAACCAGAACCTTTTTCATAAACCCGCTTGTAGGGATTTTGTTGATCGCCGCAACATCAGCCCGTGCGTTGGAGAGCGTAACGTAGATCCATGTGTCATCACCAATCGGTTTCGTCCAGCTCTCATAATCCGAAAGAGGCTTCGAACACTGAATGCGGATCAGATAACCGTTTACCTTTTCCTCCGTCACCAGGCCAGTGATGTCATAGCGCGACGGTGGAGACGTTTTTCCCACGACAATCGCAGGAATCGAGCGGTCAAAATGGATGTCTTCCGGCATGATATCATCAAAAACATTTGTGAATTCTTCCACCGGAACGAAGAAGGAACGTCCCTGATAGACGACGTCATGCTGCAGCTGGAGGACACTCCCTGTTCGGTTTTGATCAAAAAAGATCACAAACGGGTTGCTTGCGGTCATCCGGAGTGTGTACTGCTTTGTCGTTATTTCGAGTTTTTGGGTTTCGAGAGAATGAAACGACTGCAGATGGAATAATCGCGCCAGATCGTCAATCGAAGCATACAAAAGCCCCGCCTGCTGTAATGTTGATATCGAGGCCGACCGCGACGGCTCCTGCTCAAAGGTCACCGAAAGTTTGTTCTGCGATTGAAGCCCCGACGTGACCAGGATACAAAGTGCAACGATGCAAATCCGCTTCATGGTCACTTACCGGTAATTCACAAACTGAAGGGCAAACGGGAGATCGGCGCCCCGGATCAGCGCGATGACCGACTGGAGATCGTCCTTGCTCTTCCCGGTGACGCGTATCTGATTATCCATGATCTGCGCCTGAACCCTCAGCTTGCTTTCCTTGATCATTTTGGTGATCGTCTTTGCGTGTTCCTTATCAATGCCGTTCTGGAGTGTGATGGTTTGGCGTACCAGACCGCCGGCAGCCGGTTCCACGGCGCTGTACGTCAGAGCCTTTAAGGGGACACCCCTTTTGACGAATTTCGTCTGAAGAATATCCACCACCGATTTCATTTTGAACTCGTCGTCGGACAGGAGAATAATCTGGAATTCCTTCTGCCGGAAATCCATGGAACTTTTTGAGCCTTTAAAATCATACCGCTGGATGATTTCTTTTCGGGCCTGGTTGAGGGCGTTGTCGACTTCCTGTAGGTCAACCTTTGCAACGATATCGAATGAAAAATTTTCGGCCATTCTGAGCACTCCAGGCGTCGGCTATATCGAAAAAACTGCACGAAGGAAGATAAAAAAAAGTTTGATGCGCGGGAAACGCGTCTGGGCATCAAAACGGTGGTGAATTTCCTGCATCGTCCGCTTGTCACGGGTAATAATACTGACGGAAATTGGTCGTTTCATACTGGCTCAGGTCCAAGTTTCGTGAATAATGATGTTGCGCCGTCGGAGTTCAGCTAAAAATGGTTCGAGAGGAACACATTGCTCGGGAGGGAAAACTCCGCGCACACTGATGTCGCCCCGGATAAGCATTTGGGCCACGATCGATGTCGGAAACGCTGTTGTACGCATCATCGATGTCATCCCGGCATGTTCATCATAATAATCGATCATGTCATACGCAACTTTCCGGGAAACGTTGTTGACGATGCCCGAGACCGTAACGCGCATCAGAACAATGTCCGGACCGCCTGCCGGTAGTTTCCGACGAAGGAGCTCCTCGAAAATTTCACGCGCGGTACGTACACCACCGCCCACTATCACCGGTTCAGCACTCGCGAAGCCAAGATCCAGGAGCGTCGAGAATTTTTCACAATGGCCGGGGTACCGGATCGTTTTGTAATCCAGATCACGCACCTTCCCCCTGAACATCCGCGGAAGCGTTGAGACGCCGCCGGAGGTGTTGAAGGCCTCGTACATACCTGGTGGAGGGGGGAATTCGATTTTCTCGATGTCCGTCATCGATGCTACATGTTGCACTTCGCCATTTCGGAGAATCTCTGCAGGCTCAAGATATTCATTGATCAAACCTTCCACAGAGAAGACGAGCTGGTAGTTTAACGGTGGGATGGGATTCTGAGGCAATCCCCCAACCCGCAAATGTACTGTGTCGACCCGGGAAAATTTCTTCGTCCCGCCGGCGGCGATCAGGCATGCCATCCCGGGCGCAAGACCGCAGTTCGGAATGATGCAGATACCGGCCTTTTCTGCCTCCCCATGAAGCGCAAGCTGGCTGTCGACGACATCCATATTGCCACCCAGATCACAGAAGTGAACCTTCGCTTCAATTGCCGCTTTCGTCAGTGCAAGATTGTGATTGTACGATGTCGCCCCAATGACAACCTGGGCCATTTTCATTATCCCGAGAAGATCTGCACCCGAATGAAGATCAAGTTTTTGCGCCTCCACCTTTTTCCCAATCGAGGCAGCGACTGAACCTGCGCGATCTGCATCAATGTCGGCAAGCAGTACCCTGTCAATACATTCAGACTGGGCCAGATCGTACGCAAGGGCCTTTCCCATCATCCCAGCCCCGATAACTAGCGCATTCATGTGCCGCCTCCCTCCGCGATCATCATCATTTGAGTATTTCTCCTGTTTCCATACTCCAGAATAACAAATCGAGTTCATCCATGGGAATCCCGATCCGCAGTGCAAATGTATGAAATTTTTTTTCAAGAAGTTTGTACCTGCGGGGAGTCAGCGTTGCAGGCAGCCGCTGGATGATCCCTACCCGTAGCAGGTTTTTGAGGATATGACGATCGAGAATGGCGAGATCCCGGTACCCGATGTTCCTCAGAAAGTGCGAGGCTTCCTTCCATCCCAACCCGTTCACGTTCCCAATAAGCCAGGTACGCAGTTCCGGACCCGTCCGCCCCGATGCAATTATTTCACGTATGATAGGATATTTGGCCTTTGTATGAACCAGATGTGATGCTTTTGTTTTATGAAATCTGATGTAGAACTCTTTACGGTGCAGATACGGTTCGGGGTCGATGTCGCGCGTCTCAAACCTGTGCTCTCGTAAGAGGTGAACCGCTTTTCCGGCATTTACTGCACTTGATTGGGGAGTGAGAAGACAATAGATCAGCTCGTAAAAATATTCTGACGGCTGGATACGGGAGAATTCCTCAAGCCGAGAGCGGATTGCGGATGCTTTTTCAGAGTGGTGTACGCGGAGTTCATCCACCGTCAATGGCTCTACCTGGGTTTTCATTCGTCTGCGAGCCTGACAACCGTACCGCTGCCTGCCCGCTCCGTTGTAACAATGCCATCCTCCGATAATGATCGTAGAATACCCTTCAGCCAGCGCATTTCCTCCCGCCGGAAATTGTTTTTGATGGATTTTCCCAGTTTCATGATCGTTACTACCTTGTGGTCATCGAGCAATCGGAGATTCTGCACAATTCGTCCGCGCCAGAGTCGGTTCGGAAGACCTGCATGCGAAGGTTCCCGCTTTGTCCGGGGCCGGATACCTGTGTTCGATATGCTGCCGAGATGCGAAGACTTGCAGGAATCGTTTACCGGACAATGATTGCACAGCGGCCTTCGCGCCCTGCAGATTGTAGCACCAAGGTCCATCAATGCCTGATTCCATGTGTAGGCGTCGCGCGGGAGTATCCGTGTGGCAAGAAGGTGAATATCTGCCGCCTTCCCCTTATGGTCGTACGTTGACATCTTCGTGAAAATCCTCGACAGAACCCGCCGGATATTGATGTCCACCACGGCGACATCCCTTCGAAATGCAAAACAGGTAACCGCGTGTGCCGTGTAGGGTCCTATCCCGGGAAGTTCGCTGAGGAGGGAAATATTATCGGGTATTTGACCGCCGTATATCTCAACGATCACTCTGGCCGCCTCATGCAACCGGACAGCCCTGTTGTTGTACCCCATCCCCTGCCATGCCCTGACCACATCTGCCCTTGTGGCTTGTGCAAGGCTCCTGATCGTCGGGAACCGCCTGAGGAAGATGGGAAACTTCCTGGTGACGCGGGCTGCCTGCGTCTGCTGGAGCATGATCTCGGAAAGAAGGGTCTTGTACGGATCAGTTGTCGAACGCCAGGTCAGGTGACGCTTGTGCCTCCGGTACCACCGGAAAATCGATCGCTGGATTTTGAGAACCATTCGCCTGTCAGGAGTCCTCATACCTCTGCACTAACTCCTTGACAACCCCGCTGTTCCCCTCCAGAATATCGAATGTCGGGACTGCGGTAATCGGAATCCACCTGATCTGCTCGAAGACGTGATTTGTCAGCATGCCGCAATACGAGGAAATGACATAATAGGATACATCGAACGTACCCGAATCGGGATAAACAGACCGATCGCGGTAAAAGAATTTGATCCCATACGGTTGAATCCCGAGCTCCTCGAATAATTCCCGGCAAAGGCACGTTTCCGCAGTTTCACCTTCCTTGGCTTTACCACCGGGAAATTCCCATTTTAACCCGTATCTTGCATCAGCCTTGCGCTGGCAGAGCAAAATATTCCTGTCGATAAGAAGTATTCCTGCGGCAACCGGTACCATGAGAAAAGATACGTAAACAGGGGTGGAAAAACAACGACGCAAAGTTGACAAATGGCCGGATATTTGTTTTATTACCGGAAATCCAGGGAGACATTTTTCCATCCGGTCGCATTGATTGTATGAAGGGAGGATGCACCTACCATGAACATTTCCGGTATAAAAAAATATGTACGCACGAACCTGCGCAATGTACGGACAATCGCTGATGTCGCACGGCGCTTTTGTCGTTCACCTGAAACGCTCCGACGGGCTTTCAGGCGGGCCACCGGCCAGTCGCTCGCGGCATTCATCCGCCATGAAAAATTGCGCGCCGTGGAACGGAAGCTCGTCACAACCCGTGACCGCTGTTTTGAGATCGTCTATAGCGTGGGGTTCCGGAGAGAAGATAGCGCAGCAAGAACATTCCGGAGAATCACCGGGGTGACGATGGAACAATACCGGCAGAAGTACGGTTGTCCCCGAAAGAGGATTCGCACGGGAGCGGGAACCAGGTAGCGCGGTGAACCTGCGTTGTTGATAAATGTCAACCGCAACGGTCAACCGGAATCGTCAACCGGTCAGAGCAATCAAATTTCCTTGACTCTGAGCCGGACGAAAAGTATAATGGTGTCACTCGGGAGGTTCATTTGCTCCTGTCCTCGCTGGTTCTGATGTGACCCCGGAGGAATGAAAAGCACGGAGGCCGGTTCCTCATATATCGGGGATTTTGTGATTCACCCCCATTCCTGCTAGATGTATCATGAATCGTGATAAGGCGGTGTCCATGAAATTCAGGATGGAAGTTGCCAATCTCTTTAATGTCCTGGCAACACCTGTGAAAGTTTCTGAGGAGATCCGCGACAATACCCGCTGCCGGATGCCTCTGATGTTCAGCCTTGCCTCTTCGCTCATCATTGGTTATTTGATGATTCCTGCGTCCGAACAGATCCTTCGAGGCATTTACCGGCATTCCTTTGGTCCCGGGGACGCAGGCAGCGCCTTATCACCCGCGATAAGGGTGTATTTTTTTCTCGGCGTGTTGATCCGTGCGTGTGCCGTCTATATCCGCTGGGCACTATGTTGCGCCCTGCTCTATCTTCTGACCCGCCTCGTTCTTCCCGATGCAGTCTTGAAAGTGAAACCGATTTTTTGCATGGTTGCCTATGCTGAAATAATCTTTATCGCGATGGCGGTCCTGACACTGCTGATTCTTTATGCCCAGGGTCTGGAAAGAATCGAGAGTTCGGGGGATCTGGTGGTATTTAAAGGCGTTGATGATCTCCTCGGTCTGAGGGAGGATAATCCTCGGATTGCTTCAGTTTTGTCGAATATCAACATTTTTTCACTCTGGTATATCCTGGTTGTGTCCGCGGGCCTCAGGGTATTGACGGGGATGAAAAAATTTGAAGCTCTCGCAATAACCAGCATCGCATGGTTATGTTGGTCACTCTTGAGTGTGCTTGGAAATTATGTCATGGAAGCCATTCTGAAGCTGTGGTGAAGAATGGCTTCCCGATTGTCGTCAGGTGGTGTGAACGATGGTCAAATGCGATTGTCGGTTCCGCTCTTGCAATCGCATTTAAATAATAATCAGCGGAGAATAAAATCGGGAGGATATATGAAGAAAGCCGTATATCTCTTGTTGGGGATCCTAGTGGTCGTCTCGATGTTGCTTCCCCCGGGAGGAAAAGCTTGCCCGTGTGACTGCCCCCTCTTGCAAGCGTGTTATAACGATTGCAAGGAATTAATGCCGGATCCAATCACCAATATGGCTTGTAGGGGAGGCTGCCTTATCGCATGCATACATCATGGTACCTCATGATCAGAATCCCACCACCCCGCCGCGGTTGATCAACCGCGGCGGGGGATCAATTAGCCAAAGAAACCCTGATCGAGGATTTTCCGTCTCTGATTCGCTGATATTCCAGGAGGCTCTATGAAAAAATCACATTCAAGGCTGACGTTAACCGGTAAACCCTGGGCCGCATACATCCTTCTGACCTGTGCCCTATCTGGCCTTCCATGTCCGATGCACGCCCAGAACCGGGAGGTGGGCCAGAAAAAGATTACGCTCATGGAGATTCTTTCGATTGGGAATGAGATGTTTACACAGGTGGGAGAGATTACAACCGACGCGGACGACTGTATCTATGTGACGGATGAATATCAGTATCAGGTGAAAAAATTTAACGACCGCGGAAAACTTGTTCAGGTCTACGGCAAGAGAGGAAATCAACCGGGACAGTTTCTGGCCGGACCGTATGAGATACAATGCCTGCATGATACGCTCGCCATCGTCGGTCAGGCATCTTCAACGATCCAGTTTTTTACAAAAGGGTTTATACCGCTGAACGATACTCGTATGGCGGGCGTCGTTGTCGATTTTTGCCTGACCCATGGGGGTGAAATCTTTTCCTCAACTATTCAAAATCCCTCCAGGTCTGAAAATGCCCTCATGCGGTATTCGAAGAACGGTGCGGTAACGGCAAAACTCCGCCCGCGCGGAATTGCCCATGATCCGATTCTTGACATGATGCTGCTCTCTGTCGACGACAAGAACTGTCTCGTTGTTGCGTATCTCTTTATGAACAGGATTCTTGTCTATGATTCTCAACAAAATTGTGTCGCGGATTTTACCCTTGCATCACTCCCACCGGGCGCAGTGACGGAATCAGATCTGAAGAATCTCAGCACAATGCCTGATAACCTTGTCAGTGACGTTGCCGTTGATGGGATGGGAAACATTTTTATCCTCGGAGGGATGCTCTCTCCCCACCCCAATCGGGATGTTTATGTCACCGATTATCATGGAATCCTTCAGACGCATTTCCTGTTGCCTGATCAGACCGGAATCCTCTATCTCGACCGAAAGGGTCATCTATTTACGCGCGAGAAAAAAAGAAGTATTGTAAAAAAATATGGACTGCAGTATCTGAATTTCTGAATTCATCATCACAACACCGGGAGGCAATATGTACTGGCATGAAGTATTCTGCATATTCATTCTGCTCAGTTCCCTTGGCGGCGGAGCCGCATGGTGTCAGACGGCACATCAAATTCCGTACAGAACGGGGATGCCGCTTCAGGAGTATGTGAAGAACCTCTGCTCGGAATCCGGAGATTCGGGAAGATATCAAAAAACGGTAGCGATCTTCATTGAGTTTCTCAGATTTGGCTGCCTTTCCTGCCTCAACGCATTTTTGGATTTTTGTGACAGCCTGAAGGCTCTTAACCGTCAGTGTGACTCGTGTGAGGTTGTCCTGATATTTAAGAAGGATAACCAGGAGGATTTCCTCCAGTATCGACAGATGAAGAGCTGGGTCCAGGCTTCAGGATTGAATTTCCGTTTCGCGATCGCCCCGGAGGAGCTCTTTGCCGTAAATTATATTTCTGATGTCGCCGTGCTGATTCTCGACAGAGATTATGAATATGATTTCTACACCCAGTTCCCCCTGACACAGGGGAAAAAAGGAGAAATCATGCGAATATTGTGCGAGGAGACCGGCGACATCCGACAGAGGTAAACACCGCTGAATCGGTGCCTCACCGCCTTTGACCGGCGATTGTCTGATGAAGGGTCATGACGAGGATGCCGCGGACCGCGGCCAAGAGAAATCTCCCGTGCCTTTCAGGTAAAATGGGATCAATGATAATTTTGCTGGTATTTTAATTCTCCATTCTGTATCTTGAATCGCACATGAGAAGGGAATATTCTTGGCACATTCCATTAATACCCAGGCCGAAGAGATACTCGAAAAAGAAATTAAATGCCTGAACGCCGGATTCGTGCGGCTCGTCGATTATATGGGCAGCGATGAAGCCATCGTCCAGGCCGCCCGGGTGTCATACGGCGAAGGTACGAAGTCCATCCACGAGGACCGCGGATTGATCCGCTATCTCATGCGTCACCAGCATACGACACCATTTGAAATGGTTGAATTGAAATTTCATGTCAAGCTTCCGATCTTCGTTGCACGGCAGTGGATCCGCCACAGGACCGCCAACGTGAATGAGTATTCCGGAAGATACTCGATCATGAAGGATGAATTTTATATCCCGGAGCATCAGGCAATCCATTATCAGAGTTTACGGAATAAACAGGGGCGCCGGGATGAGGAGGTGCCGGCTGCCCTCCGGAAACGCGTGCTCGAAATTCTGACGGCCTCACAGCAGAAATTGTACCACGAGTATGAAGATCTTCTGGAATCTGACATCGCCAGGGAACTTGCCCGCATCAATCTTCCCCTCTCCCTGTATACTGAGTGGTATTGGAAAATTGATCTCCATAACCTCTTCCACTTTCTCCATCTGCGCCTCGATAAACACGCGCAGTACGAAATCCGGGTGTATGCCGAGGCTATGGGGAAGATTACAAAACGCGTGGCCCCGCTTGCATGGGAGGCGTTTGAAGATTACACCCTCAGGAGTGCAACGTTTTCACGCCTTGAGCTGAAAATTCTGGCAGAACAGATCTCAGCTTCCTGTTTGACCCCCGACGTACTCCAGCAAAAGGGGCTAAGCAAGCGCGAGGCGGAGGAGTTTCTTGAGAAGCTTAAAAAGTTCATTCCCGGAATGGACGATAAGTAGGAGTCTTCGGATCACTTCCTCGATGCACCCCCCTCCTGTGTCATCCACGGCCCTGTGACCAGGGCGAACCTTGAAACGAATGGTACTATGCAGTGTGTGTTGCTTGGTCAGAAGGGGAGCTCTTTACGTTGACGTTTTAACTTTCCCCGCCGCTTTTTCTCCTCTAACCTGCTCTCATTGGCAGCTGCTGGCCGTCCGGTCTTTCGCCGCTTTTTCCTTATTGCCACGGCCTTTGCCATAAGAGCGATAAATTTGTTTAATGCGTGTTCACGGTTTTTCCACTGGCTCCGTGATTCCTGCGACACAATCCGCAGGATGCCTTCATCCGTGATTTTTGATGATAGGTTCTTCAGGATACGCTCGCGTTCCTTGTCGCCGAGCGTTGGGGAGTGTACGACGTCAAAGTGTAGCTCGACACGCGTTTCGACCTTGTTGACATTCTGACCGCCCGGACCGCTGCCTCGGGCAAACTGGAATCTGATCTCCGATAGGGGAATTTTCAGCGATGCGGTAATGGCAAGTGTCAGGGCCATATTATATAATACAAAATTGACCGATCGCTTGCTGCTGAGCATATTTTCGGCTTTGTTGCCAATCTTGCAATTCCACACTGGGTTGCGTAACTTACCTTAACCCTTACTGTTCCGGAATGCCGGCATGGTAGGGGTGGACTGTTTTTATTTGTCGCTCTTCTATGGAAAAATTGCAAAATCGGATCTTTTCCTCCCCCCTGTACGCAGAGATAGATCATGCGCTGGACAATCTGTCAGGAGGATATGCTCTCCGTTTGAAAAATGCGGCGGGATCCCTCCCGGCGTTTGTGGCCGCAGCGTTGCTCCGGGTTAAACAGCAGATCTTTGTCCTCATGCCCGACAACGATCAGACGGAGGAGATCCGCGACGATTGTGCGCTTCTGGTCGGTGAAAGTTCCGTGAAATATTTTGGCGTCCGCCCGATGCATGAAGCATATGCTCTCGACCTCAAGGGATCAATTAGCCAGATTGAAACACTCCGGGCCCTCATCTCGGGTGAAAAGGTCATTATTGCAGCCTCCGCCTCCTCGGTTGTCCAAAAGCTTCCCTCCCCAGCCTATCTGCGGGATTCGATAATCGAGCTGCAGACCGGTCGTGACCATCCGTTCCAACTCCTGATAAACCGTCTGGCCGAACTGGGCTTTGAAAAAAAGGAGTTTGTTGAGACATATGGGGATTTTGCAGTTCGCGGAGGTATCGTCGATGTGTTTCCGTTCACCGGCGAAAATCCCCTCCGCTGTGAGTTCTGGGGGGATTCGCTCGAATCACTCCGTGAGTTCGATGTCCTTTCTCAACGCTCGGTTCGCGAACTCCAGTCGGCTGTTGTGCTTCCCGCACTGCCGCAGGATGATGGCCATTCCGGTCAGTCTCCTCCATTTGTCCATTCGGTATTTGATTACCTTCATCCGGATACCGTCATACTTGTCGCGGCTCCGTCTCTCTGTGAACAGGAGATCCGCGAGTTACACAAGGAGGGAATCGGAAACATTTTTGAGTATGGCGATGTTATCCATAGCTTGAGCACATTCCCGGTTCTGATCCTTTCGCTGCTCGGAGGCGAGGCCATCGAGGGAATTCCCGTCATCCGGGAGATCGATCTTCAGGCAGCACCGCAACCTTCGTTTAACGGAAGCGTCAATCAGCTTGTCGAATACATCGAAAACCTGTCTCTGAAAGATTACACGGTTTACCTTGGATCCGATACCGCTGACGAATCCCGCCGATTGCATGATCTGATTGAAGATGTCCTGACCGATCCCAACCCCCCGAGAACCAGCGAGCATATCCCCGTAAATGTTTCACCGCCTGGTGCTCCGATGACACCGGCCGGACCCCGGGCCGCATATCCGGCATTGTCAGCCCGGTTTCCACTCTTCCTCCATGAAACCGTCCACAGGGGTTTTATTCTTCAAACGGAAAAGGTGGCAATTCTCACAGAACATGAAATCTTCGGCCGCATGCGACGCAGGGGTCTGGAAAAACGGAGACGATATAAAGGATTGTCACAGAAAGAACTCCACCAGCTGAAACCCGGCGATTATGTCGTCCATGTCGATTATGGCATCGGAATGTTCGACGGTCTGACAAAACTGAAGGTGGGCGGCATCGAGCAGGAGACCATGAGACTCCTCTTCCTGGAAGAGGATGTTCTCTACGTGAACCTCAATTCTATCAACCGCGTCCAGAAGTATTCCTCCAGAGAAGGCTATACTCCCCGGTTAAACAAACTGGGGGCCGGAGAGTGGGAAAAAATCACCAGACGCGCCAAAGGTAAATTGAAGGATATTGCCCGGGATATTATCGCATTGTACGCCAAAAGGAAGAGCGAGCAGGGATTTTCCTTTTCACCCGATACACACTGGCAAAAGGAACTTGAAGCTTCATTTATGTACGAGGATACGCCCGATCAGGCGAGCGCAACACTTGCGGTAAAACAGGATATGGAACGTCCCTCACCGATGGATCGGCTCATTTGCGGTGATGTCGGCTTTGGAAAAACCGAGGTAGCTGTCCGCGCGGCATTTAAAGCGGTCATGAACGGTAAACAGGTTGTCGTGCTTGTCCCCACGACAATTCTTGCGATTCAACATTATAACACGTTTCAGGATCGACTCTCGAGATACACCGTCAGGGTGGAGCACATCACCCGGTTCAGATCCCCGAAAGAGCAGAAACACATCATCGGTGAGATGGAAAAAGGAAATGCCGACATCGTGATCGGTACGCATAGACTCCTTTCGAAGGATATCGCCTTCAAGGACCTCGGACTTCTGATCATTGATGAGGAGCACCGTTTTGGCGTTGCCGCGAAAGAAAAACTGCGGCAGCTGAAGTCTTCTGTCGACACCCTGTCCCTGACGGCAACACCGATTCCCCGCACACTCCACTTTTCACTCATCGGAGCGCGGGATTTATCGCTGATCAATACTCCGCCCCGTAACCGCCTGCCGATCCTGACGGAAATTATACCCTCCGATACTCAGGGGAAAAAGGTCCATTGGCGGATTGTCCGGGAAGCGATTTTAAGGGAACTCTACCGGGGAGGCCAGGTATATTTTGTCCATGACAGGGTGGAAAATATTGATGCCATCGCTGCACAGGTGCGGTCACAGGTGCCGGAAGCCAAGGTCCATACCGCACACGGCCAGATGGCAGGCCATGAGCTCGAAAAAACAATGCTCGCATTTCTCGAACGGAAATATAATGTCCTTGTCACAACGAAAATCATCGAGTCCGGCCTCGATATTCCAAACGTGAATACGATTATCATCAACCGCGCTGACCGCTTCGGCCTCGCCGAACTGTATCAGCTGCGGGGCAGGGTGGGCAGGTCGAATGTTCAGGCATATTCCTACCTTCTTGTTCCCCCGCTCAGCGTGATCCCCCGCCAGACCCTCCGAAGACTTCAGGCGATCGAGGAATTTACCGAGCTCGGTTCGGGATTCAATCTGGCAATGCGCGACCTGGAAATCCGGGGCGCCGGAAATCTCCTCGGAGCGGAACAGTCTGGGTATATTATGGAAATGGGTTTTGAAATGTACGAAAGGGTCCTCCGCGAGGCTGTGGATGAGCTGAAACGAGAGGAGTTTACATCCCTGTTCCAACCCCCCCAGGACCGTCCACCCACCACTTCACCCGAGGTCGTCCTTGAGTCTGATATTGAGGCTATTATTCCGGATTTCTATATCGAATCCGATATGGAACGGCTTGATATTTACCGCCGGCTCTATCGTGCAACGTCCCTGCAGGATCTTCAATCGATGCGCGAGGAACTCCGGGACCGGTTCGGAGATTATCCCCAGGAAGTTGAACATCTTTTCAGGCTCGATGAGCTTCGCCTCCTGGCCGCGCCGGCATCTCTCCGGAAAATATCCATCCAGGGAACTTCCTGTACATTGACACTTCCTCACGAAACTGATGAGGCATTTTATGGCGCCTCAGGTGATGCCGACAGCCCGTTCCAAAAGCTTGTGAGGTTGATTGTCGTACCGGAACAGCGCAGGGCCAAACTCCGTCAGGAAGGTAAAAATTTGAATCTCATTCTGAGGGATATCGGTTCCACACCTGACAAAAAACTTACCTCTGTGCGGGGTTTTCTGGAAAGGATCCTTTCCGTCATACAGGGTACGACCGAAAACCCTGCCTCCGATGTCGGGTCACCCTGATGACCCTTACCTGTTTCGCAACAGCACTGAAAGAGATTCCGAGGGGGGCTGCTCGGAGCTTCCGCCACGATGGAAGATGACGAACTTTTTCTCCTTCGCCTCGATCCCCGGGAATTTATTGCTGATGTCGAATTTTGCAGCCAGCTGGTAATCACGGTAAAATCGGTTTTCGTCCTCGCTGGCAGCGAATAACGGACGACCTGTTCCTTCTGCACGGTTGATGTCGAGCGCGTAGGAGTATTGAACGATGTAGTCCGGCCGTACGTTTTGCAGGACCGATCCGTACCAGCCCGGCCCCGACTTCTGGCACCTGAGGATCTCCGGTGAAACGATCCCAATCTCATCATAGATCCGCAGCGAATCCCCCGCATAATATCCCATGTATCCCAGGGGTTCAAGTAATATCACCGAACCCGGTACAGCGTGGTCGTGAATCCAGAGACCAATCCTTTTCCGGAAAGTTTCATTGTATGCTTGTTCCTCGCGGTACTTCGTCGTTCTCGCCTCCAGAAAAGCCAGGTGCACTGCGACGATGAGGACAAGGATGGCTGTCATGGATGCGTATCGAATACCCAGCGAGGGGACCCTGTGAGTGAGTAGATCTGCGCAAAAATGGATTCCGGATGAAATGAGCACAAGCCAACAGAAAATAGCGGGGATCATGTACCACGTGAAGATCGTCCGGCCTGAAAACATGAAGAGGATACAGTATGCGAAGAAAAATATCGGAAAAACACCCAGCCATCCCTTCTGCCGTATGTGGGCAAACACCCCTGCGATCAGGAAGATGAAGAGGATATTCTTGAGGATCAGTTTCCAGGGGGATCTATCAAGAACCGGTGTAAAATAATTCAGAAAAGGTACTACCGACACCTTCAGCTCATATGGATAACTGGCCATCTTGGCGGCAAAACTTTGCGGGAAAACTGTTCCGAAATAGACCTGCGATAATCCGATCCAGGGCAGGACGAGCAGAATTCCGATGAGCCCGCGTGAAAAAAACCAGCGAGCATCAATAGAAAATCCGCAGACAACAACAGCCGCAATCCATACGATACTGTCCGGCCGTGTCATAAATGCCAGCATAATCCCTAGCGCAAAAAACCAGCTTTTTCTTATGGCACCCCAGCCGATCAACGACATTGTAAAAAGGAGAAGGGAGGTTTCCATCCCCGACATGCTGATCGGTATGATGTCCGGCGCACAGGCGAAGAGCAAAGCCCAGAGAAGCGCAAGCGATGGTCGGTATCCGGAAAGCATTGAGGAGATTAGACAACATGTCAGCGAATCGAAGACAATGTTGAGAATCATGCTGGTCCAGAATATGTTGAAACCCAAAGCTTTTGTACTCGCAAGGATGAACGTCCAGAGGGGGGTTGTCGTCCCCAACACCTTTTCCCCGGTGTTGTACACGAATCCATTCCCGCTTGCAAGGTTTTCAGCGTACCGGAATGTGATAAACGCATCTTCCAGAACTAGATGCGTGGAATGCCAGAACCAGATGCGAAGAACCGCTCCCGAAAGGATAATTGCACCGAGCCTGAGGTTATATGATGATCCGTACTTCATATGGGTCCATGGGGAAGATCGATGCCAAACAATGGAGCACAGAAGAATATGTCATCGGACAATGTAGTGATTTCAATGTTTTGACGGAAGTTGAGAAAAATGAAAAATATTTTTACTTAATTATCAAATACACTATCTATGGAGATCTACATGACAAAAAAGGTGCAAATACTGGGAATTTCGGGGAGCCTTCGGAAAGGGTCGCATAATACCGGTTTATTGCGCGCGGCCCTTGACCTGCAACCCCATGATATGGAAATAACGCTCTTCGATATTTCTCCTCTTCCGCTCTACAATGCCGATCTTGATGGGGGAAAAAAACCGGATGCTGTCATACGGTTTAAAACCGCCGTTGCGGCCGCCGATGCGATGCTGATAGCCACCCCGGAGTATAATTATTCTGTCCCCGGTGTCCTGAAAAACGCCATCGATTGGGCATCACGGGGAGGGAAGGAATCCCCATTGAACGGTAAACCGCTTGCGATGTTCGGAGCGGGTGGCGTTATGGGGACCGTACGGGCCCAGCTCCATCTTCGCCAGATCGCCCTGTTTAATGGCATGGTCGTCATGCCGAAACCCGAAATTTATGTCTCGTCCTCCAATGAGAAATTCGACGCATCAGGCGTTCTCATCGATGAACCGACGAGGGGACGTATCAAATTGTTTCTTGAAGCTTTTCTGAAATGGGCACTCCGCTTCCCGTCTCCCCCGGCCTCGGAGTAGTTGCGGTTGAGCGGAAAATTGTCTATATTGTAAACAACAAATAACAGTACACCGTTATTTCCCCTACGGGGGTAGTTTTACTGCTTTTTTAAGCCAGTTATAACACGCTTTTAACGCCTGCTGATGTACCTGTTGTTACCTTCCAAGGTAAGAGTCGCCAGCAATAAATGCTTTCGCGGGTTCAACAAGCCTGAGACATGTCGGGTAAAAGCCTAATGGCGGGGTACATCTTGTCCGGTGGATACCGGATGCACATTATTTAAGAAAGGATTGTTCCATGGAAAAAGGAACAGTAAAGTGGTTCAACGGAGCCAAAGGTTACGGATTTATTTCACGCACGAACGGCGAAGATGTTTTCGTTCACTTTAGAGCGATTAACGCCAGCGGATATAAAACTCTGAACGAAGGCGACAGGGTTGAATTCGAGGTCGAACAGGGTCCTAAAGGCCTTCAGGCATCGAACGTCTCTCTTCTCTGAACAATAGACAGACGGCTGTCACGTCAAAACCCATCCCGCAAGAGCGTGGATGGGTTTTTTTATGGTGCATGCTGACTGGCTGTCCTTCCCCGCCAGGAGATGCATCAGCTGGAACCCAGAGTTATCGGGATCCCGGTTTTTTATGGAAGGATTTCCTTTTGCCGTGCGGTCGGTTCGCCGGAGCTACCGTTATCGCCTTTCCCTTGAAGTTTTGACCGTTCAGTGTTTCTATCGAACGCTTCCCTTCTTCATCCGTGCGCATGACGACAAACCCGTAGCCGAGCGGCTGATGCGTCCGGATGTTGGTGATGATCTCAATCGATTCAACTGCACCGCACCCCTCAAAGAGGGTCCGTAACTCCTCTTCAGTGCAATCCAGTGGCAGGTTGCCGACATGAATGTTCATGAACAACTCCTCTATGTTGTTGTGAAATCAGTTTTTTCATATCACGATGGCAATCCGCACCGGTTTCTGATCGGATAGAGTTTAATGCAGGATGTCGGCTCGCGGTCATTTCCACCGTTTCCATATCGGATGGGCCTCGGTGTTGAATGTAACCGCATCGAACGGAAGCACGTTCTTTGGCGAAAAAAGGAGATAAAGATATTTTAATGTCTCGGCAAAGAAAAAACTGTCCATCCTGTCTGCCTTCTCCTTCGTCGTCACATCCTTCAGCCGGGTGTAGGCAATATCTGTCCGGCAGTACCGGAGGAGTCCATTGAAGAATGTATCCCCCATCCGGCGGTAGGTTGTGTCCCCTGTGTACTGAAATAAATAATACGCTGATTCGATAATTTCGGGCCGGAGATAGTATTCTTTGGATGTCGCAGCCATTGTCGCATAATTGATTTCTTCGGGTTCAATGCCGTAGAGATTCCACATGGCGAAACATGATTGTTCTAGCCGGGCCGCTTGCTTCACTTCTCCCGCGAGACACAAAACAGCGGGGAAAAATGTCTGGAGCGATCCAAAAGTCGTGCCGGTCCGCTTGCCTGTTTGCATGTTCACTTCACCGTACCATAGTCCGCCATGCGCCGTATCCGCCAGATAGCGGTTGAGCGCACCCAGGTGCTCCTCCCACATCTTCTTGCAGTCTTCATCGTTGAACAGCCGCCACGCCTTAACAAGGTATTCGTAATAGGAATCGATGCCGCCACCGATGTGACTGGCTGAATCAACCCATTGACCGGTCTCGACATTGATCGTCGAGCCGACAAGCCCGATGCGTGAACGGTGGTTGAAGAGCTGAATGACACCTTTCTTTGCCTTTGTGTAATACACCGAATTACCAGTCAGCTTGCTCAGCGTCCCGAACTCGATCAGGGAAGTCCCGATTTCTGCCGGATTGTTGAGGGAATCGCGCACTTTCCCGGTCTGCAGATTGACAAATCGGTACGGCATCCCCGTTGCTGAATTGAAAACGGGTAGAAGGCGGTTCCCGAGATCCTCCGCAAGCGATAAAAACCTCTCATCGCCATCCAGTTGATATGCGGAGAGTAATCCGCCAAGGAGCCGGATCGTGATTTCAAAACTCTGCACTTCAGTGTTTCTGTTGAACGAGAGGTTGCTCAGTATCAGCTCCTTTGCGTCATGTGCCTCGGCATTGAGCCCCATGATCAGCATTGCGTCATAGGCGTCGATTGGCGTCATGCAGAACGATGTGCCATACCAGTCGTGGGGTTTTTTGCTCATCGGAAGCAGATCGTCGTGTCCCCACGCGTAGGCTTTGTACCCGTTCCATGCATGGAGAAATTCCGCCTTTACCGAATCGGCGCTTTTCTGAAAGTCCTGTGCTCTGGCATCGATGAAGAGTATCGCAGCCCCATAGACGAGCACGAAGAGGCAGTGGATAAAATGTTGCATGGACGTTTCCCTCGTAGCTTCCTTGAGTGTTCGAAAGCTAAAGATATCAATCTTTTATGAGGAATCGAAATGGATGATTTGTAATTCGCCGCCGGATACAATATTTTGTTGACAAATATTCCCCTGGATGATGTGAAAACAGGCCCAAAAAGTCCAAATCAGAGATCCACCCCCGCACAGTATCATTCGTTTCATATGACTTTCACCGGGGATAAAGTGGAAAGCCTTCAGCAGTTGCCATGGCATAAACCGCTTGCCGACTGGAAACCACGCGAGGTGAGATTTTTGAACATCCGGAGCGGATTATCCCGCCACCTGGTGAGGTTTATAAAAATTCGGCACACGGCGTTTGCCGTTAAGGAGACGTCTTCGGAAGTTGCCGGGAAAGAGTTCGCATCATATGTGAAACTGCGGGAGATGGATGTCCCGACACTCCTTCCTGTTGGTAAGGTTTTTCGAGGCGAAGGAATTGTGCCCGTACATACCGGCGTCGGCCTTCAGGCCGAAGTGCGTTCAACCGGATATATTATCACTCGCCTGCTCGAGTATTCCATACCGGACTACTTTCTCTTCAGGCGAGATTTTAAGAAAATGAACCGCCAGCGGATATGGGATGCTATTGTACGCCTCTTTGTCGAGCTCCACTGCAAGGGGGTCTATTGGGGCGATGCCTCGCTTTCGAATATGATGATTGTCTTCGTCAAGCAAGCGTTTCCGGAGATTGGCGTACGTACGGTCCTGCGTGCGGTCCTGGCCGATGCGGAGACGGTTGAATTTCATCCGCACCTGTCCGATAGCCTCCGTGGAGCCGATCTGGAGAATTTTTTCGACTCAATGGCTTGGACCGAGGCGGACCTCCGCGCTAGCGGTGTTGTCCGCGATCCGATGATGAGTTCGGAGGATCGCCAGTACATTATTCAACGGTATCATGACCTTTTCGAAATTGAACGCGAGGAACAATCGTTTGAACTTATTACTAATATCGATGTCGACCGGCTGATCGGTCCCTTCCAGCTCCGCGGTCAGTCCAAAGCACTGTTGCAGCATATCTATGAACATAAGTGGTACCTCAGCGAAACGGGAAAAAGGGAAGTCCCTGTCGAGGAAGCAGCTCACGATTGGTATATTAATGTGTTCAAGCCCGTTATCCTCCTGTTCGGCGAATTCGCGATTATGGATGATTTTCCCGATCGGACTGCCTCATCAATCTATCTCGATATCATGGTTCATAAATATTATCTGAGCGAGCGAACAGGCCGCGACGTTGGTCTTGTACCGGCCATAGAAAGCTATTCCCGGCAGTTTAAAGATCAGAAGCGAACGATGGAAAAGATGATGAAAATGGCCATGTCGGTGCGGAAATTTCTTCATTGACCTGAGCCTTCTGCAATATTCCACACCCGGATTCATCAACTTTTTCGCTCCTTGCGCGTCTTGTAGTAAAGGGCATATGTCACATTCTCGGAATCCATGAACGCGTCGGAAGAAAACATCGTGACGGATTTCCAACAGGGCAGCGATCTGGCGTTTGTCCGGCTCTACAACTACCACAAACACGGGATCTATTTGTACTGCCTGAAAATGCTGAGTGATTTAGATGCAGCCAAGGATGCGGTTCAGGATATTTTTGTGAAATTGTATGAGCGCCGCTCGCAGCTTGCCTCTCCCACCAGTTTTAAATCCTGGCTTTATGCGATAGCCCGCAATGATTGTCTGTCCCGGCTGAGGAAACGTAATGGCGGGGAACTGCATGGTGAGGATGCTCCGGCCGATCCGGATCTATCGGCCGCCGAACTCTATGACCGGAAGGAGGAAAGGGAAATTGTGGCGGTCGCCGTCACCAGGCTGAAGCCGGAGTTAAGAGAGGTTATTGTCCTCCGCGAATATCATGATCTTTCGTATCAGGAAATCGCGGAAGTTCTGGGCACGACGGAGAGTGTCGTAAAATCTCGGCTCTATACCGCGAGACGGCTGCTCTATCAGTATCTGAAACCTGTTTTCCATGAGAGGAATATGCTATGATCTGCCCACAGAAGGAAGAGCTGCTGAACCAATTCATCGACGGAGAGCTTGATCTCTCCAATCAGGTCGATCTGTTTAAACACCTTGCAGAGTGTTCTGAATGCCGGGCGTTTGTCGATGCAGCCGTGCGGATGCGCGAAATCCGGAGGAAGGAACAAATTCCGTTTCCCCCGGATATCGATGAACGTGTGTTTTCACACCTTCCCCAAACCAGGGTGATGGTCCGGTCTCAAAGAGGTCCCGCGACGGTTTCACCGGGATTCTGGAGGCGAAGATTTGCCGTGCCCCTTCCCCTTGCTGCTGCGTTTCTTGCCATCACGATATTCTTCGGAGTTATGATTGGCAGGCTCCTTGTCCTGAATTCAGGGGAAAAGGGATCGGCAGAAGAGAAGTTGTCCGCCACAGCCCGCCCCGCAACGGTGATTATGATTTATAGCGTTCCTCCGGTGGAGATCGTGGGGAATGCATCTGTTAAAAAAATCAATCATACAGAACAAATAAACTATTAATGTGAAAGGAAAATTCTATATGCCCAAAATCATTCTTGGCATTTGTGGTTTGCTCCTTGCCTCTCTCGTGATCATCTCGTGCGGGAAGGACAAAAATCCGGGCGGTGGAGATTCCCCCCAGACAACTGCACCCCGTGTGGCCGCCAATGAGATAACCTATAATCCGAAGTCAGATCCAGGCGAACCTGATATCGATGCTGTGCTGAATCTCGACGAGCCCCCCAAACCGACAAAGACGGTCAACCCGACTTATCCCGAGGATGCCCGGAAGAACGGTATCGAGGGCATGGTGTGGGTCAAGGTGCTGATTGATAAGAAAGGTTTGGTGAAACGCGCTGTGGTCATAAAACGCAAGGGGACGGAGTCGTTTGAGGATGTCACACTGAACGCTGCCAGACAGTGGGAGTTTAAACCCGCCGTCGCGGGTAAGGAAACGGTCGATGTCTGGGTTGTGATTCCATTCGCCTTTAAACTGGACAAGGATAAAAAGTAACAGGTCTGACGCATTCCATCGACGGGCGAAGACACAACAGGCTGCGCTCTGCTATTGATGAGCTTATTGAATGTCCTTCCTGTAAAAATAACCCGCGGCAGCTGCAACCGTTGTGATGCAGACGACGGTCAGCACAAGGAGAGACGTGCCCTGCATGGTGTTCTCGTTTAGAACGGTCTGCGGAGCATAGTAGGTGTGAAGTGAGTAGGGGAGGAGGAATGAGGCTCGGGTCCAGAGGTGTCCGATGACCTGGACAATATATGATACGACGGCCAATAGGAAACCGATTGTTGCGACAATCCCTGCCTCACGGCCGAAGACGGAAAAAAGCAGCGTGATGCCATACCATGCACATTGCAGAAGAAAGTAATTCAATGCCAGCTTCACAAGGGGGACGACTCCAAAGAGTTCCAGATCGAACAGATGCTGCCCGAGTAGCGTTCCGCCTACGCCGACGATGCTCAGGATCCCCAGGATGAGGAGCGCAAAGAGTACCTGACCCGCAAGGTACTGGCCCCGCGAGATGGGGTGACTGAGAATGAACTCCATGTGACCTCCCTCAATCTCACCGGCGACCGCTCGCGAGGCCAGAACAATTGCTGTCGCGGTCCCAAGTGCCTGGCTGATCGGATGGTTCCATCCGAACGCCAAGATGCCTCCCGGATTTAAGGTGCCAAAAAATTCCTGCTCAACCAGTGTTCTCATGAATTCGGGTATTCGGGACATGAGATCGCTGAATGCATCGGTGATGTTTACCGTGGAGACGACCGCGCAGATGAGATATTGGAATCCTGAAAGTAATATCGCTGTGAGCGTGAGGAACAATCGGTAGCGACCGGACAGCCTTTTTATCAGATTCCACATGGTGCTTTATGCGGATGTTTGGTAGTAACCGAGGAAGATTTCTTCCAGTTCCGGTTCAGGAAAAACGAAGTGGTCAACTTCGGCTGTGGCAATGATCCGCAGTATCGGATTCACATCTCCGCGTATCCATAATGATACGTCTCTGCCGCTTACAACCACGCGCGTCACACCCGGAACACCTTCAAGATTACCTGGTATCGGCCCCCTGAACCGGACCTGCAACCGGCGGACCATGTTACCGCGAAGTCGCTGTATCGATTCTACTGCAATGAGTTTACCCATCCGTAGCATCGCGATTCTCCCGCATATTTCCTCGATTTCGGAAAGGATGTGCGAGGAAAGAAAGATACTCCGACCTCTCCGTGAAAAATCAAGGATGATGTCACGAAAAGAGTTCTGTACGAGGGGATCGAGCCCGTTTGTCGGTTCATCCAACAGCAGGAGTTCGGGATCGTGCTGCATGGCGATGAGTAAGCCGATCTTTTGTTTGGTACCATGTGAGAGGAATTTTATCCGCCGGGTTAGATCAGACTTCCTGAGATCGAATGCGGAAAGAAGTTGCTCCCGCAGAAGTGGCGGCCGATGTGGGCGGAATCCTGCAAAATAATCGAGTACTGCTTCCCCGGTCATCGAGCCGTACAGATGGACTTCACCGGGTAGATAACCGATCCTTTCCCGTATCGAGGGCCCCATGGAGCCGGTTCCCAGGAGATGCACACTACCATGCGATGCGCGAACTAGACCGAGGATAATGCGGAGGGTGGTTGTCTTGCCTGCCCCGTTAGGACCAAGATAACCGAATATTTCCCCGGCTTCAAGACGGAAACTTACATCCTCGAGCGCACTGATTGCGCCGTAGTGCTTTGTGAGGTTGTCGACAGCGAGGGTTGTCATCGCTCTGGATGTCTATCAGTACCTTTGAATGTACATGATTGTGCGGCAAGTTTCAATACAAACCGTGGGTATCCCTCCTCCCCCCCAGCGGATGTCCTGACTCTTCAGGACGTATATGGAAATGCCGCCCCGGTCATCCGGGACGGCATTTCGTATCTCGTGATAACGGTCTATTTTTTCCCCTTTGGCATATCGAATTTGTTGTCGTCGATCGTAACGTTCTGCTCGACCGTCGTAAACCGGAAGGTTGACACGTCCCTCGGGTCAACACCTGCATGGCGCACGACAAAGGGTACTTTGATGCCGTCTGTTGTACGGTAGTCTGAGTAATCGGTTTGCTCCGGTATGTTCCCGATCATCGTTTGTGTAACGATCGCGTCCCTGAGCAATAAGCCGGTTGCGGAATCAAGATAATAATTCTCGGTGCGGTATTCGTCAAGGGGTACGGAGAGACAGTAGGCGGCTGCACCATTGATGCTCTCTTTTTTATTGACATGAAGTTTGGATGCGAGTTCCTCGATCCTCTCACTGGGGAAGAGCGCCGCCTGCCGTAGAAAATTCTCTTTTTCGTCAGGGGGGAGTTCACGCGATCCACGGGGCGAAGTCATCCAACCATTGGTGCCGTTGAATCCGCGTGCAAACGTCATTCCCTCCCTTGCCGTCACAGTGGTGACAATCCTGTCCGAACCCTTCTGCAAAATTTCTATCGGTGATTCCTTTCCCTGAAGATCGACGCTGACACCCTTGGATACCCGGGATGTAATTTTACCCACGGCGTCCTTTCCTCCAAGTGCTGTTTCATATGCCGTGAGGATCTGCTGAACGGTGGGAAGAGCCATGTCTGATGCTTTTTCTTCCTGCACGGGAGCCGGTGGACTGGGGGGCAGCGGAATCATTGCTGCCGGCTCCCTTGATCCGTGATGACATGTGAAACACGTTATGGCGCTCCGCCCCCCGAACTTGGTCGAGTTGAGTTCTATCACCATCTGGATCATTTTCCGCGCGGTGCCCTTTGCCGGTATGTCATCCTTCTCAAATTGCCAGCCTGAATTGTCCTGAACATGACAGTGCTGGCATCGAACACCGAGTGAGGTCGCGAAATCATCCATGACCATGTTGAGCTGGGATGCAGGCATTCCCGTAAGGACCTTGATGTTTTTTTTGACCTGTTCAACGGTTTTTTCTTTTTTCTGGTCCGGCGCACCGGGCGTCTGGGCTTGGGCCGTTTGTAGGGTAAGCACCGGAAGGATGAAGAGAAGGGAAAGTGTGAGAATTATACTACAAGAACGAATACAAAACTTACTGACCATGAACAAAATCTCCTTTTGATGATCTAGAAAACGAGGATTTGATGTAGTAGTATGTAAAATCAGGCTGCAAAATGCAAATGAGGGCGATAGCTTCACACCGGAATGTACCTCCTCATGGCGGATTAGTGGAGCTGATCCTGCTGCGATCGGGCATTGCGGACCGCTTCGAAGAATTTTGAGACCTTCTCTTCGTCAAGATGTCCCATCGTTCTTACACCGCTGCAGACGTCAACCCCGAACGGTGACACCTCGAGAATCGCTCTTGCCACATTTCCATGGTTCAATCCGCCGGCGAGATAGACCGGAATCCTGATCGTTGCTCGTATCTCGTTGCTGATTGACCAGTCGTGAACTCGGCCGGTACCGCCGAGTTCCCGTACCGGTAAATTCCTATTGCCCGAATCGAGCAGAAGTGCATCCACATACTCTGCTGCAATACGTGCTTCACGAATTGCCGTGTCTCCAGTAATGTGAATGACCTGCACAAGAGCAACACCCGGAAGGTGTTTTCTGAGCTCCGGGTAACAGCCGGCCTCCTGGTAATCGCACATCTGGATCGTGGTCGTCAGACAGCGCCGGTGTTGGGCAATGATGGCTGCTGTATCTGTGAGGCTTGTGAGCAGGAACGATTCGATGTGCGATGGAAGGGAAACTGCGATGTCATGGATGCGGTGTTCGGGGATCGGACCGGGTCCGCTGGGCATCTGTGAAACAAGTCCGATTGCAGCCGCACCGTAACGGATGGCCATACGGGCCTCTTCAGGTGTTGCGATACAGCAGATTTTTACACGCGGCGTACTCGATGATTCCAAGTATGTATCAGTCCCTTGTTGTTTTACGGTTGGAGATGAAGCTGTCACTTTTTGGGATACAGAAAACACCGGGTGATGTGATCATTCACCAATCCTGCAGCCTGCATGAATGCATAGCATATCGTCGGTCCGACAAATGCGAATCCCGATTTTTTCAAATCCTTGCTCATTGTTTTGGATTCAGGCGAAAAAGGGGGGATCGATTTTGGCAATGCATATCCGTTCACACGCTGACGTCCGCCAACATATCTCCAGATGAATTTGTCGAAACTCCCGTGCTCGTTTTGAATCTTCAGAAAGGCTTTTGCGTTGCTGATTGTCCCTTCGATTTTTAAACGATTCCTGATGAGGCCTTCGTCCTGAAGCAGGGTCCGGACTTTTCGTTTGTCATACCGGGCAATGATTTCCGGATCAAAACCGTCCAGAACCGCTTGATAGTGTGCCCGTTTTCTGAGGACGGTCAGCCAGCTCAGGCCAGCTTGTGCACCTTCGAGGATGAGGAGCTCGAATAATTTTTTGTCGTCATGTTCGGGTCTTCCCCATTCATTATCGTGATAGGTTTCCAGAATCGGATCTGTGTCTGCCCAGGGGCAGCGGGATTTCATGATGATATAAGGTTAAGTCAGATCATTTTCTGAGGAGTTTGAAGGCATGGTTCCAGCTGTTTGTTTTCATTCCATATACTACCCAGAGTATACAAAGCGGTTCGAGCAAACGAGCCCCCTCAATCCCGCCGATGTCAATCACCGGCCATCCGAATTTTTTTAGGATGTCTGTGACAACCTTCTTTGCCCCCGCATCGTTTCCGCAGATGAACATGTCAGGCGGCCCTCCGGGGAATTTTGGATTGATCATATGCGCATTTCCGACAATATTAAACGCCTTGACCACTTTCGCTCCGTGGAGCCATCGCTGTACCTGCTCACCGCCTGAATCGGTGTGCCCGTGCGTCAGCACCGGAGGCATGCCGTGTGATGTGTCGAGGGGATTGGTGGCGTCAATGACCACCTTTCCGTTAAAACGTTCATGTCCAGCGAGGTTGAGGGCGTTCTCTGTTCCTGCCCACTGCGTCGCGATGACAACAATTTCTCCGAAGGCTGCTGCATCGGCAAATGTCGTCACCGATGCATTTGTACCGACCTTCTTCTGTGTATCCCGCGCCTTGTCGCTCCCGGGGTCTCTCGTTCCGAGTTTCACCTTGTCCCCAATATCAGCAAATCCTCCTGCCAGCACACAACCGACACTCCCCGTCCCAAGAATCCCGATGTTCATGTTCTGTATTCCTTTCGAATATTATCTTTTGACTTTTTCCGGAGTTGATTTGTCCGGCTTTGATTTCTCAGCCAATCGTTTTCGGATCTTCTCAATGCTGCTTGCGGCAACGCCTCTGCTGAAATCGTTCTTATCGGCCGCAATCGGCTGAAGAAGGTCAACGGTTTTCTCATCACCAATGTCGCCGAGTATCCGCGTTGCATAGGATCGAATACCGTTATTCTTGTCCCCGAGGAGAGATTGAATAAATGTAAGAACATCGGGGCGGTGTTTTCCGTACCTGCTCATGATGCTAAGGGCCGTGTACCGCAGTTCGATTGGAGCACCATAACGGGCATACCCCGGCCCGAGCGAGAGCCCTTCGTTCGAATCGATTGATGCGATCGCACTGAGTGCGGCGGTCGCCACCTTGCTTCGGTATGACGGATAACCGAGATACGTCTTCAGGAAAGATACAGCGTGGAGCGAATCCACCTTCGCGATCGAATGGAGAGCACTCTGCATGACGTCATAGCTTGAGTCGTTCAGTTTTGCCTTTAGGAATTCTATGATATCCGTTCCACCGAGAGTTCCCAACCTCCCAATGGCTGCGGAACGCACGGCAGATTTTTTGTCCTCGGCGGCTGCCTTGAGTGCCTTACCGAGAAGGTCCTTCAGCGAATCAGTCGCTGGTTTGAGTTTTTCCGACTGGAGTATCGCCTCCCTCCGTACCGCCCAGAATGGATCGTGAGTCATGACACCAACTATCACCGGCAGATATGTTGAATTGTCCGGCAGATTTCCGATTGCCTGGACGGCCTTGAGACGCGATATCATGGATAGCGCACGTTCTGCCTGATAGATCCATTCGTCTTTTGATTTCCGAAAATGGACTTCTTTCAGGATCCAGTTGCCCTTGTCGAAGACGACGAGCAACGGCAGGGCATCAGCGGGCAGCGTGTAGACGCTGTCCTTCGAGAGAATATTGATACGGTAGGTCGCCGTCCGGTTCAGCGTGGTTATTTCCACATCCACAGGCATCTTGAAGACTGGTGTCAGACTGTCAATCGTCTGGGTCTGCCGCACAGAAAGCGCAATTGATTTTGCTGAATCACTCCAGTCGTATGAAATGTCGAATACCGGATGGCCCGCTTTATAGACCCATTCGTCAAAAAACCAGTACAGGTTCTGCCCCGTGGCTTCCTCGATAGCGTTTTTCAAATCATTCGTCTCCACGGGCTGAAACTGGTATTTGGTGATGTAGTGGTTCATCGATTTCCAGAATAATGTATCCCCGAGTACGAACCGCAACATGTGCAGCACCGCGGAACCGCGGGGATAAACATTTTCTCCGTATGACCCTACACTCACGATGGGCTTCCGCCCACGGGCGGTGTCCACCCTGATCCCGGCCTGCTGGTTGTTGAACATTGTGTAGGCAAATTCGTCCTCACCTTTTGAGTATTCAAAGTAGAGCGGATCGAAATAACTGGCGAAGCTTTCGTTCAGCCAGATGTGCCGCCAGTCCTTGCAGGTAACAACATCACCCCACCATTGATGCGCGAGCTCGTGGGCGAGGAGACTGGTCGGGGAATCGTCAATACGGGCACGGGCATCGTAGACCGTCCCGAGGTCGGTGAGTGTGGTCGCGCTGGTGTTTTCCATTCCGCCGAAATGATCCTGGAGAATGATCTGTGCGTATTTTTCCCATGGGTAGGAGAATCCGATCTTCCTGTTGAAGAATTGGATCATGGCCGGCGTCTCTTTAAACGCTATCCGGGCGTTGAGTGTATCCTCGGGATATACGTAATATTCGAGCGGGAGCTTTCCGGCTTTGTCACGGAGAATCGTGTATTCTCCACCCGCAACCATGATCAGGTATGAGGCGTGAGGCTTTGTTTCTTTCCAGTGATAGGTGGCTGTTTTTTCCTTTGTATTCTTTGTCACCCCGATGAGTTTTCCGTTTGAGAGAACAGCGTATCGCTCGTCTACCGTCGCCGTCACATCCGATGTGGCTTTTTCATTGGGGAAGTCATGACAGGGGAACCAGAAATGGTTGTCCATGTCTTCCCCCTGCGACCAGAATTGCCAGTGGCGGTTCGGATAGGCGGAGTCCGGACCGGTGAACATCATCCCGCGCTTCGGTGTGCAGAAATACTGGATGGAAATCCTCAGCGTGTCACGCGGGGTGTATGCCTTGTCAAGTTGGATGGTGAGAGATGATGTGTCCGTTTCGAAATGATATTCTTTGTTGCCCGTGTAACAACGCTCAATGGTCATGGCCTCCGCGTCGAAGACCACCGACCGGAAATCGTTCACAAAGGGGGTGAGGGTCGTGGTGACGGTTCCACGCACCGATTTTTCTTTTTCATCAATCGCTACCGAGATGTTATAATGGAGGACGTGGTACGTCCGGCTCGGCGCTTCACCCTGCTCGTGGAGGGTGAAAATTGTTTGCCCGCCCAGCGGAATAGCGACAAGCACGGATAGTGCAAGAACGTAATAAAGCCTCATGATGATCCTTTCAGTCGGATTGATAATGGGGGTTGATGAATTGTACGCATACAAAAACACGAAATCAAGAAACATCAACGTGGATACTCCCCCCCCAGGGGTGGTGAGAGTATCCCGGGAAGCTCTGGTTGAGCCGTACCTGTCGACCCAATTTTGGAAATGCAGATCAAATTTTCGATATTTTTAAGGGTCCGGATCTGCCTTTTTCAGGGGAAATTGACTTTGCTATCCGGTCTCCCGCAGAACATGCTGTCGATCTGGAGGTTGTAACATGATTGTAAAACCAAGCGCGATCGAAATTATCCTTGTCGTCATGATGGTCATGCTGTTTGTCGTCGGCCTTGTGATCTATCCGGCTATGCCCGAACAAATGGTGTCTCATTGGGATTCGAGTGGAAGACCAAACGGACTTTCATCAAAGTTTATGGGGGTATTTTTCTTCCCGATTGTGATGTTTGTCCTGACACTTGTGTTTTTCGCCATTCCTCGGATAGATCCATTACGGGAAAATATACGCCAGTTCAGGATTTCGTTTGAACGGTTTGTGCTCATCTTCTTCCTGATTATGACCGCACTCTATCTTGATACGCTTCTTTGGAACGCCGGTATACATGTCGGCATGAAAAGCATTGTCATCATCGGGTTCGCGGTCATTCTGTATGCACTGGGTTCCTTGTGCGATAAGGCGAAAAGAAATTATTTTATCGGTATCCGGACACCGTGGACCCTCAACAGCGATAGCGTCTGGGATAAGACGCATAAATGGGCATCGAAATTATTCCGGATTGCCGCAGTCGTCGTCGCGCTGGGGATCGTTTTCCCCGACTATATGCTCTGGTTCCTAATTGTACCCGCGGGCGGTGTGACGTTGTTTGTCGTTGTCTATTCCTATATCGAGTATGAACGGGAACAACGGGGCACGGTTCATCCATGACAGATTCCCGAAATCGCGAGGTCCAGGATTTCCAGCGGGATGTTCTTGAACGGAGTTCTACTCTGCCGGTCGTCGTTGATTTCTGGGCTGAGTGGTGCGGACCTTGCCGAATCCTCGGACCTGTCCTTGAACGCCTCGCGGACCAGCAAGAGGATCGCTGGATACTCGCCAAGGTCGACACCGATAAATTCACCGAAGAAGCTGTCCGCTATGGTATTCAGAGCATTCCGAATGTTAAAATGTTCTTTGAAGGTAAAATTATCGGCGAATTTATCGGCGCCCTGCCCGAGTATGCAGTCGCTCAATGGTTGAAACAACACCTCCCCGCAAAGAATAAAAATCAGCTGGAAGCCGCGAAATTGCTTATCAGCGAAGGGCGGGAGGCCGACGCGAACTCGCTTCTGGCAGGTCTCATCCAGGAGGATCCGGATAATGCCGAGGCGGCATTGCTCCTTGCACGAATAGTCCTTTTTACGGATTACCAGTATGCTTCCAGGTTAGTTAAAAGCGTGGATGACCCCAAATGGAGTTATCAGCGCGAGATGATAGGGACCTTTGTGCATATGTATGAGGTGAAAGATCACGCAGATCACATCCACGATGGACCGGCCAGGCCACAGTACCTTCATGCCATCGACGCCGCCCTGCACCAGGATTTCCGTGAAGCTCTCACCGGATTTATAGCCGTAATCCGCAATGACCGGTATTTCGATGATGACGGATCACGGAAGGCCTGCATCGCGATCTTCCGGTACCTGGGCGACGATCACCCCCTTACCCTCGAATACCGCCGCGATTTTAATAACGCATTGTATTGATCCGGTGCTCTCCTTGCGTCCCCGAAGTTCTCCCGCAATCCTCTCCTTTACTCTCCCAGAATCTGGACCGTAATTTCTCTCCGGCGGGGCCGGTTGTCAAAATCCACCAGGATGATCTGCTGCCATGTTCCAACCATCAGGCGTTTGTTTTTGAATGGAATCGACAGCGCCGAACCGAGCAGAGCCGCCCGAACATGCGAAAATCCGTTCCCGTCCCCCCATCGCGCATTGTGGTTGTAATGGATGTTCTGTGGAGCGATTCGCTCAATAGCCTGACGTAAATCTTCAATTACCCCCGGTTCAAATTCTATTGTCGTTATACCGGCCGTTGATCCCTGAACACAAACAGTCATAAGCCCGTCGGAGATCCCCGATTTGCCGATGCAATCCTCAATGTCGTCTGTGAGATCATGGACGTCACTGAATCCCTTCGTTGCCCGGGTCAGCGTGTAATAGTTCATCATGTGTTACATGGATGTAGTTGAACATCTCAGGATATTTTCTTTCATTCGGGAAAGTACCTGTTTTCATTGAAAATCACAACGCGTGTATGAAGATTCTCGCATTGACGGACATCCATGGGTCGTATACAACCGCTGCCGCTATCATCCGGAAGGAGTCGGCCGATGTCGTCATCATTGGCGGCGACCTTACGACCATCGGAACGGTGAAGGAGGCCGAAGATGCACTTGATCTCTTTCGACCGGCCGCCGGCCGGCTTTTGTGTGTGGCGGGGAATATGGATCTGCCGCAGCATGACCATCTTTTCGAGCAACGCGGGGTTTCATTGAATGCCTGCGGAGTCAGTATCGGTGATGTCGGCTTTTTCGGCGTTTCGGCTGCCCCCTTCTCGAGGCTCCATACACCCTACGAGATCTCCGAGGAGGAATTATCCCGACGAATCCGGAAGGGGTTCGGGATGGTCAGCAATGCACCGACAAAGGTGTTTGTCCCGCACGCACCACCCTACGGTACCAAACTTGACATCATTCACACAGGTATCCACGTGGGAAGTATGGCTGTGCGGGAGTTTATCGAGGATTTTCAACCGGAGGTGGTCGTTTGCGGACATATTCATGAAGCTCGCGGTATCGACCGGATAGAAGAAAGCCAGATCGTCAATTGCGGGATAGCTGCCCACGGGAATTATGCCGTCATTACGATTGACCGGGATATCGAGATCTTGAACCTCCACTATACGAACGAGTCCTGACCCCCACACCTGTGGTATGGTGTGGTAAAAAGGATTCAGGACGAAATTTTTAATTATTGGTGATGTGAAACACGCCGTTAAAAGCTCCAAAATTAGTTTAAATTCTAAATGAAAACAGATAAAAATTTAACGTTTTAAGCGCTTTTCATCTATCTCCGTTTTTTAACCTTTCCCCACTTTTCCATTTCGCATTAATCCGTAAAAATTCTGGGATTTTAACTTGACTTTAATTAGGAAAAGACTAAATTGGAATGCTACGGTGGGGAAAAGTGGGGAAGTAAAAATTGAATATTTCCCCGGGAAATAGTGTTAGGAACAGAATAATTTTCTTATGTCATCGTTCAAGGGTTCATACATGTACGCAGTCGACGAGAAAGGAAGAGTCAGTCTTCCTGCGAAGCTCAAAAAATATGTCTCGCCCGAGGCGAACGATACGTTCGTCATTACACGCGGTTTCGAGAAATGCCTGTTTGTCTACCCGGTTGACGAATGGAATAAACTTGAGGCGAACCTCCGCAGCCTTTCCAATTATGATCCCCAGCACCGGCTGTTTATCCGTTCTATGCTGGAACTGGCCTCGGAAAGCGGTCTCGACGGTCAATCGCGCCTCTCGATCCCCCAGGAATTGAGGGAATATGCGAATATCCAGGACGAAGTGCGCATCATCGGTACACTTGAAAAGATCGAACTCTGGAATCCGCAGGTCTATGCCGACTATAAGAAGGCACAACCCGACTCGTATGAAACCATCGCTGAACGGGTCATGAAATAACCGAATGATGCGTACGATGTACCTTGGTGACAAATGATTTTCACATTCCTGTTCTTAAAAATGAAGTTCTCCGCTATTTGCAGCCCTCGCCCGGTTGCGTGTATGTCGACGGAACAGTTGGGGGCGGGGGACATGCCGAATCTGTTGTAGAACGGTTTTTTCCGCGGGGGACGCTGATCGGGTTTGATCGGGATCCCGATGCCCTGCGTGAGGCAGAACAGCGGTTGCGAAAATACCGGGATAATGTTGTTCTTGTACATGATAATTTTGCGGATATCAAAAGCCGATTGTCCGCGCTGAAGATCTCCCTTGTCGATGGGGTTCTGATGGACCTGGGAGTGTCTTCTCATCAGCTCGATATCGCGGCAAGAGGTTTTAGCTATCAGAATAATGGCCGGCTTGATATGAGAATGGATCAAACACAGACCAGGGACGCATCGACCGTTATCAATACGTACGAAGAACCACGACTGGCGGAAATCCTCAGGGAGTATGGTGAGGAACGAAATGCACGAAAAATTGCTAGGAAGATCGTTGAAATGAGATCTCGTAAAACAATCGAGACGACAACGGAACTTGCAGGGGTGATCAGGATGGTGTGCGGTGGACGGTATTCCATGAAAACCCTTGCCCGCGTGTTCCAGGCTATCCGCATCGAGGTGAATAACGAGCTTGATAACCTTCGCGCCGGCCTGATGGCCGCAATTGCGGTTCTGAAACCCGGCGGCCGCCTGGTGGTGCTTTCCTATCATTCACTGGAAGACCGGATCGTCAAGGAGGTCTTTCAGTCGCAGTCGAGGACCCGCATCCCTTCGGGTTCGAAGCTGATCCCCGATGCAGTTGTCCGGCCTGCAATAAGAATTTTGACGAAAAAACCGGTGACCGCGCAACCGGCGGAAATTGCGCTCAATTCGCGCGCCCGGAGTGCAAAACTGCGGGCCGCAGAAAGGGTGAGTCTGTAATGGCAAAGACGACACTCCCCGAGCTGGATACCCGCCCTCCGGTTTCCCCGGAGATCACTGAACGCCGGTATATCTATAACGGTGAAATTGCAGCTCCCAAGGCAGTCAACGATTTTACGGTCACCGGAAACCGCCCCGTCAGAAAAGGACGGCGTTCACCATTATCCAGAATTTTACTCCTTTGTGCAGTATCTGCGCTTATCGTTTTTTATGTCTGGAATAAGATTACCGTGAATAAACTGCTCGTCGATGTCAATGACCTTGAAAATCAGTATCAGAAACTTCAGAGTTCGAACGATCTCCTCAGGGCGGATATTAACCGCAAGGCGAGCCTGGAACGGGTCGCAACACAGGCCGGCAAGATTGGCCTGATCTACCCGACCCAGCAGCCGGTGTGGTTTGAAGTATCATCGGATGATCTCCAGCGCTTTGAACAGTACTAAGATTCCGTATGAAATCGACTACCGTCAACGATCAGCATCAGTATCCCCCTTCGCCGGAAACGAAGACCGACCCGGTCCGTTCAGCACGTGTCCGCCTCCGCATCCTGCAGGTCGCACTCCTGCTCTTCTTCGCGGTCGTTTGCCTGCGTCTGGTGCAAATTCAGATTGTTGAGAGCGCCAAGTATCATAAGCTGGCACAGACTCAGTACCAGTCGAGAATTGAACTTCCCGCAGCCCGCGGAACGCTCTACGACCGGCATGGGGATGTGATCGCCTCAAACTCCATGTTCGTGTCGTACGCTGCCGATCCTAAACTCGCAGCCGACGACGCGCGGAGAATTGCGGCCGCCTTTTCAAGGGTTTTTAAAAAATCAAAGAGCTATTATATCGGAAAACTTGAGTCGGACTCCCGTTTCGTCTGGCTCGAACGGCAGGTCAACGTCGAGACCGCAAAAAAGATAGATGTGTTGAAATTAGGCGGTCTTGTGATCAGAAAGGAACCGAATCGCCTGTACTATAACGGGAATGTCGGCGGACAGCTGATCGGATGCACCAATATCGATAACGCAGGCGTCGCAGGTCTTGAACTTGAATTTGAAAAGGAACTGCACGGCGAGAATGGATATGTGGTGTTTCAGCGCGACGGACTCGGCCGGGCCCGGCCATCAGCGGATTATCCCCGCGTTGAACCCGTGAACGGGAATAATATCGTCCTTACAATCGATATGCAGTTGCAGGCGATCGCGGAGAAGGAACTGAAAAAGGGTGTCGTGCAGAATAAGGCGGATCGGGGGATCGTCGTGATGTTGCAGCCACAGACAGGGGAGGTCCTCGCCCTCGCCCAGTATCCCCCCGTCGATCCGAATTTGTTCGGGAAATATCCACAGACTGATCAGCGCCTCCGCGCTGTGACGGACCTCTTCGAACCCGGTTCGGTCTTTAAAATTGTTACCGCATCGGCCGCCCTGGAATATCATCTCGTGAAACCGGATAAGATATTTTTCGGGGAAAATGGTTCCTATGTTGTCCCCGTCGCCGGGGGAAAACCGCGGACAATCACCGATGCTCACCCGTCGGGATGGATCACGTTCGAACGGGCCATGGAGGTCTCGAGTAATATTGTCATGGCTAAAGTCAGCGATATCATCGGCAGTGAGAAATTATACAAGACCGCGCGCGATTATGGTTTCGGTATCCCGACAAATATTGAATTTCCCGGCGAGGCATCAGGCGTGCTGAAAAAACCGATGGAGTGGTCCGGAACGACACTGAACACCATTGCGTACGGTTATGAAGTGAGCGTCTCGCCGATCCAAATCGCCGCCGCGTATGCCGCGGTCGCCAATGGTGGTGTCCTTATGAAACCGTACCTCTGCACACGGGTGATAAATGAGGATGGCCGGACGATCCAGACGAGTGAATCCCAGAGGATCCGGCAGGTGATTTCCGAACAGACCGCAAAGGTTTTGACAGGTTTTTTTGAAGCAGTCGTCGATAGTGGTACGGGATCATCCGCGAAAATTCCGAACGTCCGGATCGCGGGTAAAACGGGAACATCGAGAAAAATTCTTGAAGGACAATATGAGGGAAATTATACCGCATCGTTTGTCGGATTCCTTCCGGTGGAGAATCCCAGGCTGGTGTGCCTGGTCATGATGGATAACCCCCAGGGCCCGAGTTACTACGGAGGAACAACAAGCGCTCCCGTATTCAGGGCCATCGTCCAGCAGGCGCTTTCCTCCTCGGATTTGTTTGCCCCGCCGCAAATGGTGGCGCAGACCACTGCCGGTGATTCTCCCGCACAGCGCGTGCACGGGGATCTGGCTTCGGATGCAGTTCCTGCGGGTGGAAAAAATTCACGCCCTGATGATGCGCTTCTACCGGACCTCCGCGGATTGAGCATACGGGATGCGGTGAATAAGGTCGAAAAGCTCTCGCTGGAACCGGTTGTGAAAGGATCCGGCGTCGTCATTCAGCAGTCGCCCGAAAGCGGCCAGAAGGTGAAACCGGGGACGAGGATTTTCCTGAGCTGTCAGCCCAGGAGCGCCGCTTCATTTTAACGAGTGTAGAAACCGATCGATGGACAGTAACGAAAAGGAACTTGTAGCTGAGAGTATCACGGGAACTATGACTTTATCTAAACTTCTCGATGGTGTCCGGGTTACGAAGATGTTTCAAAGCCTCTATGGCCAGATGGTGGTGACCAACGATATCGAAATCAGTCACATCAGATACGATTCCCGCAGGATCGGCTCCGGTGATATGTACGTCGCAATCCCCGGGACCCATGCCGACGGGCACCGGTTCATCGATATGGCCGTCCATAATGGCGCAAAGGTTGTCGTGATGGAAAATGACGCTTATCTCCCGGATTCATATTTCTTGCACGCAGGCGTGATAAAAATCGTTGTACCTGACAGCCGCGTCGCTCTTGCCCGGATCTCTGCGAACTATTATAACCATCCAGCGGGTCATCTGTCCGTGGTCGGGGTGACGGGGACGAATGGTAAAACGACCACCGCGGCTCTCGTCAAGGCTGTCCTGGAATCCCGTGGCACTGCGGCGGGCCTGATCGGAACGATTGAATACGTTATCGGAAAAGAACGGTTCACCGCAACCCATACCACCCCGGAATCACTCGAACTGAACGAACTTCTTGCCCGTATGGTTGACCATGGGTGCGGCTCCGTTGCGATGGAGGTTTCATCACACGCCCTCCATCAGCACCGTGTCGACGGAATCGGTTTCAGGGTCGCCATATTTACGAACCTTACACAGGATCACCTCGACTACCATAGGACAATGGAAGAGTATTTCCAGGCGAAGGCAATCCTTTTCCGTGATTTGTCCTCCTCCTCATGGGCGATCGTCAATCTGGATGATCCCTACGGGCCGAGATTCCTCCGTGAGACACGCGCAAAAACCCTGACCTATGCCATGACCGGAAATGCCGATGTTACAACCGGAGAAATTTCCCTCTCTCTCCAGGGGACCATAATTGAAATTCACCATCAGGGGGAACCGACCTTCATCCGCTCTCCTCTGATCGGACGATTTAATGTGAGCAATATTCTGGCAGCGTTCGGTACCGGCATTGCGCTCGGCTTGGAGAAGAGATCGATACAAACGGCTATTGAATCTGTCGATAGGGTGAATGGACGCTTCGAACCGATTATCAGCCCCAAGGGGTGGACTGCCATTATTGATTACGCCCATACACCTGACGCGCTCCAGAAAACACTCACGGCAGTTGCGGAAATCTTCAGGGAGAAAACCGGCAAGAACATCATTACCGTCTTTGGATGCGGCGGTGACCGCGACCGTACAAAACGGCCAAGAATGGCGAAGATTGCTACGGAACTCAGCGATGTGACGGTTATTACTTCCGATAATCCCCGGAGCGAAGACCCTGAACAGATTATCCGCGAAACAGCGGCCGGCGCAGTCCCGAACAGGACGATGTTCACCGAGATCGACAGGGAACGGGCAATTTTCTTTGCGCTTGAAAAGGCCCGACCCGGAGATGTGGTGCTGATCGCGGGAAAAGGACACGAAGAGTACCAGATCCTTGGTGCGAACAAAGTTCACTTCAGCGACCGCGAAGTCGTTGAAAAGTTTATTCGCCGGCAGGTATGAATGTCACACTTGAAGATCTTCTCGGTATCGGACACACGGATGCGGTACAGATATCGTCACTACAGGGGGAAAAGTTTACGCAGGTGTCAACCGACTCAAGGACAATAAAACCCGGGGCCCTTTTTGTCGCCCTCCGCGGAACAAAGATCGATGGTCATGCCTTCGTCCGTGAGGCATATGCAAAAGGTGCCCTTTGCGCTGTCGTGGATGATCAGTCTCCGCGTGATGGGTTTCAGAACCGGCCTGCCGTTATCGTGCAGGATACGACCCGGGCACTCGGCGAACTTGCACACAGGTACCGGATGAAATTTTCCATCCCGTTTATCGCCATCGCGGGGAGCAACGGAAAAACGACAACGAAGGAGATGATCGGAACGGTTTTACGGAAAAGGTATTCCGTGCACCAGACCCAGGGAAATTTGAATAATCATATCGGCGTGCCGGCAACATTGTTCGGGGTGAAGCCCCGACACGATCTTGCCGTGGTGGAAATTGGTACGAATCACTTCGGGGAAGTGAAGTATCTGAGCAATATTGTTCACCCGACACACGCCCTGGTTACAACCATTGAACATGAACATCTGGAATTTTTCGGATCGCTCAATGGCGTGGAGCATGAAGAAGGCGACCTTTTCCGGTCGCTCGACAGCCGGGGAACGGCTTTCGTCAATGGCGATGATCGGCGTATCGTGCGCCAGGCCAAGGGTGTCCGATCGACGGTCAGATATGGATTCTCGTCGCGGGGAAGTGTCCGCGGGACAATCCGCGGATTTGACGGTGCGGGAGCGGCCTTGCTCGGAGTTGCTGCTCGGGGTAAAAAAGGGTTCGACGTGCAGTTATCCGTCCCTGGCCGTCATAATGCGCTCAATGCGCTCATGGCCGCGGTTGTCGGATTTTCGTTCAACGTGCCCATTCGTGATATTCAGAACGCCCTCCGCAGCTTCCGCCCGGTCGATAAACGCATGGAAATCCACCGGATCGGTGGAATCGTGATCCTGAATGACACCTATAATGCGAATGCCGATTCGACAATCAGAGCGCTCCAGACAGTTCAGGAAATAAAGACGCCCGGTAAGAAAATCGTTATCCTCGGCGATATGCTCGAGCTCGGTCGCGCTTCTGAATCCGAACATCGGAAGGTCGGTACGGCCGTCGCACGGCTTGGATTTGAGTATCTCCTGACGTTCGGCGATCTCGCGCGCACAATCAACGAGTCCGCCGGGAAGATTGCCGTCAATCTTCACTTTGATCAAAAAAATTCTCTCGCCGAGTATGCCCTCGAACTTGCCGCCAGAGGTGATGTGCTCCTCGTGAAGGGGTCCAGAGGGACGAAGATGGAAGATGTCGTGACGTTTTTAATCGAACGAAAGAGGGGAAAATCCCTGTGAAGCATATCCTGTTCCTTCTCATGGCTGCCACTGCCGCATTGGGATTCCAGACAGCCCATAGAACGGACTTCTCCGGGAAGTGGCAACTTGATCTGAAGAAGAGTAAAAACCTCCCGGATGCGTTCCAACATGTCGATAAGTATGTCATGACGGTAACGCAGAATCCCGATTCTCTCGTGGCTTCCGTAAAGATGGAGGGAAACAGACAATCGACTTCCCTTCCACCGCTTGTGTGCGTGTTCGGGAAAAAGGAGGATTTTACAGAAGACACACTCCGGCTCGCGAAACACTGGATTTCAAGTGAATGGACAAGCACGGGGACGAAACTTATTGTTCATAAGAAGAATGTGCTCAAAATCTCGGGCGTTGAGGAACGGTCAACTGAAACGGATGTGTGGCAGCTGAAAAACAGATCGACACTGGTCCTGCTCGTGACGATGAAATATGAAAAGGACGGCTCAACACGAAGTGAGCAGCGGATTTTCCATCGGGTGAAATAATGCTCTATTATCTGCTGGATTATATAAATCGCGCTCTTCATCCGCCGGGATTCGGCGTCTTCCGGTATATCACATTTCGGGTGGGCGCAGCGGCAGTAACGGCGTTGATTATTGCCTTCTGGATCGGACCGAAAATTATCCGCATCCTCAAACGACACCAGATCGGTGAGTCGGCGAAGCTTGAAGCACCGAAGACGCATCTGAGCAAGGCCGGTACCCCGACAATGGGTGGACTGATCGTCCTTTTGGCAATCCTAATCCCGTCGGTTCTCTGGGCCGACCTCAGGAACGGATATATCGTGCTGATCCTCTTTGTCACCCTGGCGCTCGGTATGGTCGGATTTCTTGACGATTATCTGAAGGTTGTCAAAAAGAAACCAAAAGGGCTTATCGAGGAATATAAATTGTCGGGTCAGATTTTTGTCGGGCTCGTGATTGGTGCCGTCATTTACTTTTACCCGCAATTTCTCGATGTCGATTTATGGAAATTGAAGTCCAGTACAACAATGCTGTTCTTTAAAAACAGGGAAATCGATTTTGGCCTGTTCTATATTCCCCTGGTGGTTTTTGTCATCGCCGCGACAAGTAATGCGGTGAACCTCACCGACGGCTTGGACGGATTGGCCGCTGGAACCGTGGCGATTGTCGGTCTGACACTGGCGGTGATCAGCTACATTTCCGGCCGCCCGGATCTCAGCCAGTACCTTACGATCCCCTATCTCCGGGGGAACGGTGAATTGAGCATTTATTGCGCCGCACTCGTCGGTGCATCGATGGGGTTTCTCTGGTTTAACGCGTACCCCGCCCAGGTTTTCATGGGCGATACGGGCTCGCTCGCCCTTGGCGGCGCGATCGGGACATTATGCGTGCTGCTGAAGAAAGAATTGCTTCTTCCGACCCTGGGTGGCGTGTTCCTGATGGAAACGGTCTCCGTGATTCTTCAACGCTTTTATTTCAAGTATACACGGAAGAAATACGGAGAGGGAAGAAGAATCTTCAAAATGGCCCCGCTGCACCATCATTTTGAATTGTGCGGCTGGGCGGAACCGAAAATTGTGACGCGCTTTTATATTATCGCGATCTTACTCATGATTCTGAGTTTAGCGACGTTTAAGGTACGATGACGCCGAATGCCTGTCGTTGAGGACATAGAGGTCAATGTCATGATCGGACACGATGTTGCCGGGAAAAGGGTTTCCGTGATTGGGGGAGCACGCAGCGGTATCGCCGTTGCAAAACTCCTCGCCTTCCACGGTGCGCATGTTTTCGTGAGCGACAGCGGCTCGGACGAAAAAATCCGCCAGGCTGTCAGGGAACTTGATGCGGCGGGAATTCCGTATGAAATAGGCGCACATACTTCCCGGGCGGCTGATGCCGATTTCCTGGTGATCAGTCCCGGCGTCCCGTCGACCATACCAGTGATCCGCGAGACGACCAGCCAAGGAATCCCCGCTGTGAGCGAACTCGAGGTCGCAAGCTGGTTTTGCCAGGCCCCCATCATTGCCATTACGGGCACGAACGGCAAAACGACCACGACCGCCCTCATAGGTAGAATGCTGGACGACGCAAGAAAGAAAAATATCGTCGCTGGGAATATCGGGAAGGCTTTTTCGAACGTGGTGTCGGAACTTGATAAAAACTCGTTCGCCGTCCTGGAAGTGAGCAGCTTCCAGCTCGAACGGATCGAATCATTTCGCCCCGCTGTCGCACTTATGCTGAATATTACACCGGACCATCTTGACCGGTATGAAGGCAGGATGGAAAATTATGTCGCAGCCAAAAGCCGCATTTTTGAGATGCAGCGCGAAGGTGACACTCTGATCTATAACCATGATGATCCGGTGACCCGCGAGGCCGTTCGAACAGCTCCCCCCGGCGTCAGGGTCCTTGCGTTCGGCCTTCAGAGGGATTTTCAGGATGGCGCGTTTGTCGAAAATAATGCCATGGTCACAGCGATCGGCGGTCAACAGTCTGAGATTATTCCCGTATCCGGCATCAGTATCCCCGGAATTCATAATCTGTATAATTCCATGGCGGCAACGCTCGCTTCCCTGTCGGCCGGTGTCGGTGTCCCCTCACTGAGGGCTACACTGAGGAATTTCAAAGGCGTCGAACATAGGCTGGAATTTGTCCGCACCCATAAGGGTATCACCTATGTGAACGATTCCAAGGCCACGAACGTCGATTCCGTCTGGTATGCGCTCCAGGCCTATGAGGCACCGATTATCCTTCTCCTCGGCGGTCGCGATAAAGGGAATGATTATTCTCGCCTGTTCGATCTTGTCCGCCGCCATGTCAAGACCATTGTCGCTATGGGCGAGTCGGCGGAGAAAGTTGTACGAGCATTCACCGGAATTGTCCCGGTGACGGTCGCCCGCTCAATCCAGGCCGCTGTGGCCCAGGCGACCGATGCCGCACAAGCGGGTGATATCGTCCTCCTCTCACCTGCCTGCGCTTCGTTCGACTGGTTTCAGAACTATGAACACAGGGGTAAGGTTTTCAAGGATATCGTGAACGCGATGTAAGATGAAGGAAAACGCCCGCAACCATATCGACCTCGTGACCCTGATGGCGGTGCTCACACTGATGCTCCTCTCGCTCGGCGTTGTCTATAGCGCGTCGGCGAGCTATGCCATGCTAAAGCTCGGGGGGAGCGAGAAAATGCTTATCAGCCACGCGATCAAGGTGTTCCTGGGTATCATCGGGTTGTTCGTCGGCATGAGGGTCGATTATCATAAACTGCAGCGGTTTACGAAGATCGCCGTTATTCTTGCCGTGACAATGCTGTTTGTCACCTTGATACTCGGCGGGGAGGCAAAAGGATCCACCCGCTGGCTGCGGTATAGCTCGATAGGTTTTCAGCCTTCGGAATTTGCCAAGTATGCGCTGCTGTTTCATCTCTGCACGCTGATGACGTTAAAAGGGGAAGCGATCCGCGATCTGAAGAGGGGATTTATCCCCATGATGGTGTGGATCGGCCTCGTCACCGGCCTGGTCCTGATACAGCCGAATTTCAGCATGGGCTCGATGATTTTCATTTTGAGCCTGGTGATGCTCTTCATCGGCCGGGCCAAGCTCTCTCATGTGGCGTTGACCTTTGCCATACTTATCCCGGTCCTCGCCTTGTATATGTGGAGCGCACCCTACCGACGCACCCGCATTATGGCGTTCTTCGGGGGTTCGTCCGGTGTCAACGCGAAAAGCCATTATCAGCTGCTCCAGGGTATTATCGGTTTTGGCAACGGCGGGATATTCGGCGTCGGCCCGGGCGAGAGCAAACAGAGGGATTTCTTTCTCCCCGAATCATATGGTGATTTCGTCTTTTCGATTGTCGGAGAAGAGTATGGTTTCATCGGCACGATATTTTTTATGGCGCTCTTTCTCACCATCATGATCCGCGGATTTAAAATTGCAAAGTTCGCGACTGATCTGTTCGGACGCAATCTGGCACTCGCTATTACCTCCGCGATTACACTCTATGCGCTGATTAACGCGGGCGTCACGCTCGGTATCCTGCCCACAACGGGACTCCCGATGCCGTTTGTCAGCTATGGTGGCTCGTCTATGGTTTTCTCTGCCTGCGCGGTGGGGGTGCTGCTGAATATTTCTTCGCAGACCGAGCTCCATCCGCGCGCACGGCAGGTTCCGGTCGTCGGATCGGTCAACGCCGGGGAGCCGAACGTGGGAAAGGTCTATTGATGTGCAGACCCCGCGAATGATGTTTGCCGGCGGCGGTACGGGCGGTCATCTCTTCCCGGCTCTGGCAATTGCCGAAGAGGTGAAGGCGATCAACGCGGAAGCTGAGGTTCTTTTTGTTGGGACAAAGAATAAAATTGAAGCAAGAGTGGTGCCCGAAAAAGGTTACAAGTTTGCATCTATTTGGATCAGCGGTTTCCGGCGCAGGTTCTCGCTGGAAAATTTCTTGTTTCCACTGAAGGTGATTGTTGCTCTGATGCAGTCAATGGCGATCATAAGGAAGTTTAAACCGGCGGTTGTCGTCGGAACCGGTGGATATGTGTCAGGCCCGGTTCTGTATGCTGCGACCCTGCGGGGCATCCCGACACTCATTCAGGAACAAAATAGCTACCCCGGTGCAACGACGCGCTTTCTGGCCCGGCGGGTGAATGAGGTGCATCTCACGTTTGAAAAGTCCCGCAGGTTTTTTTCCAGACAGGATAATCTCTTCGTGAGCGGTAATCCGACCCGAAGGAGCCTGACACTCGTGTCACGCGCCGATGCCTTGACGTATTTTGGCTTCCCGAAAGATGTCCGCCGCGTGATCCTTGTCGTGGGCGGAAGCCTGGGCGCCAGATCGGTCAACAGGGCAATGATCAGTTGTATCCCGGTACTGTTGGAGAAGAATTTCCAGATTCTCTGGCAGACGGGACCGGACGATTTTGAATCGGTTAAAAGGTCCCTCGGCGAACCTCTGCCACCATCTGTGCGGATCTTCCCGTTTATTGACCGGATGGATTATGCTTATGCCGCTGGCGATCTCGTTGTCTGCCGTGCAGGTGCGACGACGATCGCGGAATTGACGACTCTGGGGAAACCCGCCCTCCTTGTACCGTATCCGTTCGCCGCGGCGGATCATCAGACGGAAAATGCCCGGTCGCTTGCGGAGAACGGTGCCGCGGAAATTGTCAGGGACGATGAACTCCCCAAGTGTCTCGCGGAGAAGATCGTATCGTTGTTTCAGGATGACCGGCTGCGGACGATGTCGGAATGCAGCAGAAATCTCGGTAAACCGGCGGCAGCCCGAGATCTGGCGGTGAGGGTGCTTCACCTGGCGGGAGTGGCCTGACGTATGGATGAACATAAATTACCGGCCGGTGCCAAGGTGTTTCGGTATAAACTGGATTTTTATTACCAGCAGTCTCTGCTCTATCTGGTGACTCTGGTGCTCTATGCCGGGATCCGGGGGACCTTTACGTTCGAAAGGCTTCCCTCGCTTGGCCAGGATCCGATTCTCTATATCATTATTGTGTTTGTTCTGGTGTCGTTTATTGTCCTGTTCCTGAATAAAATGCGTGACAGAAAATTGATCATTACCGATGAGAAAATTGTGTTTCATCACCGTTATCGCGAACGGGAAGTGCCGCTGGATCTGATCGAGTGGCTCCATATCGGCCGCGAACGAAGGGTGCAGACCGCAGGCCGTTCACAGGTCATCGTTTTTAAGATGAAGGATCGCCGCCGCCTGTTCAGAATCCGCGTCGGCCGGTATGAACGTGAAAAGGATCTGGTCAGGGAAATGCAGGCTATCGCACTGCGCGTCCCCAGGGGAAAACGATTTTCATTCGGAACGGCATAACAGGATTGTCATGGAAAGGAACCGGGTATAATGCAACAACTGCTATTTGTGATTCTGGGCGTCGTGGTCGGAGCACTCGCAGGGCTCCTCGGCATCGGCGGGGCTATCTTTGTTATCCCCGTCCTTGTCTATGTCTTCGGCTGGGAACAGCATATGGCGCAGGGAACTACTCTCGCAATGCTGATTCCTCCGATCGGTATTCTGGCCGCGTGGAAGTATTATCAGGCGGGTCACGCAAACCTTACGGTGGCGGGTCTTCTCTGTATCGGGTTTTTCGTCGGCGGGTATTTCGGCGGCATCCTGGCAAACCAGCTCCCCGCCGATACCCTGAGAAAGATCTTCGGGGTTGCGATGCTCCTGATAGCATTGAAGATGATCTTTGGTAAGTAGTCGATAGATTACGTTATGTTTTCGTCCATAAAGAAAATACATTTTGTCGGTATCGGCGGCATCGGGATGAGCGGTATCGCGGAGATCCTCCTCGATCAGAAGTTTGCCGTGTCCGGATCTGACCGCGCTCTCAGCGAGGTTACGGAACGCCTGCAGAGACTGGGCGCGAAGGTCATGGAAGGACACAGGCCCGAAAATGTTGCGGCGGATGTCGACGCCCTTGTCTATTCTTCCGCGGTCGCGATGGATAACCCTGAAGTCGTGGAGGCGCAGCGGCGGAAAATTCCGGTGATCCGGCGCGCCGAAATGCTCGCCGAGGTCATGAGACTCAAGTACGGGATCGGCATCGCGGGCACGCATGGAAAAACGACCACTACATCCATGATCAGCCTTATCCTGATGGAGGGAGGCCTCGACCCGACCGTCATTGTTGGCGGAAAACTTAGCGGCCTGGGCGGTACCAATGCACGGCTCGGCCATGGCGAGTTTATTGTGGTGGAAGCGGATGAATTCGACAGGTCGTTTCTTTCCATTACTCCCACGATCGCCGTACTGACGACGCTGGAAACGGACCACCTCGATTGCTACCGCGATCTCGAGGATATTAAGGATGCGTTCGTCAAGTTTGCAAATAAAGTGCCGTTTTATGGGTTCATTGTCCTCTGTCTGGATGAACCTGCACTTCAGGATATTATGCCCCAGCTGAACAGGAAAAAAATCATCACCTACGGCCTCAACCCCCAGGCCGATCTCCAGGCATGGGATATCCGCGCAAAGAACAACAGCGTTCACTTTGCGGTTACCCGAGGAGGGGAGGATCTGGGCGAGGTCGTGATCCAGATCCCGGGAAACCATAATGTCCAGAATGCCCTGGCGGCCATCGCCGTCGGACTCGAACTCGGCGTTCCCTTCGAAAGAGTGAAAGCAGGCATTGAAAAGTTTGCGGGCGTCAACCGGCGCTGGGAGAAACGGGGAGAAGCACGGGGTGTCACGGTTTATGATGACTACGCACACCATCCGACCGAATGCCGGGCCACACTCGCAGGGGCGAAGGCCGGCTGGCGCAGGAGATTGGTCTGCGTGTTCCAGCCACACCTCTACTCCCGCACAAGGGATTTTTACGAGGAGTTCGGCAAGGCTTTTCTTCTTTCGGATGTTTTGATCGTCACCGATGTGTACCCCGCACGCGAAGAGCCGATCCAGGGAATCTCCGGGGAGCTTATCGCCAATGCCGCAAAACAGTTTGGACACAAGGAAGTCTATTATGTGCCCGATAAAAAAGATATCCCGCGCCGTCTGCAGACAATCGTCAGGGAGAAGGACATTGTTGTGACCATGGGGGCGGGCGATATCTGGAAGTATGGAGTCGAGTTTCTGCACGTGCTCGAATCCAAAAAGGATTCTCCACATGAATGAAAGATCTGGGATCAAACGTGATAGCGATGGATGAAATCAAGAAAAATTACCGCGGAAGGATTGCCCTGAATGTCCGCCTGGGCCGGTATACGTCGTTTCAGATCGGCGGACCGGCAGACTATTATCTTGAACCCGCCGATAAAAATGACTGTGCCACACTTGTCTCCTACTGCCGCGACCAGAAACTCCCTTTTCTCGTGATGGGAAAAGGAAGCAACATGCTCGTCAGCGATGAGGGGTTCCGCGGCGCGGTGATCAATTTGGAATATGGATTGAATTCAATCGATTGGAACGGGAATGACGTTTCCGTCGGGGCTGGCGTGCTCTTGTCGCGGTTCGTGGATTTTTGTATCCAGAAGGGTCTGCGCGGAGTCGAGATGCTCCCGGGCATACCCGGCACGATCGGCGGAGCCGTTGTCATGAACGCGGGCGCCCACGGCGGCGAGATATCCGACTATCTCGTCGATGTTGAGGTGCTGCGCGAAGGACAATTCCGGACGGTCAGGAAAGAGGATGGGGATTTTTCATACCGCCGGTCCGGTTTCGCAGGTGATGTCGTGCTCGGGGCCCGGTTCCGCCTCCCCCAAGGGGATACTGCGGAACTGATGAGAATCCGGAGGGAGCTCCTCATTAAACGGAACAGGGTCCAGCCGGTGAATTTCCCGAACTCTGGCAGCATGTTTAAAAATCCCCCCGGATCATTCGCGGCTAAGCTTATTGAGGATGCCGGATTGAAGGGGATGAAAATGGGGAACGCACAGATTTCAGACCGTCATGCGAATTTCATTGTTAATCTCGGCGGCGCGAGTGCATTGGATGTCCTCGGACTTGTCGAACGGGCCCAGAAGGTCGTCTTTGAAAAATTTGGCATCCACCTTGAGCTGGAAGTGAAACTTGTCGGCTTCCCCGAAGAGGTCGTACACGAGGTCTGGTCATGAACGACGAACAGCAGAATATCAACCAACATTCCGCCACCCAACACCATGGCCGGAACCGATGGGGAATCTGGTTCCTTGGTCCGCAGCTGGTGCTGCTTGTCCTGGTGTTTGTTCTTGCGATGCAGTGGAAGAATTCCCTCCGGATCCAGCATGTCGTCGTTAGCGGTACTCATATCCTCCCCGCAACCGATGTCTATACACTCGCAAAGGTTCCCATGAAGAATCCTTTGTTCGGGACGGGCATCCAGCAGGTCCGAGAACGGGTTATGACACAGCCGTTTGTCAAATCCGCCGTCGTCTACCGCCAGCTGCCCGATATCGTCCATATTCATGTTCTCGAACGTATACCCATCGCTACACTGAATATCGGTCAGCTCTATTATCTCGACGAGGAGGGAGTCGTGCTCCCGTATTGCCGTACCGCCGTAAAGCTCGACGTTCCGGTGATCAGCGGCATCGGAGGGCTCGACCACGTGCAGGTTGGAGTGGTTGCAGTCAGCAATGAGGTGTTCCAGGCAATCGATATCCTGAAAACTGCGCGTTTGGTAGACACATCCATCTACCGGATGATTTCGGAAGTCAATATGAATAATGGTGGTGATATTATCCTCTACTCGGTGGACGGGGGTGTGCCGATCGCACTGGGGCGCGGGGATATCGGGAAAAAACTTGTGACTCTCCGGACATTCATCGGATCTATTTTGAAGTCGGAGGATCAGGAAGAACTCCGCTCGATTGATTTGCGTTTTGATGAACAGGTTGTCGTCAAGTGGGATCAGAAATCTGAACGGTACCCGAAAGGTAAGCCGCTGTAAATGAAGGAAAGGAATGTACACATGGAACAGAATGTTGTCGTCGGTCTGGACATTGGAACGACGAAGGTTTGTGCAGTCGTCGCGGCAGCCGACGAAGGGGGACGGTTTAATGTCCTCGGCGTCGGAAGAAGTCCGTCCGACGGGCTGACACGCGGCGTCGTGACCAATATCGATAAAACCGTTCGGTCGATCCAGAGCGCTGTCGCGGAAGCGGAGTCGCGGTCGGGTATCAAAATCCAGTCCGTGATTGTGGGCATCGCCGGCGATCATATACAGAGCTTTCAGAGCCGTGGCGTGATTGCCGTCAGTGGCCCGGAAAATGAGATTACCCAGGCCGACGTCAACCGCCTTATCGAGGATACGAAACGGGTCGCGCTTCCGTCCGACCGAAAGATTATCCATGTCATACCGCAGGAATTTATCATCGACGGCCAGGACGGTGTTTTCGATCCAGTCGGCATGTCCGGCGTCCGGCTTGAAGCGAATGTCCATATTATCACCGGCCTGGTCACAGCCGCCCAGAATATCTATAAATGCGTCCAACGGGCAGGCCTCCATATCCGCGATATGGTTCTCGAACCACTTGCTTCCTCCTATGCAGTTCTCGAGGAGGAGGAGAAAGAGGTCGGAATCGCCCTTCTCGATGTGGGCGGCGGGACGACGGATCTGGCTGTCTTTGAAGACCGGACGATCCGCCATACCGCCGTGATTCCCTTTGCCGGTAATCAGGTGACAAACGATATCCGCAAAGGTCTTGGGGTTTTAACGGAACAGGCCGAGCGCCTGAAATGCCAGCACGGCTTTGCCTATGCCGCGAGCGTTGCCGACGATGAACCGATTACTATTCCCGGCATCGGCGGCCGGCCCCCGCTGGAAATTGACAAACGGCTGCTTGCCCAGATTATCCAGCCGAGGATGGAGGAGATTTTTGAGATCGCCGGTATGGAAATTAAACGGTCGGGATATTCCCGCCACCTTTCGGCTGGCGTCGTCCTCACCGGCGGAGGGGCGATCATTAAGGGCGCGGCGGAACTTGCCCGCGAAGTCCTCGGCATGCCGGTCAAAATCGGCATTCCGGGCGGATTTAACGCCGGCCTGGTCAGGGAAATTGAAAACCCGATCTATGCCACCTGCGTCGGCCTCGTCCTGCACGGTTTGCGCAATAAGGACGTCCAAGTCCTTACTTTTGAGAACGGGAAGAAGGATGGCACGATTAAAAAGGTTTTTGGAAAAATGAAAAGCTGGTTTGATGAATTATGATCTTGAGAAAACATATTTATCCTAATCACCATTATCACATACTATTATAAGGAGATACGATAGTGATAGAACTCGATAATTACTTCGACCACGGTGCGAAAATCCGTGTGGTGGGGGTCGGCGGTGGCGGCGGTAATGCCGTCACGAGCATGATCGATAAACGGTTGCAGGGGGTTGACTTCTTTGCGGTCAATACCGACCTGCAGGCGCTCGATCGGAACAAGGCACCGAATAAAATCCAGATCGGCAAAAACCTGACACGCGGACTGGGCGCGGGAGCGGATCCTTCGATCGGCCAGCGCGCTGTCGAGGAGGACCGGGATGAGTTGTCCCGGGCGCTTGCAGGTAGCGATATGGTGTTTATTACAGCCGGTATGGGCGGCGGTACTGGCACCGGCGGCGCACCGATTGTCGCCAATATCGCTAAAAGCGTCGGGGCTCTCGTCGTCGGTATCGTGACAAAACCTTTTACCTGCGAGGGGAAGAAACGGATGGCACAGGCTGAGGCCGGCCTCGATGAACTGAAAAAACAGGTCGATACGCTCATCGTCATCCCGAACCAAAAATTACTCTCGATCGTCGAGCGGAATACACCGCTCCAGGAAGCTTTCGATAGGGCGAATGATGTGCTGCATAATGCGACCCGCGGTATCTCGGAACTGATTACCGTCCCGGGCCTTATCAATGTCGACTTCGCCGATGTCCGGACGATCATGCGCGAAATGGGCGATGCCCTGATGGGTTCTGGTGTCGCAACTGGCGAAAACCGCGCCATCGAGGCGGCTCATGCAGCCATTTCCAGCCCACTTCTGGAAGGTGTTTCCATCTCCGGCGCACAGGGTGTGCTGGTGAACGTCACTGGCGGCCCGACGATGTCACTCGTTGAGGTCGATGAGGCTGTCAGCGTTATCCATGAGGCGGCAGGCGAGGAAGCTAATGTTATCCTTGGCGCCGTTGTTGACGAAAATCTGGCCGACGAGATGATGGTTACCGTCATCGCCACCGGGTTTAACCGTCGCTCGAGCGGTGCCGTCCGCGTCGCCAAACCGGCCGCGAAGGTTATCGACCGCATTCCCGTCGGTGTCCATGATCTGCAAAAACTCGATGAACCGGCATTCATGAGGAAAGGTATCGATATCGCTGTGAACCCTTTCCGGAATGATGAACCGGACCAGTCGAAATCGTCCGAGAGCGTCGACACGGAAAAACCGGCGTTTCTGCGGAAGATCATGGACTAAGATCGTCCCGGCCTCAAGCCGGTAGAGTTGTAATTAGATACTATCGTACACTCCTTTGAGATAGCGTGTCCTGCCCTGCACGGGACACGCTATGCTCGATGTCTCCCTTGTCAATACCTGCCGCGCGAAGGACACATTGTTTGCTTCTTCCTTCCCTGTTTTATACCTTAATTGTATGAAAGCAGCCGCGTGGATCATTCTTCTCGTTCTTTTTGCCTGGAATCTGGCCCTCCCCCAGTCGGGGAATCCGACCAGTGCGTTTAAAATAGCCCGGCTGAAATATTCCGGGGGCGGCGATTGGTATAATGATCCGCAGGAGGAGGTCGAACTCCTCAAGTTTGTCCGCCAGCAGACTCTGATCGATGTTGATCCTGTCTATGAATATGTCGATATTTTGAGTGATAAGTTTTTTTCGTATCCCTTTGTTTTTATAACGGGTCATGGAAATATTTCCTGGTCCGATGAGGAGGTCCGGCGCCTCCGGACGTACCTTGAAAACGGGGGCTTTCTCTACGCCGACGACGATTATGGAATGGATAAGTCTTTCCGGCGCGAGATTAAAAAAGTCTTCCCCGATCAGGAGCTGGTGGAACTTCCGTTCTCGTACGGTCTCTACCATTGCCACTACGATTTCCCCCGCGGGGTGCCCAAAACACACGAGCACGATGGCAAACCACCACAGGGCTTTGGCTTGTTCCATAACGGCCGGCTGGTGGTTTACTATACCTATGAATCTAATCCCAGCGACGGATGGGATCCGCCTGAGGTTCATGGCGATCCTCCCGAAAAACGCCAGGAGGCGCTTCGTTTCGGAACAAATATTCTTGTGTGGGCGTTAACTCATTAGATGACCTGAGGAAATACCGCCGCTTCATGCAGCACGATTCTACATATGGATTGTATACGGATATTCTCCAGCGCTTCGAGAAGGTGCGAAGGAAGGAAAATCGTCTTACGCTCCTCTCCGGCCTTCAGTTGGCGATACTTTTGATCCTCGGACTTCTCCTCTGCGCGGTCATTGCCGAGGAGATCTTTCTCATCGGCGTTACCGGACGTACGGTCATTTTTGTCCTCGTGCTTGCCGGCATAGCCGGCGTTCTTGCCTTTTTTGTTGTCCGGCCATTGCTGCGGATATTCGGAATTTTACCCTCGATCGACAATACGGCGATTTCCCGGTTGGTCGGGAAGCATTTCCCCCTCATCCGCGACAGACTCCTCGATGCCGTGCAGATGTATGAACAGCGTGAGGCCCTGCAGCAGCATTACTCGGTTGCGTTGATTGATGCCTCATTTGCAGATCTCCACGAGCAGATTCAACCACTCGATTTTTCCGGGGCGGTCAGCACCGGCCGGGTCCGCCGGTCTCGTAAGTATCTTGCCTACGCGTTTGCTGTGGCAGTCCTTGTCCTGGTGATTTCTCCTTCCGGCTTCTTTTCTTCTTTCTATCGTATCGCCCACTTTCAGGAGTCCTTTGCCGCACCCCTTCCCGTTCGCTTTGTCATCGAGCCGGGTAATGTTAATGCCATCCGTGGACAGAATGTACAGATCACCGTGAAGACCGAAGGGAAGATGGTTTCCTCGATCTCGTTGAATTCCCGACAGGATGGTCAGGTCGACTTCGACCACCAGGTGCTCAAAAGACAGGGGGACGCGTTTCATGCCGAGATCAGCAATATCAAATCGTCCACCGAGTATTATGCTTCTGTTGAAGATGTCCAGAGCGATAAGTATACTATCACGGTGATGAACCGGCCGCTGATTCGTTCGTTCCAGCTCAAACTGACACCACCTGCATATACACGGCTTTCGTCCACACTCGTGGAGGAGAATTCCGGCGATGTCTCCGTCTATCCGGGCACGACAGTCGGCCTCGAGCTCAGCGCAAGTAAGGGGCTCTCCGAAGCACGTATCCTTTTCAGCGACAGTTCGACATTGTCACTCAACCTCTCGGGAAAATCGGCGAACGCCAATTTTGTCGCACGGAAAAGAGTAACCTATCATTTCCAACTGCGGGATAAGGAGGGGTTGCAGAACGCTGACCCGATTGAGTATGCGATTACAATTATCCCGGATGAATACCCGACGGTGGAAATCGTCAATCCCGGCCGGAATATTGAGCTCACCGAGCAGATGAATGTCAACCTGCTCGTCCGCATAAGGGATGATTTTGGGTTTTCCAGATTGCGCCTCGCTTGGCGGCTGGCACAGTCGAGGTACGAAAAACCCCCGGAAGAGTTTTCCTATACCGATATTCCCCTCCAGCCACGACAATCGAGCCCCGCCGAGGTGATGTTCGCCTGGGACCTCTCACCGATGCATCTCGTTCCCGAGGACGTCGTTGCGTACTATGCCGAGGTTTTCGATAATGACAATGTGAACGGTCCTAAGTCGGGAAGATCCCAGACCTATCTCATTCGTCTGCCATCCCTTGAAGAGGTGTTTTCCGATGTTTCCCAGTCGCACGAGCAGTCCCTCGAATCGATGCAGAATGCCGCCAGCGAAACCGAACAGCTTAAACACGATATCGATGAATTACGGCGGGATGTCCAGAAGAATAACCAGAAACCTGACTGGCAGCAGCAGAAGAAGGCCGATGAGATGCTCCGCCGGTTCGGGGAGATTCAGAAAAAACTCGAGGCGACTTCACAGAAGCTTGACGAGGCGATGAAACAGATGGACCAGAACAAGCTTCTCTCCGATAAGACGATGGAGAAGTATCAGGAGCTCCAGAAATTGATGGATGAACTGAAGAATCCTGAGCTCCAGGAGGCGTTGAAAAAACTCCAGGAGTCGATGAAACAGCTTTCACCTGAACAAGTGAAACAGGCGATGGATCAGCTCAAGCTTTCCGAGGAACAATTCCGCCAGAGCCTGGAACGGACGATCGATCTTTTGAAACGGATCCATATTGAGCAGAAGGTTGATGAGCTGATCAAACGGGCCCAGGAGCTCCAGAAACAGCAGGAGGAGCTGCGCGCTGAGGCGAAGAAGTCCAGCTCCCCCGACCAGAAAACCCGCGACCAGCTGTCTCAGAAACAGGATGATCTCCGCCAGCAGGCCGACTCGCTGAATAAGGCAACCACCGATCTCGAGAAGAAGATGGAGGAGTTTCCAAAGGAGATGCCGATGGAGGACATGGCGAAGACACGGAAACAACTCGACCAGAGCCAGATCGGTCAGAAGATGCGCCAGGCTGGCCAGCAGATGCAGTCGGGTGATATGCAGGAGGCCGAGGATCAGCAGAAACAGAGCGAGCAGTCACTGGACCAGTTTGCCCAGTCGATGATGGCCCTGCAGAAGACGATGCAGGAAAACCAGATGAAGCAGATCGTCAACGAAATGCGGAAACAACTCCAGAATATCGTTGAACTTTCGAAACAGGAGGAACAGCTCAAGGATGACACGAAGAGCCTCGATCCGAACTCTCGCCAGTTCCGCGATGACGCGGAGAAACAGAATGACGTGCGGAGCGGCCTCGGTACTGTCAATAATAAACTGGGCGAGATGAGCAAAAAATCATTTGCCGTTACCCCTGAAATGTCCAAGGAACTGGGGACGGCGATGAAACAAATGGACGATGCTATGCAGCAGATGGAAGAACGCAACCCCTCCGGTTCCTCTTTGCGGCAGTCGGAGGCGATGGCTTCCTTGAACCGTGCCGCACTCATGATACAGAGCATGCTTAATAGTATGATGCAGGGCGGCCGCGGCGGCGGGTCGGGTATGGCCGGACTTATGGCGCGGCTTGGCCAACTGGCAGGTGTGCAGAACGGGATTAACCAGCAGACAAGAGAGGCAATGGGAATGGGCCAGGGCCAGGGCCTTACCCCCGAACAACAGGCGGTTTATAGCCGCCTTGCCAACCAGCAGGGCGCAGCCCAGAAAACCCTGAAGGAATTGTCCGAAGAAGCAAAAAATTCAGGCGATTTCAGTAAGCTTCTCGGCGACCTCGACGATATCGCGAAACAGATGACCGAGGTTCAGACCGACATCGAGCAAAATAATATCAATCCGAATACCATACAGAAACAGGATCGCATTCTCTCCAGGCTTCTTGATTCACAGCGCTCAACCCGAGAACGGGATTATGAGAAACGCAGAAAATCGGAATCGGGCAAGGATGTCCAGCAACCCAGCCCGGCCGAGATCGATTTGTCGACGCAGGAAGGGAAGAATAAACTGCGCGAGGAGCTTCTGAAGGTTCTCGAGGGAAAATATTCAAGGGATTATGAGAACCTGATCAGGAAATATTTCGACGAGCTTGATAAGGAAAAAGTCGAACAGTAATATCCTGTTCCACCCCTCCCGCGGTTATCTATCCGTTCAATACTCTGTTTGTCTTCTGCCACTTCATCATGTCTTCCATCGTCTCCAGCGTCCTCCGGTCGGAATAGAGGTATTCCGCTGCCGCGGGCACCGCCAACGGCCGGATGGCCTTTTCCGCGATGGTCACGTGCCGCCGTATTTCACAGAATAATCGGGACACCTTCGAGCTGTTCCGAAAATTTCGCCTGATCAGCCGGAGGGCATCGTTCGTCGGCGATCGAATTTCACCTCGCACGGGGAGAAAATATGTCGCAGCGTAGTTGAACCGCCCGCGCCGCAGATCATCTTCGATGTCGCGGAGATCATCCACAATCGCCCCGGCTTTCATCATCTCTTTTGAAAACATGGTGATGTGGGAAATATCTCGCTTTTTCCCCGCTTTCAGGCATACGGCGGCCGCTGCAATGTTGCAGATTGCAGCTGTATCACCGTAAGAGGAAAGTAATTTCGTGTTGCTTCTCACAGAGGTCTTCTCAAGATCATCAGCACGTGCAACGGCAAATATGGTCTCTTCTATGCCGCTGATGAAAATCTCCCAGAATGGTGAATTCTTCGGGAAGTATCGTAGAAATACACGCTCCGCTTCAAACAGGAATCCGTCCGCGGCATAAAGGAGCGGCAACTGATGCGTATGCTTGTCGAAGAGGTCGTCCTGCATTCTGGTGAATACGAAGAGGCAATACTGCGCCCATGAGATGTCATCCAGAAAATGTCTCCCGAGGCCGCGTGCGCCGTTCTGTGTGAATTTTTCAGCCAGCCAGAAAGGAAGCAGAATCCAGTATGGTTGTTCGGCAGCCCGGCCGTCGAGCCTTCGTGAGAGATCTTCCCTTCTGTCCGGAAGGTGTAAATACAACCCGACCTCCTCCCTGGTGGAGGATGGCCATGACCGGATGGTTTCCTCCAGTCTCGATCCAAAGAAGGAGATCAGCTTTGCTGTCATTGTTCGTGGATTAGTGTTCCCCCGCCATGGTGGGATATCCTTCACCCGCTCATGGAGAATGCTTTGCGTGGGAGAAACGACAGAACGTCAGGATGCTTCCGGCCACGGTTTTATCGACTTATATACCTCGCTGTTTATCCTGTGTGCCAGGCTGATGAGAATACAGGCGAATTTCCGCCTATCATCTTCGGTAAATTTCATCTTCTCTTTTTTCAATGCTCTCCCGACGCAGTCAAGGAGGTCGTCAATTGTCGTTTTGGATCTCCGGACCGTTGTGTTTCTTGTTGACATGGATAATCCTTTCGGAGGAAGTTGATGGATTCAGTGATTTAATCTGGAGACGGAATTGCGCACCTCTGCCGCCTCCTTGCTTGTGGAATCAAGTTTCAGATATTGACGGTAATGATGCAGAGCATCCATTGTGTTCCCCTCCCGTTCCGATATTTTTGCGAGCGCCAGATGAGCCGCGATCAGGGTTGAATCAAGCTCCAATGCCCGCAGGAATTCTTTTCTTGCGGCGCCAGTGTCTCCAAGCCTGGTGAGCGCTTCCCCGAGGCCGTTGTGGTTGTTTGCCACATCGGGTCTGACGTCAATCGCCATGCGGAAATACTTTGCAGCCTGATCGTCAAAACCCTCGGCCGCACACTGTTCCGCCAGGCCCCGGTATGCTGAATACGGGAAATTCTTCGATTCCCGCTTCCGCTCAAAATACATGGTGTTGTACTGACCGGCTTTCACACTGTCACCTTCGCGCAGCATCAGCGTGAAGAGTAAACCGTAGATCTCCGGGAGGACGGGTGTCACGGTGAGCGACTGTTCGAGGACCTGTCTGGCCTTGCCGTAGTCCTTCAGCCCGCAATAACTCTCGCCAAGTAGAAGAAAGGCCGTGGAATAATTCCACCGCTTTTCTGCAAGCGGCCTCAGGGCTTCCACCGCTTCCTGATATTTCCCCATCTCCAGACGGGTCATCCCGAGCGAGTTGAGCAGGATGTAATTGCCAGGCGCGTGGTCAAGCGCAACTTCGAGATACCGCTCCTGGGCCGGGATGTCGTTGTCGAGGAATGCCCCTGTCCAGTTGATCATCGCCTGCTCGAATGGACTGGCCCCCGATTCAAGCCGGCGGAGGGCCTGGTAATGCGCCCGCGCTTCGTCCATTTCACCCTTGCCCGCAAGCCCTTCGATCAGCCAGAGCCGGGGCGTCACGAATGTTGAATCCAGCTCGATCGCACGCCGCAGATAGGGAACCCACCCCCCCTTCGCACTGTACTGCATCTCATAGGCTTTTTCGAAGGCGATGAGCGCCTCCACATTTCCCGTCCGGTGCTCGATCCAGGGCGTCAGTTCCGGAAAAGCGTTCAGATGGAGTACCATCTCGAAATAACTCCGGAGCTGATGGGAGAGCGAATCGGCCGATTTCGGCAAATCACCGGATTGGCTTGCCGCAACCCGTACGGCATACCGTATCTCGCCGTTTGAGGGATCGATGACGCTGGAGTGAATCTCATAGTACCCACCCGACTTGATTACTACCCCGTCCACCAGGTAGGTGATCTTTTGGTCCTGCATGACTTTGTCAAGCTGTGGCCCGTGAGATGGACGCGAAGTCCCCATCTCGTGCTCCAGCAGACCATTGAGACTTGCCGGATCGAAAATCCCGGGGTTTTTCATGACGGAAAGGTCGGATGAAAGCACCCGCTGCAGTGTCATGACCCAGGCCGCAATCGCCGTGTCATGCGTTTGATCTTCGAATGGCAAAACAGCCACCGTGAGATTCTCAGCAAGCGTTTGAATGGGGCTTACAAACATACGGTAGACAATCTCGCCAGCAATGATGAGCGCGGCCGCCAGGATCAGATACCAAAGTGTCCGGGTTTTCAGAGTCCGTACCGGTGTCTTGATTTTTCTTGCACTGACCGGATGTCCGGCTTGTATTGCCTCCAGATCTGAAGCAAATTCCTCGATGTGCTGGTAGCGTCTCACCGGGTCTTTCGTGAGAGCTTTCCTGATGACATCCTCGAGTCCGCGGGGAAGATCGGCACGGAATTCGCACAGCGCCTTCGGTTGCTCGTTCAGGATTTCGTACACCACCGCCTGCTCATAATCACTTTTGAATGGGGTCCGTCCGGCGGTCATTTCGTAGAGAACTACTCCGAGCGACCATATGTCGCTGCGGTTGTCAACATCCTCCCCGCGCGCCTGCTCAGGACTCATGTATGCTGCCGTACCAACGGTCGATCCGGTTCGGGTGAGCTTCGTCAGTCCGGCCAGTTTCGCCAGGCCGAAATCGACGATCTTGACTTCTCCGTGACCGGTGATCATGATGTTGGCAGGTTTGATGTCCCGGTG
>JAWOKN010000010.1:0-72168 GCA_033854175.1 Bacteroidota bacterium | reverse complement strand
TTGGGAATGATTTACGAATAGTTATAACAAAACACGAAAGTGTGACGGAAAGTCAGAAAACGAAAGCCTCTCTCCGTTAAAAGAAAACTGTTTTTTCTTGACTTTCTTTTTTATAGTTGATTAACCGCTGAAATTTTCGTAAATTAGCATCAGCTTTGAAAAACGCATGACTATCGGATTGACGGGATTTTGCCATCTGGAAGTATCAACGCGCGGAGTGTCGGGTGGAGGGGGTGAGAGAAATCCCTCAGTTTGGTCCAGCTTATACGGCGGAGTAGCTCAGTTGGTTAGAGCAACGGAATCATAATCCGTGTGTCGGGGGTTCGACTCCCTCCTCCGCTACGATCAGAAACCCTCCTTCTCTTTTCGGAGGGTATTTTTTTAGAGCACGACAATGTCCAGCGAACCGTTAGTTCATCTCACACGGGATGTGGTAAGGCAAAACTCCCTGATCACGAAGGGGGACCGGATTCTCATTGCCGCAAGCGGTGGAATCGACTCGATGGTTCTTCTTGACGTCTTGTACAATCTGCAGGAGGAGTTCGGGTGCGATCTCGGCGTGGTCCACATCAACCATCACCTCCGGGGCGGGGAGTCCGACGGGGATGAAGAATTTGTGAAATCCGCCGCAGGGCATTACCACCTCCCCTGTCACACAAAATCCGTTGACATCGGGGAACTCGCCCGTGAAGAGAAGCGGTCGGTTCAGGATATCGCGCGTGAAATCAGGTACAGGTACTTTCACGACCTCAGGAATGACCTCGGGTTCCGGGCGGTCGCGACGGCGCATCACGCCGATGACAACGCCGAGACGATGCTCTTCAACATGATCCGGGGCAGCGGCATCCACGGTCTGACGGGGATTCCGATGAAGCACAGGGACACCGGCATCATCAGGCCTTTTTTGACGGCAACCCGGAAGGAGATCGCCCGCTATGCTCTTGAGAAATCGATCAGGTACCGGGAGGACTCATCGAATGCGAAGACCGAATACACGCGAAATCTCATCAGGCACAGGCTGATTCCGGTGATCCGGGAGGAGATCAACCCGGGTCTGTCGGAAACGATGACGAGGATGAGTCTTTTGTTCACCGGGTTAGAGGAATTTTTGTCGGGTCTCTATCGGGAGGCGAAAAACAATATTATCCTCAGAGATTCGTCTGATGAAATAATCATCGACGGCTCAAAATTCGGGCTCCTGGCCCCCTTTATGAGGGAATTCTTCCTTTTTTCGCTTGTGAAGGAGTTCACGAAGGGGGATATCGAATCGGGGATTGTGCGGGAAATGATAAAAATCACACAGAGCGGGACAGGTTCTCGCTGTTCGGTATCGGACCGGGTGATCTTTTCAAGGAACAGGGATGAGCTGATCCTTGCAGGCACCGGAAAGGGCGCCCCTTTCAGTTACACGGTGGAGATCAACCGGGCGTACGATTTCGCCGGATTTCAATTCCGGTCGGCGGTTGTCGATTCGGTAAAGTTTTCAGAAGACCCATTTATTGAGTATATTGATTCTGAGACTGTGAATGCTCAGATGACGCTCAGGAGCTGGAAGGACGGGGACTGGTTCATTCCACTTGGAATGACGGAAAAGCGGAAATTAAGCGATTTTTTTATTGACGAAAAAATTCCTTTATTTGAAAAGAAAAGCATTCCCATCCTTGAATCGGGTGGGAAAATCGTCTGGATTTGCGGAAAACGGCTTGATGACCGGCATAAGATCACTTCAGCCACCCGGCAGTATCTGAAACTGGAATATCGCCCACGGCCCGATAAGAACTGAATGAGCAAATACATCACAGTCAACAACGATCGATTCACGCTTTACATACCGGAAAAGAAAATAGAAGCCCGTGTAAGAAAGCTCGGGCAGATGATCAGCAGGCGGTATAAAAACCGCATACCGATCTTCATCGGAATCCTGAACGGATCATTCGTCTTCATGTCGGATCTGATCAGATACGTCAACATCGAATGCGAGATCGACTTCATAAAATTATCGAGTTACGGCGATGCGAAGATCAGCTCCGGCAATGTCAGGATGCTGAAGGACCTCAATTGCCAGGTCGAGAAGCGGGACATCATCGTCGTGGAGGACATTGTTGATTCGGGGTTATCGATAGATTTTATTTTGCGGCTGATCAGAGAGCATCAGCCGCGGTCGTGCAAGGTGGTATCGCTCCTCTACAAAAAAGAGGCGATCAAGATCGACGTGCCGGTCGATTACATAGGATTCACGATACCGAACTATTTTGTCATCGGCTACGGCATGGATCACTCCCAAAAAGTGAGGAACCTGAGGAGCATCTACAGGCTGGTGAGTCACGAGCAGGTTCTCCAGGGAAAGGATTTGAGCTTAGGAAAGACACGAAGGATGTTGAACGAATGAACGAACGACAGACGCAGAAAAAACTCCCCCGACCGAGAAGGAACAGGCAGCAGAAGGCACAGTACCGGAACGACGACGATTTCAACTGGGGAAAGGTCTTCAAGGTCGTCCTCAGCTGGTCGGCGATCATCCTGGGGGTCTTCATCATCATGACGCTCTTCCGGACGCAGGAAGGGTCGGAGTATGAGATCGACTTCACCCAGTACCAGACCCTTCTCAACGCCGATCAGATCCAGAGCGCGATCATCAAGAAGTCGGACCTGAACAACTTCGAACTCCACGGGACGTTGAAGAACGCTGTCGAACTCCACAGCAGTTCCGGCAAGGTCGTGCAGGCGAACAAGTTCATCGTCACCCTCCCCTACGTTGACGGCGGAACGGTGCAGGACTGGAACAAGCGCGGGATCCGGTTCACGATCACCAAGGAAGACAGCACATGGATGAACACGCTGTTGAGCGCGTTGCCGTGGGTGTTCTTCATCGTCATCTGGCTGATCATCATGCGGCGGATGCAGGGGATGGGGACAAAGGGGATATTCTCGTTCGGGAAGAGCCGTGCAAAGACGATCAACGAAGGGCAGACTCGTGTCACATTCCAGGACGTGGCGGGTGCAGACGAGGCCAAGGTTGAGCTCCAGGAGATCATTGAATTCCTGCGCGAGCCGTCGAAGTTCCAGCGGCTCGGGGGAAAGATCCCTCGCGGGGTACTCCTTCTCGGTCCTCCCGGGACTGGAAAAACCCTTCTGGCGCGGGCCGTGGCGGGTGAGGCCGGCGTGCCGTTCTTTTCGATATCGGGTGCCGACTTTGTGGAAATGTTTGTGGGTGTGGGTGCAAGCCGTGTCCGTGATCTTTTCGAGACCGGAAAGAAGAACGCGCCGGCGATCATCTTCATCGATGAAATCGACGCCGTAGGCCGTCACCGCGGTGCCGGACTCGGCGGCGGGCATGATGAACGCGAGCAGACGCTCAATCAGCTGCTGGTCGAGATGGACGGATTCGAGCAGAACAGCGGTGTGATCATCATTGCGGCGACGAACCGGCCCGACGTGCTTGACCCCGCGCTGCTGCGCCCGGGGCGGTTTGACCGGCAGATCGTTGTCGACCGGCCGGATGTGCGCGGCCGGGAGGGGATTCTGAAGGTCCACACGAGGAACATCCCGCTCGACGAGCATGTGCGGCTGGATGTGTTGGCCAAGGGGACGCCGGGTCTTGCGGGTGCCGATCTGGCGAACCTGGTGAATGAAGCGGCGCTTCTGGCCGCAAGGCAGAACTGCAAGACCGTGACAATGGATCATTTCGAGGAGGCGAAGGACAAGGTGATGATGGGGGTTGAGCGGAAGAGCCTCATCATATCCGACCAGGAGAAGAAAGTCACGGCCTATCATGAATCCGGGCATGTGCTGGTTGCAAAAAAGATCCCCGAAGCCGATCCGGTGCACAAAGTCACGATCATTCCCCGCGGGCGGGCTCTCGGTGTGACCACCTACCTGCCGATCGATGAAAAGCACACCTACTCGAAGGAATATCTCGGGGCGATGATCGCCTATGCGCTCGGCGGGCGGGCGGCTGAAAAGCTCATCTTCGATCAGTTCACGACGGGTGCCGGCAACGACATCGAGCGGGCGACGAACCTGGCGCACAAAATGGTCTGTGAGTGGGGCATGAGCAGCAGGCTCGGGCCTCTGGCGTATGGTTCAAAGGAGGAAGAGATCTTTCTCGGCCGGGAAATAACGCGCACAAAAAATTACTCCGAAACCACCGCCGTGGCGATTGATGAAGAGGTGAAAAAGATCGTCATGGAGGGATTGAACCGGGCGGAAACGATCCTCTCAGAGAACATCGACGTGCTTCACAAGCTGGCGGCGGCCCTCCTCGAGCGTGAAATCCTCGACGGGGATGAAATCGACCGGATCCTGAGGGGTGAAACGCTTCCGCCGGTCGAGGGACGAAACAATGGTCAGGAACCAGGCACCGGTGTCAGCGATCAGTCGCAAGCAGCCGCAGGCGGAACCGGAGCATAACGCCTCGCAGGCAGCTTTTGATGAAAGTTACAGGATCGAGCTCATCCGGAAGTCGATCCATCTGACCTCCATCAGCATTCCGATCATCTATTTCTTCACACCGCGGGCGCTCGCGCTTGAGATCCTGGTCCCCCTGACGATGTGTTTTCTTGCCGTTGATATCGGCCGTTACTACTTTCCGCCGGTGGAAGTCCGGTTCAACCGGACATTCGGGTGGCTCCTGCGCAAGCACGAGTCCGACCGCGAGCAGAAGCGGCTGAATGGTGCGACCTACGTTCTTCTGGCTGCGACACTGGCGGTCTTTGCATTCCCGAAGCTCGTCGCCATCACAAGTTTCAGTGTCCTGATCATCTGCGACCTCACCGCGGCGCTTATCGGGAAGAGGTTCGGGAAGCACCGGCTCTTCCGGAAATCGGTGGAGGGGACGGTGGCATTTTTTCTTGCGGGCATTCTGGTGGTCGTCGTGCTCCCGAAAATCGAATATGCGGCGATGGAATACGTCATCGCCATCATGGCCATGACGGGGGGAGCCCTGGTCGAGGCTCTTCCGATCGATATCGACGATAACATCTCGATTCCGGTCACGGTCGGGGGGGTCATGTGGCTCGGTTACGCGCTCTTGCTGCCGGTCATCAATCTCAACCAATTTTAGGAACACCGATGCGGGTCTATCTATCAGGCGGGATGGAGTATGCCGATGGCGAGGGAGTCGGGTGGCGCACGGAACTGCAGCAATGGATCGAAGAGCATCTTCACCACACCGTATTCAATCCGAACATTGAAAGCGACAGGTTTTTCCAGATGCATCATCCCGGTGTGGACTTCAGGGGCTTGAAGCAGCTCGACATCGTCCGGTATCAGGACATCGTGCGGCAGCTTGTCGATATCGACTGCCATGAGATAGCAAACCGGTCCGATTACGTGATCTGTTACTGGGATGACGGGGCTGCAAAGGGGGCCGGAACGAAGGGGGAGCTCACGATGGCAAAATTCTTCGGCAAACCGGTCTATCTGGTCACGAGTCATCCCCTGCCGGACATACCCGGCTGGGTGCTGGGATGTGTCACGAAGACCTTTCCCTCCTTCGAAGAGCTGAAGGATGCCTTACTGAACCTTCACCGGTAGCATTCGGGCCGGGTTCGGAAAAAGGAAAATATTCAGTATCATGAGTGTGGATGCCGTATGGAAAGATTAGTCAGCAAGCATATGCTCGTCGTAGGAGACCGCGTGTTGATCATCCCCGATTCAGACAAGGACCGGACCGAACACGGTTTATACCTTCCGCCGAGTGTCAAGGAAAAGGAAAAAGTTCAGAGCGGGTACATCGTCAAGGTCGGCCCGGGATACCCGGTACCGAACCCCAACTACATCGATCAGGAGTCGTGGTCCCCGACGCCGAAGGAGCCTGTCAAGTACATTCCGCTGCAGGCTGAGGAAGGCGATTACGCGATCTTCATCAAGGATCAGGCGATCGAGATCGAGTACGATTCAAAAAAATACCTGATCGTTCCCCAGAGTGCGATCCTGATGCTGATCCGCCGCAATCCGATTGATGAGCTGGGGCAGTCGGGCACCTGACACCGCCCAAGGAGCGTCCCGAGTGTGCGCTGGGGGGGGATGAGAGTTACAGTCCGAGCGATTCGGTGACGATCTCAGCGATATCCTTCACCTGAACGGTATCAGCGGCCTCCTTCATCTTCACCCCGTCGGTCATCATGGTCATGCAAAACGGGCATGCGGTCCCGATAAGGTCGGGTTTGAGGGCCAGAGCCTCCTCCGTACGTTCGACGTTGATCCGTTTCCCCAGTGTCTCCTCCATAAACATTCTCGCGCCGCCGGCGCCGCAGCAGAACCCCTTATCGCGTCTCCTCGGCATCTCGACAAGATCGAGGCCGGGGATTCCGGCAAGGGCCCTGCGTGGTTCCTCATAGATCTGATTATATCTCCCGAGGTAGCACGAGTCATGATAGGTCATCTTCTGAATGATCTCCTTACGAGGTCTGATCTTCCCCGTTTTCAGGAGATCCGCGATAAACTCCGTATGATGCGTGACATCATACGTTCCGCCGAGGGCCGGATATTCATTCCTGAAAATGTTCAAGCAATGGGGGCAGGTGGTGACAATTTTCCTGACGCCGTAGGTGTTGAGGAGGTTGATATTTTCTGTCATCAGCATCTGGGCGAGGTATTCATTCCCGGCCCTCCGGGCCGGATCGCCGTTGCATTTTTCCTCCGTGCCGAGAATCGCGAAATCGACGCCGGCCGCCTTCAGGATCGAGGCAAATGCTCTTGTCACCTTTTGGTACCGTGCGTCGTAGGAGCCCGCGCAGCCGACCCAGAAGAGGATCCCGGCGTCCCGTTTCCGGGCAATGCGGGGAATGTCCATGCCTTCGGCCCAGTCGGCGCGTGAAGCCTGGGAAAACGCCCATGGTGTAAAATTCCGCTCGAGGTTCTGGAACGTGGCCTGCATCTCCTTCGGGAACCTCGATTCATTCAGGACCAGAAACCGCCGCATATCGACGATGGCGTCGATGTGTTCGATCTGGACCGGGCACTCCTCGACACAGGCCATACAGGTCGTACAGGCCCATAATTCATCTTCGGTGACATAGCCGCCGACGAGCCCCTTCCCCTCTCCGGCAGCCGGGGGTGGCGAAGGGGGCTTCGGGTCCTGTGACCGGGTCTGAAGAAGCAGGGGTGCTCTCTCGGCCAGCCGCTGTCTGATATCGGTAATGATTTTTTTGGGTGACAGGGGTTTGCCGGTCAGGGCGGCGGGGCAGGCCGCGGTGCACCGCCCGCATTCCGTACAGGTATAACCGTCCAGAAGCTGTTTCCAGGTCAGGTCCTCGACATCGGCGGCGCCGAACCGGACTGCGGATTCATCCTGCAGATTCAGCGGCTGGAGTGATCCGCGCGGGTCGAGTTTCGAAAAATAGACATTCGGAATCGATGAAACGACGTGGAGATGCTTGGAGAACGGGAGATAGTTCAGGAAACCCAGCACGCAGAGGATATGGATCCACCAGAACAGGTCGTACCAGAACCGCAGGTGGTCTGCGGGGATGTCCCGGAAAAGCGGTACGAGTGTGCCGGAGACCACGCGCCAGGTGCCGGCACTATGTTCTCCCAGGAGGGTACCTGTTGCATTCTGCAGCAACATCGACACCATGATCAGGAAAATCGCGCCGAGGATCAGCGTTGCGTCGGTCCGGGCATGGCCGTGGACATCGAGGCGGGGGGGTTTCACGACATACCTGCGGAAGAGTGCGAAAAGGACGGCGCAGACGACCAGGGCTGCGAGGGCATCCTCGAGAAAGGCCAGAACCGGATAGGCGGGCCCGAGAAATGCAAACGAAAAACCCGCGACGAGGCCTCCGGCCATGGATTCCACGATGGCCAGGAGAAGAACGACGAAGCCCCAGAAGATAAAGAAGTGCATGATCCCGGCGGAAGGTTCGCGGAGTAACTTCGACTGACCGAACGCGACGACGAGGACATTTTTCATCCGTTCGAGCGGCCTGTCGAAGCGGTTCGCCGGTTTACCGATTTTCATCCAACCGTAGAGCCGGCGGATATTCAGCCCGAAAAAGACGAACGAAGCAAGAGTGAGTAGAGCGAAGAGAACAGAATGAGGGGGCATAGGATAAGGGTGAATAGGTGTGTGCTTAATCCTGGACCAGCATATCTCCTTCAAGGACAGTCACGGCGGTCCCGCCGATCCGGACGGACTGCGGGTGGTCGTTCTCGACCTGGAGTTCGACCCTGACCCTTCCCCTCCGGCCGATGGCATCGCCCTGTTCCCCCTGAAAGACGCAGAGGCCGTTTTTCTGTTCGAGCAATCCATTCATGAAAAGGTGGATTGCGAGGGGCCCGTGTGCCGATCCCGTAACGGGATCCTCATTGATGCCGATGTTCGGGGCAAAAAACCGGGAGTGGACGCTTGAGGCGCGATCGACGGTCTCGGTTGTAAAAACGCACACCCCCTGGAGTTTTCGGGAGTTCATAAAGGCGGTCATCGTATTGAAGTTCGGTTTCATGGTAAACAATGTATGAAGCCGTTTAACCGGAACGAGGAGGTAATCGCACCGGATAATCGGGAGGCGGTTATCGAACTCGCCGAGGGATATATTCAGAACCCGCACGAGATCGATTTTATAATGCATCACCCGTTCGAACGGCGAGAGTTTCAGTCCGAACATGACGGAAATCGTTGATCCGTCCCGGCACACCTCGACGGGAAGAATCCCCGAAGCGGTTTCGAGCCGGAAGGTGTACATCCCGTCTTTCTCCATACCCATCATGTCCCCTTCGGCAAGGGCATAAAACGTCGCGATGGTCGCATGACCGCAGAGGGGAACTTCCGTCTGTGGTGAAAACCAGCGGATGCGGAGATCCGCGTCCGGTTTGGTCGGGGGAAGAAGGAATGCCGTCTCGGACAAATTCATTTCCCGGGCGATCGACTGCATCTGACGTTCGGAAAGTCCCCTCCCCTCGACCACGACGCCCGCGGGGTTCCCCGTATGCGGCACGGTGGTGAACGCGTCAACGTGTTTGATGCGGATTTTCATGCTCTTCCTATTCCTCCGTCCCAAGATTTATTGAGCGCAAATGTGTTCTCTCCTTGATATAGAAGATCCGGTTGCCGACCAGAAAGAAGGTATCAGGAATGACCGCCGCGGCGTTCTCCCCGACGGTATCCGCATAGCGGACCGTACCTGTGGCATCGGCGATACGAAAAAGGAGGCGCATCGTCGGATCCCCCGGCCGTGCGGGCCGCTCATACCAGCTCATCAGGAGATGGTTGGCATGCTCGATATACTCGTATCCCGAAAGACCCTCTCGACCGGTTGTGAGCCGTCTAACGATCAGCTTCCAGCGGGAGGGAAACTCCTCAGCCGACTGGGCGTGCGACGGATATTCCGGCCGGACACGGGAAGCCGGTTCAGTGACCGGGGGCAGGGGATCGCGGGTTGCGTCGATGATCCTGACCAGGCCTCCGTCGGTGATATTCAGTTGGTACACCTTATCATCCTCAAAGAGGTTTTTCCGTCCGTAGACAAACCCGTCATGGGCGTCGATGAATGACAGCTGGTCGTCGATCCACCTTGGTGATCCGTTCCGGGTATTGATGGCGATGATCTTTTTATGCTCGGGCATATCGGGGGAGGCATATTCATGGAGAAAAACAGTGTCACCGTACGCCGCTTCAATTCCGATCCACCATTTCTCGTCCAGCGTCACATCCTTCCAGAGCGGGGATCCCGTCATCCGGTCGAGGCAGAAAAACGACACTTCCTTTGCCGCAAGATTTCTCTCCTCGCCGACGAGCAGACGATCCTCATGGGGGAACAACGTCCATATCACGCCTCTGGTCGTAAATTCCCAATCTACGGATAAAGAGCGCTTTCTGAAGAAATCCCATAACCCCATGATCGCACCGGCTGAAAAACTCCGAAAAGATAAAGAATATTGAAACAAATTACAATATTTCTATTGTATCAAAATTATTGCGAAGACGGCGGTTGTCGGGGGGTTTCGAGGTATTCCTTCAGATAGCCGGCCATCGCGGTGAAAGCGTGGTGGCGGTGGCTGATGGAGTTCTTGATTTCGGATGACAACTCGGCAAACGTCTGAAGGTAACCGTCGGGGACGAAGAGGGGGTCATAGCCAAAACCGTTATACCCGCGTGGCGATTCGATGATCCGGCCCCGGCACAGACCCTCGGTCAGGTGTTCAACCCCGGGTGCGACGAAGGCTGCCACGCAGCGGAACCTGGCCCGCCGGTGCCGCGGGGGAATGCGTGCCAGTTCGCCGAGGAGTTTTTTATTGTTATCGTCATACGATACATTTTCGCCCGCATAGCGGGCCGAACGGACGCCCGGCCTGTTATCCAGCGCCCCGACCTCGAGCCCCGAATCGTCTGCCAGTGCGGGTGTCTGCGTCAGACCGAAAATCTGTCTGGCTTTGAGGAGGGCATTTTCCTCGAAGGTGGAACCATCCTCGGCGATCTCGGGGATCTCGGGAAGGTCGGATAGTGAGACAAACCTGCACTCCAGGCCGGCAAGGAGGGAGAGTATCTCCCTGATTTTGCCCGGATTTCTCGATGCGAGGATAATCGTCTGCATGGTCGGCCCCGGTGAAGGTGATCAGTGGAGCAGCGCTTCCACGGCCTCATCGATGCGATCGACTCCGATGAGCTGAATCCCATCCATGCGGGGAAGGCCTTTGATATTCGTGCGGGGAAGAACCACGCGTTCAAATCCGAGTTTGTTCGCTTCCTGGATCCTCTGTTCAATATTGCCGACATTTCTGATTTCGCCCCCCAGGCCTATCTCGCCGACGGCGACCGTCTGGGAATCGACGGGGACGTCGCGTATGCTCGAAATGATGGAAACCGCGATGCCGAGATCGACGGCGGGTTCGTCGATGCGGACTCCGCCGGCGATATTGACGAAGACATCCTGTTGTCCGAGGAGGATCCCCATCCGTTTTTCGAGGACCGCGATCAACAATCCAAGCCGGCGGTAGTCAAAACCCGTGGTATTCCGCTGGGGGACGTTAAAACTTGAGGGGGTGACGAGCGCCTGCACCTCGATCAGGATGGGGCGGCTTCCCTCGACTGATGCGACGACGGCGGATCCCGATGTGCCGAACGTGCGCTGGGAAAGGAAGAGTTCGGACGGGTTTTTCACCTCATGGAGGCCTGTTTCGCGCATTTCAAAAACCCCGATTTCGTTCGTCGAGCCGAACCTGTTTTTCATCGCGCGCAGGATGCGGTACGTATAGTGCTGTTCCCCCTCAAACTGGAGCACGGTATCGACGACATGCTCGATGACCTTCGGGCCGGCGATCACCCCTTCCTTGGTCACATGGCCGATAAGGAAGACCGGGATTGCTTTTTCCTTTGCGATGCGGGCAAACACGGCTGTCGCTTCGCGCACCTGTGCGACGCTCCCGGGGGAGCTGTCGAACTGGGGCCGGAACATCGTCTGGATAGAATCGACGACAATGACATCGGGGAGATCGCGGGAGATCATTTCCGCGATCACATCGACATTTGTCTCGGAGAGGACGAGCATGGAATCCAGGCGCGGGATCTTCAGGCGTTCGGTCCTGAGTTTCAGCTGGTGGGGTGATTCCTCCCCTGACACATAGAGCACCACGCGGTCCTTGAGGCCGGCGGCAAGCTGGACCATGAGTGTCGATTTCCCGACGCCGGGGTCGCCTCCGAGCAGGATGACCGATCCGCTCACGATACCTCCCCCGAGGACCCTGTTGACCTCTTCGATCGAGGTGCGCATCCGGTGCTCGTCGGTTGCGTCGACCTCGTCCAGCCGGACGGCTTTTGAGAGGGCCCCGGTTTTCGTTGATCTCGACCGGGATACTTTCCTCTGTGTGAGCTCCTCGACGAAGGTATTCCACTGGCTGCAGTTCGGGCATCTCCCCACCCAGCGCGGTGATTCGTAGCCGCATTGCTGGCAGACATATCGTGAATCGATTTTGGTCATTGGACCTTGCCGCTCACCCTGATATCGCTCCCCCAGAGTAACTTCTCGCGGAGGAGGTCAAAATAGGAGGAGGATTTGCGTTTGACGAGATTGACGGTATAGTCCGCCTTCCGGATTGTAAATGTCACCGGCGCGTTGAAAAAATCCTCCCCCTGTCCGTCGGCGATCAGGTGCACGGGTTTCACGGCTGAGGGGACGGTGATGCGGAGGACGCTCGTATCGGGTACGACGACGGCGCGGGCTGTCAGTGTATGGGGGGAAATCGGTGTTATGGCAATGACCCTGCTTTTGGGTGCGATGATCGGTCCGCCGCTTGCAAGCGAGTATGCGGTCGAACCCGTGGGTGTGGTAAAAATGATCCCGTCGGCGGCAAGTGACACCAGGAAGTCGTCGTCCACAGAGGTTTCGAGCGTCAGGATTCTGGGTGACAGGCCGCGGTCGATGACCACGTCATTGAGGGCACAGAACTCCTTTGAGAAGCCCTCGGCCTGAACCTTCAGGACCATTCGTTCGTCGATCCAGGTCTCCCTGGCCACGATTTCGGTAATGGCATCCTCCAGATCATCCACCGAGGCCTCGGCCATAAAGCCCAGTTTGCCGAGGTTGACGCCGAGGATGGGGGTTGCCCGTTTGCCGACGATCCGGGCGGCAGTGAGCATCGTCCCGTCGCCGCCCAGGGCGATGAGGCAATCGCACTTGCCGGGGAGGATTGTCTCCTCAAAAAAGCCGGCGGGTCCGACCGTCAGGGCGACATCACGGACAAGGAGCCAGCGCGCGAGGTTCTCCTCGAGGCAATAGGATAATTTTTTGCCGTCGAGGAACAGCACGAGGCGCCGGCACACATCCAGGAGGGTCGGTTTCTGAAGGTTCCCGATGATTCCGAATTTCATGTTGCTTCGTCTTTCCCGGCCGCTTCGTCAGACGGCGGCTGATCCGGTTTTTTATTGGCCTCATCGACATAGTTCAGCCGGAGGTCCCGGAGAACGGAAGAGATCATTTTTTCCTCCTCGTCGGTCAGGTTCCCCTTCGTCTTGTCGTAGAGCATGGAGATCATATCGATGGATATCTGGGCCTGCTGAAGGTCGCGTTCGATCTTATCGCTGATAGGATTCTTCAATTTCCCCATCTGCTGCAACGCCGCCGACTGGAACAGCATGACCAGCTGCATGAGCAGCATCGATTGTTTTTCCTTGGCATCCATGGAGTTTCCTCTGATCGTTCTCGGGGAATTGTAGGCAATTTGCGGCTGAAAATCAAACCGCCGGAGGGGTCAGACGTCGGCGTCCAATTCCCACCGCTTCGCATATTTGGTGAAGACATACGCCGCTGAAACCATGGCGAGGACCAGTCCGTGCCATCCATCGAGGAACCCCCGTTTGATGACATACATTTTCAGAAAAAGAAACGGCGGCCGGAAAATCAGATCGGCCGCTCTGAACACCTTATGCCTGAGGCGGAGGTCCCGGGCGGCGAGCGAGGTATAGTTATTGAACTTCCTGAAGTAGTGGAAGAGGGTATCGTCCGTATAATGGTCGATCGCGGAGTGGAGGCGGCTGACATCCCCGCTGACCTCGAGATGTTCATGGACGAGTGAGGATGAGAAGCGGGCGGATTGTCTTCTGAAAAGCCGGGTCACATACCCGGGGTACCATCCGCAATGCCGAATCCATTTGCCGAGAAAAAATGCACGGCGGGGAATTTCGTAGGCCGACGCCGCCGGGTTTGGCTTCTTTAGGAGATCCCGGATCTCGGCGGCAAGGGCGGGTGTGACGCGTTCATCGGCGTCAAGCCAGAGCACCCATTCATGTCTCGTCTTGGTGAGGGCGTATTCCTTCGCCCCGGCGTAGCCGTTCCAATCGGCCACAAACACCTTCTCCGTAAACTGCCGTGCGAGTTCCGTCGTGCGATCGCGGCTTCGCGCATCGACAACGACGATATCATCTGCCCACGCGACGCTCTCGAGGCACTCCCGGATATTCTTCTCCTCATTGAGGGTGATGACGATGACCGAGAGAGGAAAACCGTTTCCGGTCATGAGTGCCGCTCCCATCCCGGCATCGAAGCGGACCGCAGGATGACCAGGGACAGACCGACGGTCGTCCAGAGAAGGACGGCGATCTCGTGGTCGCCGTAGTTCCATTCAAAAAGTCCGTTGATATGAAAGCCGATATAGGCGGAAAAGCAGCCGATGGCAACGTTCCCCTCGAGCAGCAGGTCGCGGGTCTTCCGGATGGCGGAGAGCATCATCCCTCCGATCCTGATAAAAAGCGCCATGACGGCGGAAAATCCGGCAATGCCGAGTGTCACAAGGAGCATCATGACATTATTATGAAGATGGCCGCCCTCGGCATCATCCAGGGGGACGATATAGGCGATGTAATATTTCCGGAGATCGATATCCCCATAGCCGGCGAGGGGATGATCCATGAACATTTTCCACCCCGTTTCGACCATATGGATCCGTGTCAGGTTCGACGTTTTGGCGGGATCGAAAATTGTTGCCGCGCGTGACCGGAAGTCGGCGGGTGCGACAAGAAGAAAAACGATGATGAGGACGACCAGGGCGATCAGAATCTTCCTGTCCTTGACGAATCCGAGCGTGATCAGGCCGCCGACAAGTCCGAGCCACGAGCTTCTGGTCTGTGTGAGGACAAGGCCGATGAACAGGAAGATGACCGAAAGGAGTGTCAGCCACCGCCACTTCCCCGTCAGTCGGCGGTCGAAGAGGAACGGGAGGGCGAGAAGGAGGGCGATCATTTTTATGCCCCCTTCGGTCAGGACCATCTGAAACAATGAGAGTCGCTGAAAATGGCCGCGGGCCAGAGAAAGGGAGAAAAATTCAACAAACGAGATGACCGCAGTCACCGCCACGAAGATGCCGACCACCAGAGCGAGTTTTTTCCTGTCGCTGACCGCATAGCTCAGCAGGTAGACAAACGAGAAAAGAAAAAGGCGTTTGGCGTTCACCAGGGCATGCATCGGCTCGGGAGAAAAACATGCAACGGCGAGTTCGGCGACGGCGTAGGCAAGGAAAAGGAGATCGAGCGGTGTCGGTGTAAACGACCGTCCGCGCGACCATAAAAGCCCGATGAGCCAGAGACCGATGGCCAGGCCCATCGTGACAGAGGATATCGCAACAGAAAACGCGACCGCCGAGGAGGAAACGACGGCAAGCCAGAAGACGGCATTGCGAAGCCAGTGTTGGGGGGGAATTTCCTGGGCCGGCGAAGTGTCGGGTTCGGTCATACGCGGAACTGCAGTTCAAAAAGCTTTCTGTAGAGGCCCTGGGGGTTCGCAATGAGTTCGGTATGGGTGCCGATTTCGACGATCTTCCCCTGGTGAAGGACGACAATGCGGTCGGCATGTTGGATCGTGGATAGCCGGTGGGCGATGACGATCGAGGTCCGGCCGCTCATCAGGTTATTGATGGCCTCCTGGACAAGAATTTCCGATTCTGTGTCAAGGGCCGATGTGGCCTCGTCGAGGATGAGGATCGGGGGATTTTTAAGAATCGCCCTTGCCAGGGAAATCCGCTGGCGTTCCCCGCCGGAAAGCTTGACGCCGCGTTCGCCGATGATATTCTCGTACTGTCTGGGCATCTCCATGATAAACCTGTGGGCATTCGCGGCCTTGGCGGCCTCGATGATGGCGTCCATCGGGCACTCCTCGAGGCCATAGGCGATATTATTTTTCACGCTGTCGTTGAAGAGGATGGTTTCCTGCGTCACGACGCCGATCTTCTCCCTGAGCGACCGGAGGTCGATTTCCCTGAGATCGAGGCCGTCGATGAATATTCTTCCGATGGTGGGGTCATAGAACCTCGGGAGGAGGTCGACCATCGTGGTTTTTCCGCTTCCGCTCGGGCCGACGATTGCGACCACCTCCCCTTTGCGGATCGTCAGGCTGACACCGGCAAGCACGCCGTCGGAGCCGTCATAGGCGAACGAGACGTTCTGAAACTCAATCGAGGAATTGAAGCCCGGGATGGGGACAGCGCCGGGGGTATTTCCGATACTCGGTTTTGTATCGAGAATCTCGAAAATCCTCTTTGCAGCCGCGCTTGCCTCCTGGATCCGGTTATTGACATTCGTCAGTTCCTTGATCGGGGGCATCACCTGGAAGATGATGAAGAGGAAACTCAAAAACTCACTTGCATTCAGGCGGTGTTCGAGGAGAATCTGCTGTCCGCCGTACCAGATGATGACCGCTCCGGCGATGACGCTCAGAATCTCGGTCATCGGGGATGCCAGATCGCGGATGCGGGTGATCCTGATCAGGGAGGAAAAGTACCGTTTTGTCTCTTCCTGGAACTTCCGGTTTTCAAAATCCTCCATGCCGAACGCCTTGACCACCTTGACACCGGAAATGGTCTCCTGCAGGACAGCCGTTATGTCGGCAAGGCGCTCCTGTGAAAGACTCCGTTCCTTATGGAGCCGTATGGCGATGAAGCTGATGATCGAAAGGGCGAACGGGAAGACAAAAAATGAAATCAGCGTCAGCTGCCAGCTCAGTGACACGGCAAGACCGAGGAAAACGATCACGAGGAGGGGTTCGCGGATGAGCGTCACGAACAGTGCGCTCACTCCCCCGTTGATGATCGTGACATCGTTGGTGATCCTTGAGATCAGTTCACCGGTGCGTTCATGGGTAAAGTAGCCCAGGGGGAGTTCGTGGAGGTGGCGGTAGAGGGCATTGCGGACATCCTTGATGACCCCTTCCTCGGCATAGCTCATGAGGAACGACTGCATATAGCCGAAAAAATTCTTGATGACGAACGCCAGGATCAGGATAAGGCAGATGCGCAGGAGGGCATCCGTCTGTGACCCCTGAAAAACAAACCCGACAAACCTTTCCTTCAGCGCATTGACGAAATCATAACCCGGGAGCGGCATCCTGAATCCCGCCGCCGGGCCTCCGCCGGCTGGGGCCGGGTTAAAGAGAACGGTGAGGAGGGGGATAAAAAGGTAGATGGAGACACCGCTGAAGACCGAATACATCACCGTGCAGCCGATCGAGGAGGCGATATGTTTCCAGTAGGGTTTTGAAAACCTGACGATCCGGAAATATGTGCTGAAATTTTTCATACGGCTGCTAGATCTCGACGGGTTTCGTCAAACCGTTCGGGCACCGGCTCTGGCGCAACCGCTCGACTTCGGCGAAAATCCTGCGGTTCTCATTCCCGACGCGGGTGACCGGATGATAGAGGTGGTAGAGGATCGCCTGATAGCGGAGTGTGGAAAAGTGCGCGCCGACAAGGGAGAGGCGATAGGCGACATCGGTATCCTCGCCGATCCCCGGGGCCTGGTAATCCTCGTTGAAGCCGTTAATCTCCTCCATCAGTTGTTTCTCGACCGAAAAATTGCACCCGAGGATGCGGGCCTGGTTCCGGTGAAGGATGCGGCGGATGATCGGATTTGAGATCCTGATGCCATCCTCAAGGTTGCTGCTTTTTGCAAGAAGGCCGTCCCAGACGAGAGCCAGTGAATACCTCTGATAGGAGCGGTTCCGGACCGCTTCGGGGGTAATACGTTCGGTCATCGGCCGGCTCAGGTTCACGCGTCTGCCGCAGAGGAGTGTGCGGGGTGCCCGGTTGTTCCAATGGTCGCGGAGGAATTCATGATGCGGGAGGCAGTCGCCGTCGATAAACACCAGGTAGCCTGTTTCCGAAGCGGCTATGGCCTTATTGAGCATCATATTCTTTCTGAAACCCGCGTCTTCGTGCCAGAGGTGGCGGACGGGAAACGGGAGGCCCTCCTCCTGCATCCGTCCGATCAGCCGGGAAATCTCCGGTCCCGAGCCGTCATCGGCGACGATGACCTCAAAATCCTTCATTGTCTGCTGCCCGAGGCTCATCAGGATATATTCCAGGTATCGCACCTCGTTATAGACGGCGATAATCAGTGTCAGCGATCGTTGTTCGCGGCGGTCCGGGGTCATGCCTCACCGCCTGAACTGTTGAAGGTCGACATTGGTGATGGGGGGAAGATTTCCGGCTCCCTCCCTGGTCCGCATCTGATACTCCCACAATTTGGCATAGAGTGCGAGGGTTGAGATGGCACCGAGGCCGGCAAGGACAAAACCGATCATGCCGTCCTTATATCCGCTGTTTGACACATACTTACGGAAAAAATGCGAGAGGGGGCTGAAAAAGAGTTTCAAGACGTGGACGGGTTTCCGGTTTGTCCGTAGTTTATTCGACACCTGGAGGGAGGTATAATCGTTCATTTTGGCGATATACTGTTCCAGGGAATTATAGGTATAATGGTTGAGGAAACCGTTCAGTCTCCCCTTTTCCCCCCCGACGGCAAAGCCGCCATGGACCTCGGCGAACTCCGGGTGATAGGAGGTTTTACGGAAAAGGCGCAGGGTATAATCGGGGAACCAGCCTCCGTGTCGGATCCATCGGCCCAGAATGAAGACCTTCCGGGGAATTTCGTAGCCGTTGAATCCCCCGGGTGATGAGAGCGTTTCGAGGATCTCGTCCCGTAATTCGGCCGACACCTCTTCATCGGCATCGACATAGAGGAGCCAGTCAGATTTCGCACGTGCAAAACCGCGTTCACGCTGGGGGATATCGCCGTCGTAGGCGTGCTGGAATATCAGGGGGGTAACCTTGCGTGCCAGATCGACTGTCCTGTCGGTGCTGAACGAATCGACGACGATGATCTCGTCGGCCCAGGAAAGGCTTCTCAGGCAGCGCTCGATATTTTGTTCCTCGTTATAGGTGATGACGACGACGGATATCGCGGCCATGAGGATTCACTTCACGACAATGCTGACAAGCTTGTTCTTGACGATCACGACTTTGACGATCGATTTCCCGTTCAGATACTGCCGGACCCGTTCATCTGCAAGGACCATCTTTTTGAGGGATTCATCATCCTCATCGATGCGGACGGGAAATTTTGCCCGGACCTTCCCGTTGATCTGGACGACCATTTCGATGTTCTCCACCTTCGTCTTCTCCTCATCAAAGACCGGCCATGGCTCATAGGCCAGTGAGCCGGGATGACCGAGGCGTGACCACAATTCTTCCGCGATATGTGGTGCGAAGGGTGACAGCAGAAGGACGAACGTTTCAACCGCCTTCCGCGGTTTCGGGTCGCTATTGAGGAACTCATTGACGAAGATCATCATCTGGGATATCGCGGTATTAAAGCTGAGAGTCTCAAGATCGGACGACACCTTTTTGATCGTCTGGTGGAGGAGGAATTCCTGCTCCGGAGTGAGCGAGGCATCCCGGACTGACGGGTGGACGCTGCCGTCCTCGGCGACGACCATTCTCCACACCCTATTCAGGAACCGGAACACGCCCTCGACGCCGCGTGTGGACCAGGGTTTTGTGTCGACGAGGGGTCCCATGAACATTTCAAAAAGGCGCAGCGCATCCGCGCCGTAATCCCGCACGACATCGTCGGGATTGACGACATTCCCCCGGGATTTGGACATCTTCTGTCCGTCCTCGCCGAGAATCGTGCCCTGATTGATGAGCCTGGCAAACGGTTCCTCTGTTGAAACGTATCCATGGTCATAGAGGACCTTATGCCAGAACCGGGCATAGAGAAGATGGAGAACGGCATGTTCCGCCCCGCCGATATACAAATCGACAGGCATCCAGTATTTTTCCTTCTCCCTGGAGACAAGTTCCCTGGTATTACGGGGGTCGATATAGCGCAGATAATACCAGCAGGAGCCAGCCCACTGGGGCATCGTATGTGTTTCACGTTTGACTTTTTTCCCTGACCGGGGGTCCTTCAAGTCCACCCACGATGGTATCGTCGAGAGTGGTGATTCCCCTGTTTCGCCCGGTTTAAAGGAGTTGCTCTCCGGCAAAACCACCGGTAAATCCTTCTCGGGAAGCGCCTCCACGTGGCCGTCCTCATGATAGACAATCGGGAAAGGTTCTCCCCAGTACCGCTGGCGTGAGAAGAGCCAGTCGCGGAGTTTATAGTTCACCGAGGCTCGTCCGATCCCTTTCTTCACGAGCCATTCGGTCATCGTCCGGATCGCCCTGCCGGTCGTGAGGCCGTCAAGGGAGACCTCCTGGTTTGCGGAATTGACGCCGGTGCCCTCTTCGGTGTAGGCGGAAGAGAACGATTCGGGGGACTTTTCATACTCTGTTTCGAGGAGATCGTCGGGGAGTGTGTTCCACCTTTCCGGTGCATGCTGTCTGAGCCATGCAGGCGCGGGTTGAATGACGGCGCGGATCGGCAGGTGGAAATTCCTGGCAAATTCATAATCGCGCTGATCATGTGCGGGGACGGCCATGATGGCGCCGGTACCGTAGGTCAGGATCACATAATCGGCGATCCAGACGGGAATTTCCTTCATTGTCGCCGGATTGACCGCATATCCACCCGTGAACACTCCGGTTTTATCCTTATCGAGGGCTGTCCGTTCCAGTTCGCTCTTGAGCTTGGCCTGATACCGGTATTCATCGACTGCCGTTTTCCGCTCGGGTAGTGTCAGCTGGTCGACGAGCGGATGTTCGGGTGCAAGGACCATATAGGTTGCACCGAACAGCGTATCGGGCCGGGTGGTAAAGACCGTCACGGTCTGGTTGTGGCCGGGGAGTCGGAATGCGACCTCTGCGCCTTCCGAGCGTCCGATCCAGTTCCTCTGCATTTCGATAATCCCGGAGGGCCAGTCGAGGCCGTTCAGATCCTTTTCGAGCCGTCCGGCATATGCCGTAATACGGAGCATCCACTGGCGCATCGACCTTCGTTCGACGGTATACCCCTTTTCGACCCACTCATCGACCTCTTCATTGGCAAGGACGGTTCCGAGGGCCGGGCACCAGTTCACGGGCATTTCCGCGAGATAGGCGAGCCGGTGGTCGCTGATATACCGGGTGCGTTCTTCCTCGGAGAGCCCCGTCGGGAGGGGGAGTTCGGTGATCGGGCGGGCCTTCCCGGCGGCGGGATCGTACCAGGAATTGAAAATTTTCAGAAAAATCCATTGTGTCCATTTATAATACTCGGGGTCGGTGGTATTGATTTCCCTTGACCAGTCGTACGACAGCCCGATCATTCTGATCTGGCGTTTGAAATTGGCGATATTGTCGCGGGTGGTGATGCTTGGATGGATGCCGGTTTGCATCGCATAGCGTTCGGCCGGGAGGCCAAAGGCGTCCCATCCCATCGGATGGAGGACATTATACCCCTGCATCCGTTTATATCTGCAATAGATATCGGTGGCAGTATACCCCTCGGGGTGGCCCACATGGAGGCCCGAACCTGAAGGGTAGGGAAACATGTCCAGGATATAGAGTTTTCGTTTTGACGGGACTTCGTCCACGCGGAACGTATGGTGGGAGTCCCAGTAGTTCTGCCATTTCTGTTCAATATCGGTGAAAGGGTAGTTCATGAGCGCACGATTTCAATCCCGAATGACTTCATCAACTGAAAAAGTAACGATTTTTGGAGGGAGAAACAACCCAACAGGATAAAAAAAGAAAAAGGGTTTCGGTGACATGAAACCCTTGTTGTGTACAAACTACGTCTACTCAGTGGTCGGCGATGGCACCCGGTGCGAAGGGTTTCTCCTTGACCTTTTTCTTCTTTTCCTTTTTAGGTTTCTGGGGGGCTTCGCCCGTATTATAGTCGACGAGTTCCAGGACCGCGACCTCGGCATTATCGCCGAATCGCCGTCCGAGTTTGACGACGCGTGTATATCCGCCCGGGCGCTGGGCGATTTTCTGTGCGATATCGCCGAAGAGCTCCTTCATGACGGCTCTGTCCTTGATGGAGCGTGAGACAATTCTCCGTGCGTGGACATTCTTCTTCTCCCCTTCGGTGGCGACGGCATTCTTCGCGCGTGTAAGGATTTTCTCGGCCAGAAGGCGGGTTTCCTTCGCCTTGGCGACGGTGGTCTGGATCTTCTTATTCCTGAACAGTGCCGTGCAGAGGGCGATGAGTGTGGCCTTCCTGTGGCTTGCCGTTCGTTTCAGTTTTCGTCCTGCTTGTCTGTGCCGCATAGTGTCTTCTTTCTCGGATCAAAAAATTAATGACTGCTTTCGTGGAGATATTTTTCGACGTCCATACCGAAATTGAGCCCGAACCCCTCGATAATCTCCGAGAGTTCGGCGAGGGATTTCCTCCCGAAGTTCCTGAATTTCAGCAGCTCGGGTTCATCCCGGCGGACAAGATCGGCGATCGTCTTGATGTTCGCAGCCCGGAGGCAGTTATGGGATCGGACGGAGAGTTCGAGTTCATCGACGGGCATCTGGAGGATCTTCCTGATGCGTGAGAACTCCGAATCCTTCTCCATGGCTTCCTCGGTTGATTCCGTCTCGACGTCAAAATTGAGGAAAAGCTGGACATGATCGCGGAGGATCGTGGCGGCCTGGGACAGCGCGTCGTCGGGTGCGATGGAGCCGTCGGTTGAGATCTCGAGGATCAGCTTCTCAAAATCCGTCTGCTGGCCCACGCGTGTCGATTCGACGACATAGCGCACGTTCTTGATCGGGGTATAGATCGAGTCGATGGCGATCATCCCGGGGGTTGCTTCCGCGCTTTTATTCTCCTCGGCCGGGACATAGCCCTTTCCGCGTCCGATCCAGAGTTCGAGTTCGACCGAAGCGCCGGCATTGAGGGTCGCGATATGCTGCTCGGGATTCAGTATTTCTATCTCCGGGTTGGACTTCTGGATATCGGCCGCGGTCACATTCTTCGAACCCTTGAGTTCGACGACGATGTGGGTCAGTTTCTTATTCAGGAGTTTCATACGCACGGCCTTGAGGTTGAGGATGATCTCGGCGACATCCTCGACCACGCCGGGGATTGTGGAAAATTCATGTAACACCCCCTCGATTTTGATCGCCGTAAAGGCGGTTCCGGGGAGTGAGGAGAGCAATACGCGTCTGAACGCGTTACCGATGGTGACACCGAAGCCTTTTTCCAGCGGTTGAAGGGTAAACCGGCCAAAGGTATTGGCGTAGCTCGCCTCGTCCAGCTGGACTTTTTCGGGCATCTGATAATTTATTCCTAACATAGAGACATTCTCCCGCATTGCATGGAATTCACAATTCGAGTTAAACGATGATAGTTCACTTCGCTGATTTACTTTGAGTACAGTTCGACGATGAGTTGTTCATTTGCGTTAAGCGGAATATCCGCACGCTCGGGGACGTTGAGAAACGTTCCGGTCAGCGTGCCCTTATCCAGGCTCAGCCACGGCAGCATGGTATTGTCCTTCATCCGTTTCATGGAGGAGTGGATAACATCGAGCGTTCTGCTCTTTTCCCGCACTTTGATGACATCGCCCGGATTCAGGAGGTAGGACGGTATGGTGACGACGCGTGTATTGACGAGCAGGTGGCCGTGTGAGATGAGTTGCCGTGCCGCCTTGCGTGACGGGGCAAACCCGAGACGGTAGACGGTATTGTCGAGGCGCCGTTCGAGCATCTTGACGAGTGTCTCGCCGGTGCGGCCCGTCTGCCGGAGCGCCTTTTCGAAATAATTCCGGAACTGCTCCTCCATCAGGCCATAGATGCGGCGGATTTTCTGTTTCTCGCGGAGCTGGACGCCGTATTCGGAAATCTTCTGGCGGCGCGTCTGGCCATGCTGGCCTGGCGCATAGGCCCGGCGTTCGACGGGGCATTTCTCGGTGAAGCATTTTGTCCCTTTGAGGAAAAGCTTCTGCTTCTCCCTCCGGCACAATCGACAGCTTGGTTCAATATATCTTCCCATAGGTTCCTTTAGAGTTTATCAATTCATCTGGCATCATACACGCCGGCGTTTCGGCGGTCTGCATCCGTTATGGGGAATCGGTGTAATATCGCGGATGCTCAGCACTTCGATTCCGACGGTCTGGAGCGAGCGGATGCCCGCCTCGCGGCCCGACCCGGGTCCCTTGACATAGACATCGACCTTCCGCAGTCCGAGATCGAACGCCTCCTTGGCGGCGGTCTCGGCGGTCACCTGTGCCGCAAACGGGGTATTCTTCCTGGATCCCTTGAACCCGTTTCGGCCGGCGGATGACCAGCTGATCACGTTACCGTAGACATCGGTGATGGTGACGATGACGTTATTAAAGGTTGCCCGGATAAACGCCTTGCCGGTGACATCGACCTGAATTTTCTTTTTCCGTTTGACCGGGGCGGCCGGTGCTGCGGACTGCTGCTGTTGTTGTTTTCCCATACGTTCCTTTGGTGATTATTTCTTCGCTATAGCCTTTTTCTTTCCGGCGACGGTCTTCCGTTTCCCCTTCCTGGTGCGGGCGTTGGTTCTCGTACGCTGGCCGCGGACGGGGAGACCTTTGCGGTGGCGCAGGCCCCGGTAGCAGTTGATATCCATCAGCCGTTTGATGTTCATCTGGACCTCGCTGCGGAGGGCGCCTTCGACCTTGAAATCGGAGGTGATGATGGACCGGATTTTCGCGACCTCATCGTCGTTCAGTTCGCCGATTTTCTTGTTAAGGTCGATGCCGGCCTGTGTGAGGATTTTCTGTGAGCTGGACCGGCCGATCCCGAAGATATAGGTCAGGCCGACTTCCGCCCGTTTGTTTTTTGGTAAATCGATACCCGCAATACGCGCCACGTGATGTTTTCCTTTCTGGTGATTATCCCTGACGCTGTTTATGTTTTGGATTCTTGCAGATCACCCTGACGACGCCTTTCCGCCGGATGATTTTACAATTTTCGCACAAGCGTTTGACTGATGAACGTACCTTCATGGCATAACCTTCATTTGTACCGATAGGTGATCCGACCCTTGCTCAGGTCGTAGGGGGACATTTCGACCGTTACCTTGTCCCCCACGAGAATTTTAATATAATGCATCCTCATTTTACCGGAAATGACCGCCAAAACCTCATGGCCGTTATCGAGCTTGACCCGGAACATCGCGTTGGGCAACGTTTCGGTGATAACACCGTCCATCGTAATAGGGCCTTGTTTCGCCATTCACTCCGTCACAATGTGAGTATTTCCGGATCTTTATCTGTAACCAAAACCGTATGCTCAAAATGGGCCGAGGGCGATCCGTCGGCTGTCCTGACGGTCCATCCGTCTTTTTCGACCTTCACGCGGTAGGTTCCGAGGTTGACCATCGGTTCGATGGCGAGGGTCATTCCGCGTTCAAGCATCACGCCCGTCCCGGGTTCGCCGTAGTTGGGAACGGCCGGTTCCTCGTGGAGGTTGCGGCCGATGCCGTGGCCGACCAGGTCCCGGACGACGGAAAATCCCTCGCGTTCGACATGGTTCTGGACCGCCCACGAGATATCGTGGAGATAATTCCCTTTGCGCGCCTTGGCGATCCCCTGCATCAGGGCTTCCCGGGTCTTCTCGAGAAGGCGTGTTTTTTCGCCGGTGATCTTGCCGACGCCGAACGACCACGCGCCGTCGCCGTAAAAGCCGTCCTTCTTCACGCCGACGTCGATCGAAATAATTTCACCTTCCTGCAGGTGGCGGTCGCCCGGTATGCCGTGGACGACCTGGTCGTCGATCGACGTGCAGAGTGACGCCGGAAAGAGATTCCGTTTATTCGAGCCATAACCTTTAAACGCCGGTTCACCGCCCTGTGAGCGGATAAACTCTTCTGCGACCTTGTCGAGTTCCTTCGTCGTGATGCCGGGTTTGATCATCGATTTGAGCAATCTCAAAACTTCCGCGACAATCCGGCAGCTCTCGCGCATGAGAGCGATTTCATCCCCTGTTTTAATCGTCGCTTTTGCCATGCCAGCAGAGGTTCCAACCTTCCTGCACCGCCGTCACATCCTCCTGCCCTTGATTTTCCCGCTCTTCATAAATCCGTCATAATGGCGCATGAGGAGATGGGATTCGATCTGCTGCAGCGTATCGAGGCCGACGCCGACGACGATCAGGAGGCTCGTCCCGCCGAAGAAGCTTGCAAAGTTGGCCGTGACGCCGAGGCGGATCATAAATGCCGGGAGAACGGCGACGATCGCCAGAAACACAGAGCCCGGCAGTGTAATTTTGGTCAGGATATTATCGATAAAGTCGGATGTATTCTTGCCGGGGCGGATACCGGGGATAAAACCGCCCTGTTTCTGCATATTCTCGGCGACATCCTTCGGATTAAACGCGACGGCCGTATAGAAATAGGTAAAGAAGATGATCATCAGGCCGTAGACAAACGCATAGGTGAACGAGGTATAGTTCAGATAGCCCGCGATGCCCTGCAGAAATTCGTTGTCCGGGAAAAACGTCAGAACCGTGTTCGGTATGAACATGATCGCCTGGGCGAAAATGATCGGCATGACGCCGGCGGTATTGACGCGCATCGGGATATACTGTGTGACGCCGCCGTAGATTTTCCTCCCCACAACCCGTTTTGCATACTGGACCGGGATGCGGCGGGTGGCCTGTGTGACCATGACGATGCCGGCGACTATGACGACCATGAGGGCGATAATGATCAGTTCAATGATCAGGCCGCGGGAGCCTGAGCTCACCAGCTGGTATTCATCGAGCACGGAATGGGGGAACCGGGCGATGATGCCGATAAAGATGATGAGGGATATCCCGTTTCCGATGCCCCGTTCGGTGATCTGTTCCCCGATCCACATCATAAAGATCGTCCCGGTGCAGAGGATGATCATCGTCGTCAGATGGAATCCGAACCCCTGGACTGCCACCGGTATAATGGGTGTTCCAGCGGGGGACATGCTGCTCAACTGCACGCTGACGCCCCAGGCCTGGAGGGTCGAGATGAGGACCGTTCCATAGCGGGTGAGCTGGGTAATTTTCTTCCGTCCCTCCTCCCCTTCCTTGGTAAGTTTCTGGAAGTAGGGAATGACGGCCCCGAGGAGCTGGATAATAATGGAGGAGCTGATATACGGCATAATGCCGAGGGCAAAGACTGCCGCGTTCGAGAAGGCACCGCCCACAAACAGGTCATAGAGGCCGAAGAGGGTATTCGAACTCTGGGTCCGCATCACCTCGGAGAGGACCTTTGCGTTGATGCCCGGAAGTGTGACATGGGCACCGAAGCGGACGATAATCAGCAATCCGGCGGTATAGAGAATGCGCTGCCGGAGCTCCTGGATTTTGAAGATATTCCTAAAACTTTCGCTGAGTTTTGCCATTATGTCTTTTTCGAGGAGGAGAGATTGACCGCCTTGCCGCCAGCCTGCTCGATTTTCTGAACCGCGGATTTGCTGAAGGCATGGGCATTGATCTCAAGTTTAGATTTCAGATCGCCGTCGCCTAAAATTTTGACCGGTGCAGATTTCTTCTGGATCACACCTGCACGAAAAAGAACATCGGGATTCACCTTGCCGTCGGTAATGATCTTCGACTCCACCAGAAGGTTGAGGGTTGAAACATTGACGATCTGGTATTCGACGCGGTGTGGAGGAATAAAACCAAACTTCGGTATCCTGCGGATCAGGGGCATCTGGCCGCCTTCGAACCACGGGCGGTAATGTGTACCGGAGCGTGCGCCTTCGCCCTTATGTCCGCGTGTGGCGGTTCCGCCGTGGCCGGATCCCTGGCCGCGGGCTATGCGTTTCACTTTCTTTTTCGAGCCCTTGACAGGGTGGAGATTATTCAACGTCGCTGCTGACATGGTGAGTTAGTGCACCTCCTCAACTTTCACAAGATGTTTGACAAGATTGATCATGCCGCGGATCTGGGGCGTATCGATCTTGACCACCGAATAGTTCGGGCGGCCGAGTCCGAGCGCCTTGATCGTCCGTTTTTGTTTTTCGAGGCAGTCGATCTGGCTTACAATCTGCGTTATTTTCAGTTTTTGTGCCATACAGAGCTCAAGTTTGTGTTACGGTTTTCTCCGGCTGCATGAAAAGCTCCTGGACCGAGAGTCCGCGGCGTTCCGCCATGAGGCGGGCGTCGGTAAGACTCAGGAGGGCTTTCATCGTAGCCTTGACCACATTATGGGGGTTTGACGAACCGATCGATTTCGTGAGAACATCCTTGACGCCGGCCGATTCCAGGACGGCGCGGACGCCGCCGCCGGCGATGAGGCCCGTACCGGGCGAGGCCGGTTTCAGGAGGACTTTCGAGGCACGGTACTTCGCCGTTATCGGGTGAGGGATCGTGCCGTTGAGGACGCGGACGGTGACGACATTCTTCTTGGCATCATCGATGCCTTTCGAAATGGCGTCCTGCACTTCATTCGCCTTTCCCAGTCCGATGCCGACGTGGCCGTTGCCGTCGCCGACCACGATGATCGCGCTGAAACTGAATCGGCGGCCACCTTTGACGACCTTGGCGACGCGGTTGATGAACACCAACCGGTCCTTCAGGTCCAATTCTCCAGCTTTAACTCGTGCCAATGTTTTCACTCCATATTATGAATATTCATCCTGCTGCCGGGGGAGGATTCGAACCTCCACTGACGCCTCCAAAGGGCGCTGTCCTGCCATTAGACGACCCGGCAAGAACGACACGTGGGGCCGGGGTCGGTGGGGCGTCACTAGAATTTCAACCCGCCTTCCCGGGCTCCGTCAGCGAGTGATTTCACCACTCCGTGATAGAGGTAGCCGTTCCGGTCAAAAACAACGTGCTGCACCTTCTTCTCGATTGCGCGTTTGGCAATCTCCAGTCCGACGCGTTTTGCGCGTTCCTTCCGGCTTTTGACCGACTGGAGGTCCTGCCGGATATCCTTCATCAGTGTGGAGGCCGTGGCGATCGTCGCCGCCCTGGAATCGTCGACAACCTGGGCATAGAGATGGTGGAGGCTCCGGTAGACGATGAGTCTGGGCGTATCCGGTGTTCCGGTGATTTTCTTCCGGATCCTGGTTTTCACGCGCATGCGTTGCTGTATCCGTGATTTCTTGATCATATTATCCCGCCTTTACTCCGGCTGCCGCTGCCGCTTTTCCGGCTTTCCGGCGTATATATTCACCTTCATACTTGACACCTTTTCCCTTATACGGTTCGGGGGGTCTGAACGAGCGCAATTTCGCGGCGACCTGGCCGACGAGCTGCTTATCGATCCCCGAAATGACGATGCTCGTGGGCTGTGGAATCTCGATCTTAATCCCGGCCGGGGGGGAGAAAAGGATCGGGTGGGAATATCCGAGCACCAGCTGGATTTTCTTCCCCTTCACCTCGGCCTTATAGCCGACGCCGACGATTTCGAGTTTCCGCTGGAACCCCTCGGAGACTCCCCTGACCATATTGTTGACATGAGCCCGCCAGGTGCCGTGGAGAGCGCGCAGTTCCTTCGTATCGCCGGAGCGGGAGACGACAATTTCATTCTCCTTTTCCTCGATCGTGATGGTCGGGGGGATCTGTGCGGCGATTTCGCCTTTCGGGCCCGTGATGGTTATCCGGGAGTCTTTCTTTTCAAATTTCACCCCCTTGACGATGGGGACCGGTTTTTTACCTATACGAGACATGGAATGTTCCTTGTGACAATCGCATTACCAAATTTCACACAACACTTCGCCGCCGATATTTTTCGCCCGGGCCTGTTTATCGGTCATGAGGCCTGCCGAAGTTGAGATGATGGCGATACCGAGGCCGTTGAGGACCCGCGGCAGATCCCTGGCCGATGAATACATCCGGAGGCCGGGTTTGCTGACGCGCTCCAAGCCTGAGATGGCGTTGACGCCCTCGGAGGTTTTCAGGGTGATCCGGATGATCCCCTGTTTGGTGTCCGGCACCTCCGTAAAGCCCGAGATGAATTTCTCCTCCAGGAGGATCTTCGTCATCGAACGTTTCAGGTTCGAGGCCGGGACGTCGAGGCGTTTATGCCGGGCGCGGATGGCATTCCGCAGCCGTGTGAGATAGTCTGATATCGGGTCTGTAGTGTTCATGGATCTTCCTTGATGAATTACCAGCTGGATTTCACAACGCCGGGGACTTTCCCGTCGAGGGCCATTTTCCGGAAGCAGATCCGGCAGATCCCGAATTTCCGGATATAGGCGCGGGGGCGGCCGCAGATGCCGCAGCGGTGATGTTTCCGGACGCCATATTTCGGCGACTTCTTCGCCTTCACAACCATAGCTAAACGTGCCAAAGGACTCTCCTAGTTCGTCGTTGCTTGAGGTGGTTTTTCAATAGTTTCCTGGCGCTTGACAAACGGAAGGCCGAAGCTCTTCAGGAGTTCGTACGCTTCCTGATCGGTCTGCGCCGTGGTGACAAATGTGATATCCATACCGAAGACCTTCGTCACCTTATCGACATCGATCTCGGGGAAAATGATATGCTCCTTGATGCCGATCGTATAATTCCCACGTCCGTCGAACGACTTGTCGGAAAATCCGCGGAAGTCGCGGATGCGCGGGACTGCGACATTAATAAAGCGGTCCATGAACTCATACATGCGCTGGCGCCGCAGGGTGACGCGGACGCCGATGGGGAGGCCCTGGCGCAGTTTGAAGTTCGAGATCGCCTTTTTCGACCGTGTGGTGACGGGTTTCTGGCCTACGATGATCTCAAGATCCTTGACGACCGAATCGAGGACCTTGGGATCCTGAGTGGCCTGGCCGACGCCGATATTGACGGCGATTTTTTCCAGTCTGGGGACCTGCATCACATTGGCATACTGGAAGCGTTCCATCATGCTCTTGGTGATATCCTTCACGAACATTTCGTGGAGGCGCGGTGGAACGCCCTTCTCCTGACCCTGGGGACGGACGGCCTGTTTAGGTTCCTTTGTTGTCTTCTGTGGTTTTTCCTTTGCCATAGCACCTTCTTCCGATCAAAACATCTCTTCGCACGACCGGCAAACCCTCATCATATGTTTTCTGCCGGTTGCGGAATCACTGACCTGTTTATGTCCGAGTCTGGAGGGTTTGCTGCATTTCGGACAGACGACCATGACATTGGCGGCGCTGATCGACGCTTCCTTCTGGACGATACCGCCCTGGGGGTTGCGTTGTGACGGCCGGGTATGCCGGCGGATGATGTTGACGCCTTCGACGATGACACGCCCATTATCGCGGAAGACCTTCAAAATCTTGCCCGACTTCCCGCGCGAGTTGCCGGCAATGATCATGACCGTATCATTCTTATGGATTTTCATGGTACTCAGTCGTCTCCTATAAAACTTCCGGAGCTAGCGAAATAATTTTCATATAGTTCTTGTCGCGCAGTTCCCGTGCAACCGGTCCGAAAATACGCGTTCCGCGGGGTTCCCCCTGGGGGTTGAGGAGGACGGCCGCGTTTTCATCAAAGCGGATCAGCGAGCCGTCGCGGCGTTGTGTCTCTTTCTTCGTCCTCACGATGACGGCGCGGGAAACTTCCCCTTTTTTCACGCCGGCGCCCGGGATGGCGCTTTTGACGGAGACCACGATCAGATCGCCGAGGCCGGCATATCTGCGGTCGTGGCCGCCGAGGACGCGGATACAGCGAACCTTCTTCGCTCCCGAATTATCCGCGACGACGAGATTAGTTTCTTCCTGAATCATAGTGTTTACTCACGGGTAGACTTATTGTGCTTTTTCAAGAATTTCCACCAGACGCCATCTTTTCCGGCTCGACATCGGGCGGGTTTCCATGATCTTGACCAGGTCGCCGATCTGTGCTTCCCGCTTCTCATCATGTGCCATCAGTTTCGTTGTCCGCGTATAATACTTCTTATAGAGGGCATGGGGGATCCTCCGGTCGATCTTGACGAGGATGCTCTTGGTCATCTTGTTGCTGACGACTCTTCCCACACGTATTTTGCGCTGTGTCCGTTCGGCCATAGGTCAACCTTTATATCTTCTTTTCCGTTCCGCCGGCCGCTTCCTTTTTCTTCTGAAGCTGGCGTTCATGCAGAACCGTTTTCATTTTCGCGATATCGCGGCGGACGATCCGTATGCGGATCGGGCTTTCGAGCTGGCTCGTGGCTTTCTGGAACCTGAGGTGAACGAGGTTCTCCTCTTCATCCTTCAGCCGTTTCTCGAGTTCCTGGTCTGGTATCGCCCGAATATCAAAAATTTTCATAGTCTTCTCGTCATGCACCTGGGGTATAGGACGGCCTGGTGACCATCCGGGATTTAATGGGCAATTTATGGGCGGCGAGATCCATCGCTTCCGTGGCAAGCTCCTTTTTGATGCCGCCGAGTTCGAACATGATGGTTCCCGGTTTCACGACGGCGACCCAGAATTCCGGGGCGCCCTTGCCGCTTCCCATGCGGGTTTCGGCTGGTTTTTTCGTGACAGGTTTATCCGGGAAAATGCGGATCCACACCTTCCCCTCGCGTTTCATCAGGCGGGTAAGGGCGACGCGGGCCGCCTCGATCTGGCGCTGGGTGATCCAGCCGGGTTCAAGCGCCTTCAGGCCGAAATCGCCGAAGGCGACGGTTGCGCCGCGCGTTGCTTTGCCTCTCATCCGCCCCCGCTGGGCTTTCCGATATTTTACACGTTTTGGTAAAAGCATGATCTTCTTCTATGAAATATTACCTGTTCGTCCGATCCAGAACCTCTCCGCGGCAGATCCACACCTTGACGCCGATAGCGCCATAGATCGTCTGGGCGGTCGCCTGGGCGTAATCGATATCGGCCCGCAGGGTATGGAGAGGAATCCGGCCCTCCTTATACTGTTCCGCGCGGGCTATTTCGGCCCCTCCGAGTCTTCCGCTGCACATGACGCGGACGCCTTCGGCGCCCATGCGCATGGCGGAGGTGATGGCCATTTTCATCGCGCGGCGGAACGACATGCGGCCTTCGAGCTGCTGGGCGATATTCTCACCCAGAAGGAACGAATCGAGTTCAGGCCGTTTGATCTCATGGATAAGGATCTTGACCTCCTTATTCGTGATCTGTTTCAGTTCCTCCTCGAGCTGGGTTATCTCCTTGCCGCTCCGGCCGATGACAATGCCCGGCCGCGAGGTATGGATCGTGATGACAGCCCGTTTTGGCGTACGGTCGATGAGGATTTTCGATATCCCCGCCTTTTTCAGGCGGTTCTGGATATACGACCGGACCTTGAGATCCTCCTGGAGTTTGCTGGCGAAATCCTTATCGTCGTACCAGTTGGAATCCCACGTCCGTAAAACCCCAAGGCGAAAACCTACCGGATGTACTTTTTGTCCCAAAGGATGCTCCTACTCTTTTTCCTGTTTTTTCTCTGTTGATTTTGATTTCGGCTTTTGTGGTGCAGCCACTTCCTTTTGTTCCCGCTGGGCGATCACGATCGTGAGGTGATGGGACCGTTTGACCATTCGATAGGCGCGGCCCATGGGGGCCGGGAGGATCCGTTTCAGGCCCGGTCCGCCGTCGACATGAGCGGATTTAATATAGAGCGTTTCGGGATCGATGCGGCCCGCTTCATCCTTATTCTGGATATTCGAAACAGCCGAGCGGACCACCTTTTCGGCGACCTTCGAGGCATGTTTCGGCGTGAAGTGGAGGATGGCGAGTGCATCCGGGACCGAACGTCCGCGGATGAGGTCGATGACCAGCCGCATTTTCCGCGGAGAGGAACCGACATAACGGTTAATAGCGCGTGCTTCCAGCATAGTGTTTATCCTTCCGCCGTCGTTGTGGTCTCGCTCTTCAGACCGGGATGGCCTCGGAAAATCCGTGTCGGGGCAAACTCCCCGAGTTTATGTCCCACCATTCCCTCATGGATATAGACGGGGATGAACTTATTCCCGTTATGGACGGCGAGGGTATGGCCGACAAATTCCGGGGTTATGGTACAGGCCCTGGCCCAGGTTTTTATCACCTTTTTCTGGCCGCTTTTTGTCATCTCCTGAATCTTCGTCTGAAGTTTCGCATCAACATAAGGGCCTTTTTTCAACGAGCGGGTCATAGAACGATCTCTTTGCTCAAATTCGATGAAAGGTTATTTACGACGTTTGACAATATACTTGTTCGACGCGAGTTTATGGTGCCGGGTCTTCTTCCCCTTCGTATGCCATCCCCATGGGGAGACCGGGTGGGGGTTCCCCTGGGGGGATTTCCCCTCGCCGCCGCCGTGGGGGTGGTCGACGGGATTCTGGACGACGCCGCGCGACTGGGGTCTGACGCCGAGCCAGCGTGACCGGCCGGCCTTGCCGAGGCTGACGTTCTCATGTTCGACGTTGCTGACGACGCCGATCGTGGCAAAGCACTCTGCCGGGACGTTCCGGATTTCGCCCGACGGGAGGCGGAGCTGTGCGAACTTCCCTTCCTTGGCCATGAGCTGGACCGACGAACCCGCGCTGCGGGCCAGCTGTCCCCCTTTGCCAAGTTTCAGTTCAATGTTATGGATAAAGGTGCCGACGGGGATGTTGCCGAGCGGGATGGCGTTGCCGAGTTTGATCTCGGCTGCGGGGCCGGACGAGACGGTCTCGCCGACCTTCAGGCCTTCGGGGGCAAGGATGTAGCGTCGTTCGCCGTCCTTATACTGCACGAGTGCGATGCGGGCCGAGCGGTTGGGATCATACTCGATGGCTGTGACGCGCGCGTCCATGCCGATCTTATCCCGTTTGAAATCGATGACGCGGTAGAAGCGTTTATGGCCCCCTCCGCGGTGGCGCGAGGTGATATGGCCGTTGGTATTCCGGCCGCCCGATTTTTTCAGCGGTTCGATGAGCGATTTTTCGGGTTTTGACTTTGTGATCTCATCGAATCCGGGATAGGTCATCCAGCGGGTTCCGGAGGTTACGGGTTTTAATATTCTGATGCTCATACTCGTGTTCTTTGTTGTCTCGGTCAGACGTTTTCGTAGAGGTTGATCTTATCCCCCTCTTTCAGGGTGATAATGGCTTTCTTATAGTGAGGGGTTTTGCCCTGGAAGCGCCCCTTCCGGGTCATCTGTGTCTTCATTTTTCCTTTATAGTTCATCGTGTGCACATCGACGACGATCACGTTGAATTTTTTCGCGATGGCGCGGGCGATCTCGATCTTCGAGGCGCGGGGATCGACGGCAAACGCATAAATCCCCTTCTCCTGAAGGTTCGTCAGTTTCTCTGTTACAAGCGGGCGATAGACAATACCGGTCATAGTCGGATCTCACTGAAAAGTTTTTTCCAGCGCCTGGACGGCGCTTTTCTGCAGAAGGAGCACCTGGCTGTCGACGATGTCATAGGTGGATGCCTTGGCCGCCTCGAGGATATTGAGGTTCTGCATATTTCGGCCTGATTTCCAGAGCACCCTGTCGGTCTTAGGGACGAGGAACAGGGTTTTCTTGTTCTGGAGTTCGAGTCCCTTGAGGACGCCGGCCAGTTCCCTGGTCTTCGGAGTCTCGAGCGTAAAATCCTCGACAATCTTTATTGCCGACGAAGAAGCCTTATAGGAAAGCGCGGATTTTCTCGCCAGCTGTCGTGTCTGTTTGGAGAGGCGCGTGGAATAGTCCCTCGGTGAGGGACCGAAAATCGCGCCCCCTCCCTTCCAGAGTGGCGAGCGAACTGCGCCGATCCGGGCGCGGCCCGTATGTTTCTGTTTCCAGAGTTTCTTCCCGCTTCCCTGCACCTCGCCATAGGTCTTGGTCTTATGGGTCCCCTGCCTCTGGTTGGCAAGGTAGGTGGTCACGGCCTGATAGATGGCGTGGTCGCTGGGAGTGATGCCGAAAATCTCAGGTGAAAGGGTTATCTTCTCACCCGTCGATTTGCCTTCTTTTGAATATACATCGAGTTCCATATCCGCTTCGCCTGCTTATTTCTCTTTGTTAATTTCCACGTAGCTGTTATTATATCCCGGAATCGAACCGCGCAGAAGGAGGAGGTTTGATTCAGGGATGACCTGGACGATGCGCAGGTTCTTGACGGTGACATTTTCACCGCCCATACGGCCCGCCATTTTCATCCCCTTAAAGACACGTGAAGGGTAGGAGGAGGAGCCGATGGAGCCGGGGGCGCGTTCGCGGTCGCTTTCGCCGTGTGTCCGATAGCCGCCGCCGAAATGGTGGCGTTTCACGACGCCCTGAAAGCCCCTTCCCTTGGAATGTCCGCGGACCGAGACGATATCATCTTTTGCAAAGAGTGAATCGACCTTGACGACGGTTCCGACCTGGAACTTTGAGATATCAAAGCCGCGGAACTCGCCGAGGAGTTTCTTCGGGGATGTGTTTGCCTTCTTGAAATGACCGTGCAGCGGTTTATTGACGCGCCGGTCTTTTTTCTCCTCGAACCCCAGCTGAAGGGCTTCGTAGCCATCCTTTTCCTTTGTCTTGATCTGGATGACCGTGCATGGCCCGGCCTCGATAACGGTGCAGGGGATGGATTCCCCCTTATCGTTGAAGATGCTCGTCATGCCGATTTTTTTACCTAGGATGCCTGTCATAGTAGTAAACGAATATAGAATTCACATCCGCGTCAAACGGGGTTTGTGAAGATCCCGTCCGAACATGAACAATCGTATCTGTTGTGGTTTAGTAGAGTTAAACCTTTATCTCCACATCGACGCCAGCGGGAAGCTCAAGTTTCATCAACGAGTCAACCGTCCGGTTGGACGAGTTGAGAATGTCGATGAGGCGCTTATGGGATCGCATTTCAAATTGCTCACGCGATTTTTTATCAACGTTTGGTGAGCGCAGCACAGTGTATAATGTACGCTTGGTCGGCAGAGGAATTGGCCCAGAGACAATCGCTCCAGTCGATTTCACCGTTTTGATGATCTTTTCCGCCGATTTGTCTATCAGCGTATGATCGTACGATTTGAGTTTTATCCGTATTTTTTGCCCTGCCACGTTCTGCTTTCCTTTACGACATTATTTTCTATTCAACGATCTTTGTCACAACGCCCGCGCCGACGGTATGGCCTCCTTCGCGGATAGCGAAGCGCAGGCCTTCTTCCATGGCGATGGGAGATATGAGTTCCACAGACATATTATCGATGTTATCACCGGGCATAACCATTTCCGTTCCCTGCGGGAGTGTTGCGACGCCGGTCACGTCGGTCGTCCTGAAATAGAACTGGGGGCGGTAACCGGTGAAGAACGGTGTATGCCGTCCGCCTTCCTCTTTCTTCAGGACGTAGACCTGCGCGGTGAATTTCTTATGCGGCGTAATCGAACCGGGTTTTGCGATGACCATGCCGCGTTCCAGCTCGTTCTTTTCGACGCCGCGGAGGAGCAAACCGGCATTATCCCCGGCCTGGACCTCGTCGAGTTCCTTCCGGAACATTTCGGCGCCGGTGATGACGGTTTTCTTGTGGGCGCCGAGACCGATCACCTCGACTTCGTCGCCGACCTTTGCGCGTCCGCGTTCGCAGCGGCCCGTGCCGACCGTTCCGCGTCCGGTGATGGAGAAGACGTCCTCGACGGGCATCAGGAACGGTTTATCGACGTCGCGTTTCGGAAGCGGCACATACGTGTCGACGGCGTCCATCAGGGTATAAATCGGTTTCAGGGCCGGGTCATCGACCTTTGCATCGGCGGCGATGGCGCGTTCCATGGCCTTCAGGGCGCTTCCGCGGATGATCGGAATTTCGTCCCCCGGGAACTCATATTTCTTCAGCAGATCGCGCAATTCCATCTCGACCAGATCGATCAGTTCCGGATCATCGACCATATCCACCTTATTGAGGAAGACCACGATTCTCGGAACACCGACCTGCCGGGCCAGAAGGATATGCTCGCGGGTCTGCGGCATTGCGCCGTCGTTGGCGGCGACGACGAGAATGGCGCCGTCCATCTGGGCCGCGCCGGTGATCATGTTCTTGATATAATCGGCATGACCCGGACAGTCGACGTGTGCATAGTGGCGCTTCTCGGTCTCATACTCGACGTGGGCGACGGCGATGGTGATACCGCGCTCGCGTTCTTCGGGTGCATTGTCGATGCTGTCAAATGTCCGGACCTGGGACAAGCCCTTCTTGTTGAGGGCCATCGTTATCGCAGCAGTGAGCGTCGTCTTGCCATGGTCGATATGACCGATGGTTCCGATATTGACGTGAGGCTTTGTTCTGTTGAATTTTTCTTTTGCCATTGATTAAATCTCCTTCATAGCTGAGATGATAAATATGATCCAATTGCCTTTATGCTGGAATCGCTTCTTTTCCTTTAACTTTCTCGATGATCTGATCGGAGATACTCTGCGGCACCTCGTCATAGAATGCAAACTGCATCGTATAGATTGCGCGACCCTGGGTCATGGACCTGAGCTGTGTGGAATAGCCGAACATATCGGAGAGCGGCACCTTCGCCTTTATGACCTGTGCGTCCTTGCGGGCCATGAGGCCCTCGATTTTCCCGCGCCGGGAGCTCAGGTCTCCCATGACGTCGCCCATATATTCCTCCGGCGTCACGACTTCGACATCCATGATCGGTTCCAAAAGGACCGGGTGGGCTTTTTTGGCGCCCGATTTAAAGGCTATCGAGCCGGCGATTTTAAACGCAACCTCGGATGAATCGACCTCGTGGAACGATCCGTCGAAGAGTTTGATCTTGACATCCTCGACCGGATACCCGGCCAGGACGCCGTTGCGCATCGCCTCCTGGATCCCCTCGGAGACCGGATTGATATACTCCTTCGGGATCGATCCGCCGACGATGGCGTTCTCAAATTCGTAGCCTTTCCCCTTCTCGTTCGGTTCAATTTCGATCCAGACATGGCCGAACTGGCCGCGGCCGCCCGACTGGCGGATGAATTTCCCTTCGGCGGTGACCTTCTTGCGGATGGTCTCCTTGTAGGCGACCTGGGGTTTGCCGACATTGGCTTCGACCTTAAATTCCCGTTTCATGCGGTCGATGATGATTTCGAGATGGAGTTCGCCCATCCCGCTGATGATGGTCTGGCCGGTCTCCTCGTTGGTGGAGATGCGGAACGTCGGATCCTCCTCGGCGAGTTTGCCGAGGGCCTCGCCCATCTTTTCCTGGTCAGCCTTGGTTTTCGGCTCGATGGCGACCGAAATGACGGGATCGGGGAATTCCATCTTCTCGAGGATGATCGGATCGCGTTCCTCGCAGAGGGTATCGCCCGTCTTCGTATGTTTCAGACCGACAACGGCGATGATATCGCCGGCGTATGCCTCATCGATATCCTCGCGGTGGTTGGCATGCATCCGGAGGATTCTCCCGACGCGTTCCTTTTTCTCGGTCAGGGAATTGTAGACATAGGATCCCGTCTTGAGGACGCCGGTATAGACCCGGACAAAGGTCAATTTTCCGACATAGGGATCGGTCATAATCTTAAACGCAAGGGCGGTAAACTTCTCCTTATCGCTCACCTTGCGGATGATATGATCCTTGCGGTTGATGTGGTGGCCGACGATTTCGCCTGCCGAGATATCGACCGGTGAAGGGAGAAAGTCGACGACGCCGTCCAGGAGTGCCTGAACGCCCTTGTTCTTGAACGAGGAACCGCAGAGAACCGGGATGATGCTGACCTTGAGGCATGCGCGCCGGAGGACATTCTTGATCTCCTGGGGGAGGATCTCCTTCCCGTTGAGGTATTTTTCAAGAAGCGTGTCATCCTCATCGGAGACGGCCTCGAGCATCTTCGTCCGGTATTCCTGCGCCTTTTTCAAGAGATCGTGGGGTATATCGATGACGTCCCAGGTCATGCCCTTGTCGGCCTCGTTAAAAATCATACCTTTCATCGTAATAAGGTCGATGATACCCTTGAACATATCGCCTTCGCCGATCGGCAGTTGGATGGGAACTGCGTTCGCGCTGAGGCGGGTTTTCATCATGGCGATCACATTGAAGAAATCCGCGCCGACGCGGTCCATTTTATTGACGAACGCGAGCCGGGGGACTCCGTATTTATCCGCCTGCCGCCAGACGGTTTCGGACTGGGGTTCAACCCCGCCGACGCCGCAGAAGAGTGCGACCGCGCCGTCGAGGACGCGGAGCGAGCGTTCCACCTCAACGGTGAAATCGACATGACCGGGGGTATCGATGATATTGATGCGGTAGTCATTCCAGAAGCAGGTCGTGGCGGCGCTTGTGATGGTAATGCCGCGTTCCTTCTCCTGTTCCATCCAGTCCATGGTGGCTGCGCCGTCGTGCACCTCGCCCATCCGGTGAAGCACACCGGTATAAAACAGAATTCTTTCGGTTGTCGTCGTCTTCCCGGCATCGATATGGGCCATGATGCCGATATTACGCGTTTTCTCTAATGGATATACTCGTGCCATAGGTGTCTAGTTGTTATGCATGCAGTTCGTTACTACTCTGGTTACCTTACCACTTGAAGTGGGCAAACGCCTTGTTTGCTTCCGCCATCTTATGGGTATCTTCTTTTTTCTTCACCGCATTACCCTCGTTTCCGGCTGCGGCGATAAATTCGGATGCGAGCTTCAGGGATAATGATTTATCCTTCCGCTCGGTGGCATAGGTGATGAGCCACCTGATTGCCAGCGCGATGCTGCGATCGGGGCGGACTTCAGTCGGAATCTGGTACGTCGCACCGCCGACCCTGCGGGCGCGGATTTCGAGGATCGGTTTCACGTTGTTGACGGCCTTTTTGAACGTGTCGATGCCCGGGGTCTTTGTTTTCTGTTCGATGATATCGATCGCATCGTACACAATGCGGCGCGCAAGGTGTTTCTTCCCGCGCTTGAGGACGCTGTTGATGAACTTCGCGACCAGAACATCGTTGTACTTCGGATCTGGTTCAATAATGCGTTTTGATGCCGATTTTTTTCTCATACATCTACTTTGGTTTTTTCGCTCCGTACTTGGACCGTCCCTGTTTCCGGTCCGTCACCCCGGCCGTGTCGAGCGTACCGCGGATGATATGGTAGCGGACACCGGGAAGATCCTTCACCCTGCCGCCGCGGATGAGAACAATCGAGTGCTCCTGGAGGTTGTGTCCTTCACCCGGAATATATGCGGTGACCTCGATGCCGTTCGTCAGTCGCACGCGTGCGACTTTTCTGAGCGCGGAATTCGGTTTCTTGGGTGTGGTTGTATAGACCCTCGTACATACACCGCGCTTCTGAGGCGACTGCCGCAGGGCAGGCGCCTTACTTTTCCATGTAACTTGTGAGCGACTTAATCTTACAAGTTGATTTATTGTAGGCAGAAGAGTGTACTCCTTAATTTTGTTAAAGCTTATAAATGTATGAAATTTTTATGATTTTGTCAACAAAATTCTCAAAAATAACGGTATATCCCCTCATTTTCCCCCTCCCCGGGCGATCTACTGGGCAGCCTTCTCCTTTTTACCGATTTTGACCTTTTCTTCGGGTTCCACCGAGGGAAGCGTCAGTTCGACGCCGGTCGGCTCCTCAATGGGTGTCACGATGATATTCCTGAACTTCTTGAGGCCTGTTCCGGCCGGTATCAGGTGGCCCATGATGACATTTTCCTTGAGGCCGAGGAGGGAGTCGATCTTCCCCTCGATTGCGGCATCGGTGAGGACCTTGGTGGTCTCCTGGAACGAGGCTGCCGAGATGAAGCTGTCGGTTGAAAGGGCGGCCTGGGTAATACCGAGGAGGACCGGTTCGGTCGTTGCCGCATCGGCGTCGCGCGACTCGACCACCTTCTTGCTCTTCTTCCGGAGGTCGGTGTTGGCCTCGCGGACCTTTTTCTTCGCGAGGATCTGGTTGCTTTTCAGCTTCGAGTCCCCCTTGTTGACGACGACGACCTGGTCCTGGAGGAGTTCATTCTCCGCATTGACGGTCTGGATGTCGACATAATCATCCTCGAGGAACCGTGTATCGCCCGGATCGATGACGCGTACTTTCTGCATCATCTGGCGGACGATGACCTCGATGTGCTTATCGTTGATTTTCACACCCTGCATGCGGTAGACCTCCTGGATCTCGTTGACGAGGTACTCCTCGACCGCGCCGACGCCCTTGATGCGGAGGATGTCGTGCGGATCAATGGCGCCGTCGGAGAGGCGTTCGCCCGCGCGGATGACATCGTCATCCTGCACGAGGACGTGCTTTCCCATCGGGATCAGGTAGCGGCGTTCATCCATGCCGTCGTGGCTTCTGACGATGATTTCCCTCGAGCCGCGTTTCTGCGGTCCGAACTTCACGATGCCGTCGATTTCCGATACGATCGCGGGATCGGCGGGGCTGCGGGCTTCAAAGAGTTCCGTGACCCTGGGAAGACCGCCGGTGATATCGCGGGTCTTTCCTGAATCCCTCGGGATCTTCACAAGGACCGTCCCGGCCTGAACCTGTTCGCCGTCGTTGACGACCATATGGGCGCGGGTCGGTATGATATAGCTTCCGGTCTTCTGATCCTTATCGTTCAGAATATTGATCGTCGGGCTCAGCGTGCGGTCGCGGGAATCGATGACGACCTTCTGGATATGGCCGGTTTGTTCATCGGGCTCCTCGCGGTAGGTGATATTTTCCCGCAGATCCTGGTACCGGACCACGCCGGGGTGTTCAGAAATAATCACGGCGTTGTACGGGTCCCACTCGTAGATGATCTCGCCCCGTTTCACCTCCGACCCGTCGGCGATGAGGAGTGTCGAGCCGTAGGGAACGTCGTATTTGGTGAGGACGCGGTTATCCGCGTCGACGATATTGACGACACCGCTTCTGCCGATCACGATGAGTTTGCCGTCGGAATCGGACTGTCTGAGGGATTTGATCCCGTCGTATTTCATCGCCCCGTCGAATTTCGAGATGATCTGTGACTGGGCGGCAATAAGGCTTGCGGTACCGCCGGTATGGAACGTCCGGAGGGTAAGCTGGGTTCCGGGTTCGCCGATGGACTGGGCGGCCAGGATACCGACAGGTTCGCCCACCTCCACGATTTTGGAGGTGGTAAGATTCCTGCCGTAGCATTTTGCGCACACGCCCCGTTTCGCCTCACAGGTCAGCACGGACCGGATTTCGACCATTTCGATCGAGGTTTCCGCGATTGAAGCGGCGATGCGTTCATCGATCTCCTCTCCCCCCTTCACGAGAACCCTCTTGGTCAAGGGGTCAACGACGTCGCGGACTGCGACGCGGCCCAGAAGCCTTTCGGAGAGGGGTTCCTTGACGTCCTCCCCTTCCTTCAGTGCGCCGGTGAGCACGCCGCGGATCGTTCCGCAGTCGACGACAGAAATGATGGCGTCCTGGGCGACGTCGACGAGTCTGCGGGTCAGGTATCCGGCGTCGGCGGTTTTCAAAGCCGTATCGGCCAGACCTTTCCGCGCGCCGTGTGTCGAGATGAAGTATTCGAGGATCGACAATCCTTCGCGGAAATTGGCAATAATGGGGTTCTCGATCAGTTCGCCTGTGGCGCCTGACATGCTCTTTTGCGGTTTGGCCATCAATCCGCGCATGCCGGCAAGCTGGCGCACCTGTTCCTTCGAACCCCGTGCGCCCGAATCGACCATCATGTAGAGGGAATTGAATCCTTCACGGGCGTGCTGCAGAGCGTCGAAGAGGCGTTCGGCGACCTTATTGGTGGTGCGGGTCCAGATGTCGATGACCTTGTTATACCGTTCTCCGTTCGTGATGAAGCCGCGGAAATACTGGTTCTGGACGTTGTCGACATCCTTGAGGGCCTTTCCGATGATGTCCTCTTTTTCCTTCGGAATGACGACGTCGCCGACGCTGACCGACAGGCCCCCCTTGGTGGCGTAGGAAAATCCGAGATCCTTGAGCTGGTCGAGAAATTCCGCCGTGCGCAGGTTGCCGCAGGTGCGGAAAACCGCCTGGACGATCTGGGTTAGGCGTTTCTTGTTCAGGAGTTCGTTGATGAAGCCGAGTTCCTTCGGGACGATCTGGTTGAAGATGACTCGGCCTGTCGTGGTCTCGATGAGTTTCTTGTCGATCCGCACCTTGATTTTCGCATGCAGACCGAGGCGCCCGAGATTATGGGCGACGATGACCTCTTCGGCGGAAGAAAACATCTTCCCCTCGCCCACGTCGCCGGCCCTGGATTTTGTCAGGTAGTACGAGCCCAGGACCTGGTCCTGTGTCGGATGGACGATCGGCGAGCCGTTGGAGGGGGAGAGAATATTATGGCTCGACAGCATGAGAATCCGGGCCTCAAGCTGGGCGTCGAATGAAAGCGGGACATGGACAGCCATCTGGTCGCCGTCGAAGTCCGCGTTGAATGCGGTGCAGACCATCGGGTGGATGCGGATGGCCTTCCCTTCCACCAGGACGGGCTGGAACGCCTGAATGCCGAGGCGGTGGAGGGTCGGTGCGCGGTTGAGGAGGACCGGATGTCCGTCGATGATATTCTCGAGGATTTCCCAGACCTCGGGGCCTTTTTTGTCGACCATTTTCTTCGCGCTCTTCACGGTTTTAACCAGACCCCGTTCGATCAGTTTGCGGATGATAAACGGCTTGAAGAGTTCCACGGCCATATCCTTCGGCAGCCCGCATTCGTGCAATTTCAGTTCCGGACCGACGACGATGACGGATCGTCCCGAATAGTCGACACGTTTGCCGAGCAGGTTCTGGCGGAACCTCCCCTGTTTCCCCTTGAGCATATCCGAGAGGGACTTGAGGGCCCGGTTATTATCGGAGCGGACCGCATTGACGCGGCGGGAATTGTCAAACAGTGAATCGACCGCTTCCTGAAGCATCCGTTTTTCATTCCGGAGGATGACTTCGGGGGCTTTAATTTCAATGAGCCGCTTCAGCCGGTTGTTCCGGATAATGACGCGGCGGTAGAGGTCATTCAGGTCCGACGTGGCAAAGCGTCCCCCCTCCAGGGGAACAAGCGGCCGCAGTTCAGGCGGAATGACCGGGATGACGTCGAGGACCATCCACTCGGGTTTATTCAGTGGGCCGTTCTCGCGTTCGCGGAACGCGTCGACGACGCGGAGCCGTTTAAGGAGTTCCTGTTTTTTCTGGACCGAAGACTCTTCCTTCGACACCTTCCGGAGTTCCCCCGCCAGAAGTTCGATATCGACCCGTTTGAGGAGCGCTTTGATGGCGTCGCCGCCGATCTTTGCGATGAACTTCCGGTCGTCGGTATCGTCGAGATCGTGGTGTTTCTCGGGGAGTGAGGCGAGCACATCGTAATACTGTTCCTCCGACAGAAGGTCCATCTGTTTCAGGCCCGTTGTTCCGGGCTGAACGACGACATACGATTCATAATAGATGATGCGCTCGAGGTCCTTGTTGGAAAGACCGAGGAGGTTGCCGATCTTCGAGGGTGTCGATTTGAAATACCAGATATGGACGATGGGGACGGCAAGGGAAATATGCCCCATCCGTTCGCGGCGGACGCTTTTCTGCGTCACCTCGACGCCGCAACGGTCGCAGATGATGCCTTTATAGCGGATGCGTTTATACTTTCCGCAATGGCATTCCCAGTCGCGGACCGGTCCGAATATCTTTTCGCAGAAGAGGCCGTCTTTTTCGGGCCGGAAGGAGCGGTAGTTGATCGTTTCCGGTTTCGTCACCTCGCCGTGGGACCTCGAAAGTATCAGGTCCGAGGAGGCCAGCGTGATGGTGATCCTGGAAAAGTTTTTCTTGATGATCGCTTCATGTGTGAACGTCATAGGTGATCTCTCCGGATTAAAGGTTATTCAATCTTCAGATCAAGTCCGAGGCCCATCAGTTCCCGTATGAGCACGTTGAACGATTCGGGAACATTGGGCTCGGGTAAATTATCCCCCTTCACGATCGATTCATAGAGTTTGGCGCGCCCGTAGACGTCGTCGCTCTTGACGGTGAGGATCTCCTGGAGGATATTGGCCGCGCCGTAGGCTTCGAGGGCCCACACTTCCATCTCGCCGAACCGCTGGCCGCCGAACTGGGCTTTGCCGCCGAGGGGCTGCTGGGTGATGAGCGAGTAGGGGCCGATCGACCGTGCGTGGATCTTATCATCGACCAGGTGGGACAGTTTCATCATATAGATATATCCGACGGTGACTTCCTGGTCAAACGGCTCGCCTGTTCTGCCGTCGCACAGGATCGCCTTCGAATTGGTATCGAGCGATGCCTTCTCGAGTTCCCCCTGGACGTCTTCCCATGATGCGCCGTCAAAAATCGGCGTCGCATATCGTGTGCCGAGTTTATACCCCGCCCAGCCGAGTGCGGTTTCGAACAGCTGTCCGAGGTTCATACGGGAGGGTACGCCGAGCGGATTGAGGACGATATCGACGGCGGTACCGTCGGTCATAAACGGCATATCCTCCTGGGGGACAATTTTCGCAACGACCCCCTTATTGCCGTGGCGGCCGGCCATTTTATCGCCGACGGAGAGCTTCCGTTTTTTCGCGACATAGACCTTGGCCAGCTGGACGATGCCCGAGGGAAGTTCATCCCCCAGCATCACCTTGGTCTTCTCGTGTTTAAAGTACTCATCCAGGTCGTTCTGCTTCTGGAAATAGTTCTCGAAGATGCGGGTGACGAGGGAATTTTTCTTTTTATCCTCGACCCAATCCGACCGGTAGTCGAGTTTCTGGAGCGTGTCGAGATTCGCGAACGATTCGGGTTTCAGCTGTGTTCCTGCGCGGAAGACGACGTCGCCGGAGGTTGTGCGGATGCCGGCGGATTTTTCCCCGTCGAGGAGTGCGCCGAGTTTCTTCACCAGTTTTTCCTCGATATCGGTCAGGGCTTTCTTATGGGTCTTGTCGAGCTGTTCATTGATGCGTTTGTCCTCCTTTTTGGACTCCGCGTCCTTCTTCTTCCGGGAGAAGAGTTTTGTTGCGATGACGATCCCCTTCATCCCCGGGGGTGCCTTGAGCGAGGCGTCCTTGACATCGCCGGCCTTTTCGCCGAAGATGGCTTTGAGGAGTTTTTCCTCGGGTGTCGATTCGGTTTCTCCCTTCGGTGTGATTTTCCCGATGAGGATATCCCCCTCGGTGACCTCCGCCCCGACCCTGATCACGCCGTTCTCGTCCAGGTCCTTGACGGCGTCCTCGCTCACGTTCGGAATTTCCCGTGTGAGCTCCTCCTCGCCGCGTTTCGTATCCCTGACCTGGAGTTCAAACTCCTCGATATGGATCGATGAGAAGGTATCCTCGGCGACCATCCGTTCATTGATGACGATGGCGTCCTCAAAATTATATCCCCGCCACGGCATGAAGGCCACAAGGACATTGCGGCCGAGAGCCAGTTCGCCGTGTTCGGTTGCGCATCCGTCGGCGAGGACCTCGCCCTTCTTGACGCGCTGGCCCGGAACAACGATCGCCTTCTGGTTGATGGCGGTATCCTGGTTGGTCCTGAAGAACTTGATCAGCTGGTACTCCACGCGTTTCTTCTCCTCGAAGCTCACCAGGGCATCGACGCTGTTTTCATCGATGTCGTAGTTGACGACGATGGTATTCGAGTCGACATATTCGATGGCGCCGTTGCGTTCGGCGACGATCATGGTTCTGGCATCGTGGGCGATTTTTTCCTCCAGGCCGGTGCCGACAATGGGCGACTGGGGCCGGAGAAGCGGAACCGCCTGGCGCTGCATATTCGAGCCCATGAGGGCGCGGTTGGCGTCATCATGTTCGAGGAACGGAATGAGGGCTGCGGCGGCGCTGGCGATCTGGTTGGGAGCGATGTCCATATACTGGACCTCCTCGGGTTTCGCCATGAGATAATCGCTCTGGATTCTGGCCTTGACCCGTTCGGTGGTGAATTTCCCCTTGTCGTCGAACGTCGCGTTGGCCTGGGCGATTGTATGGATATCCTCTTTTTCGGCCGTCATGTAGACCAGTTCGTCGCTGACCCTTCCGTTCTTGACCTTGCGGTAGGGGGTTTCGATAAAGCCAAACTCATTGACGCGTGCATGGATCGTGAGCGAGGAGATCAGGCCGATATTGGGACCCTCGGGTGTTTCGATCGGGCAGAGGCGTCCGTAGTGGGTATAATGGACGTCGCGGACCTCGAATCCGGCCCGTTCGCGGGTCAGGCCGCCGGGGCCGAGTGCCGACATGCGGCGCTTGTGGGTGATCTCCGCAAGCGGATTGGTCTGATCCATGAACTGGGACAATTGATTCGTGCCGAAAAAGGCGTTGATGACGCTTGTGATCGTGCGGGCATTCACCATGTCCTGGGGTGTGATCTTTTCCTGGTCGCGGAGGCTCAGGCGTTCGCGGATCGTGCGTGCCATGCGGGCAAGCCCGATGGTAAACTGCTGTCCGATCTGTTCCCCGACGGTCCGTACGCGCCGGTTGCCGAGGTGATCGATATCGTCGACGGTCTTCCGGCCCTGCTGCAGGTCAACCAGATAATTGATGATCGCGATGATGTCCTCTTTGGTGAGGGTGGTGATCGTGGTCGGAACTTCGAGGCCGAGCTTGGCGTTCATCCGGTAGCGGCCGACATCGCCGAGGTCGTAGCGTTTCTCGTTGAAGAAGAGGCGTTCGAGGAGGTTCTTCGCGGTGTCGAGGTCCGGGGCCTCGCCCGAGCGGAGCTGCTGGTAGATCGCGTTCAGGGCTTCCTCATCCGAGCGAGCGATATCCTTGGAGATCGTATTGGCGATGACGGAACTTTCGCCCACGCCCTCGTACTTGAGGAACCGTATTTTCTTGATCTCGGATTTCTTGACCTTCTTCAGGAGTTCCTCGGTGAACTGGGCGTCCTTGTTGATGAAGATTTCGCCGGTCTTCTTGTCGACGACGTCGCTGCAGATGATCCTTCCGATGTACTCCTTGAGGTTCACCTTATGCGGGTCGACCTCCTCGACGAGGTTGAAGAGCTGCAATATCTCATCGTCCGAGGAATACCCCAGGGCGCGGAGGAGAGTCGTGACGGGAAACTTCTTCTTCCTGTCGATGTAGACATACATGACATTGCTGATATCGGTGGTAAACTCCACCCATGATCCGCGGAACGGGATGACGCGTGCGGAGTAGATCGACATGCCGTTCGGGTGGACCGATTCGTCGAAGAAGACGCCGGGTGAGCGGTGGAGCTGGCTGACGACGACGCGTTCGGCGCCGTTGATGATGAAGGTGCCGCGGTGCGTCATGACGGGGAGGTTGCCGAGGTAGACCTCCTGTTCCATCGTGTCGGTGTAGCCTTTACCGTCCTCGGTCTTGGTGGAAAGGCGCAGTTTGCATTTGAGCGGAACGGCATAGGTCAGGCCCCGTTCCTGGCATTCGATCACCGAGTACTTCGGTTTCTCGACATAGTACTCGACGAACTCGAGGATATAGTTCTCGCGAGCGTCGGTGATCGGGAAATTCATCGTAAAAATCTGCTGGAGCCCCCTGTTCTGGCGTTTCGCGGGGGTGACGCCGGCCTGGAGAAAGCTTTCCCACGATTCCAGCTGGACGTTCAGCAGGTCCGGATATTCAAGGATTTCCGGGATTTTGGAAAACGAGATGCGGCCGTTCGAGTTACCGGTTGGATTTTTCAAAGTAGACTCTCCTTGCTAGATGAACAAGACAGACATTTGCACCAATGATAATCACCGCCCGCGGGCGACATGTGGGCCTGCGGAAAATAAACAGGAAACCGATAACCCGGACGAATCCAGGTTATCGGTACCGTTCTCCATTGATCGCCGATCGATCGGGCGAAATATCGATGAAGTTTGGACGTACGGGTCGTGCCGACGATATTACTTCAGTTCGACTGTTGCGCCTGCTTCCTCGAGTTCCTTCTTGAGTTTCTCAGCATCATCCTTATTGAGACCCTCTTTCACGTTCTTGGGTGCGCCGTCGACGAGGTCCTTGGCTTCTTTGAGGCCGAGGCCTGTTGCCGCGCGGACGACCTTGATGACGTTGATCTTCTGTGCTCCGGAAGTTTTGAGGAGGACCGTGAATTCGGTTTGCACCTCGGCGGCAGCGGGTGCTGCACCGGCTGCGGCCGGCATGACGCCGCCGGCCATCATCATCGGGGCAGCGGCGGTGACGCCGAACTTGTCTTCAAGCGCCTTTTTGAGCTCCGAGGCCTCCAGAAGCGTCAACTTTTCAATCTTCTCAACGATTTCCTGAACTACTGACATGGGACTGATCTCCTTTTTCAAAAATGTGGTTAGTGAATGATGATCTGCAGATGCATCGTCAGGCCGCTTTTTTCTGTTCGATCTGACCGATAACGCTCACGAGATCCCGCATGACGGCGCTGACGGCTCCGGCGATGCCGGAGGCCGGTGCCTGGATGCTGCCCAGGATCCCGGCGATGAGTTCCGGCCGGGACGGGAGTTTGGCGATATCGTTCAGTTGTTTCCCCTCGAAGACCTGTTTTTCGATCACGCAGATCTTGAGGACAAACTTTTCGTTCTTATCGCGAAACTTCTTGATAATCCTTGCAGGTGCGACGGGATCATCGTAGGCGAACGCGATGGCAGTCGGCGCGACAAGTCTGTCGAGAACCTTGTCATAGCCGCCGACCGACTCGAGGGCCTTACGGGCGAGGGTATTCTTCACCACGCGATAATCGACCTTGGCCTTACGGAACTCCCGCCGGAGTTCGGTGATCTCCCCGACGGTTATCCCGGTAAAGTCGGCGAAGTACATACCGGTCGCATGTGACGCCTTCTCGCGGACGTCTGCGATAATCTGGTCCTTTTCGTTTCGTTTCATGATATCCTCAATACGAGTCATTGCCGGCTGAGAAGCCCCCGCACGTGGCATGCGGAGCAGCAGGCAAATCTGATGTATTCTGAGTGCGTAATATTCAAATCCTAGTGTGGTACAACCACATTCTTGTCAATATGGACGCCCGGCCCCATGGTGCTGGAAAGGGAGATGCTCTTGACATACTGTCCCTTTGCCGTCGCGGGTTTTGCACGGAGGACGGTCGCGACAAACGCATTGATGTTTTCGACGAGTTTCTGATTTTCGAAGTTCGCCTTCCCGACCGTAGCGTGGAGGATGCCCGCCTTATCGACGCGGAACTCGATTTTCCCCGCCTTGACTTCCCTGACGGCTTTTGCCACATCGGGCGTGACGGTGCCGCTCTTGGGATTTGGCATGAGGCCTCTGGGTCCGAGGACCTTTCCGAGCTTGCCGACATCGCCCATGACGTCGGGTGTTGCGATGATGACATCGATATCGGCCCAGCCGCCCTGGATCTTCTGGATATAGTCCTGGAAGCCGACATGATCGGCGCCGGCCGACCTGGCCTCCTCGTCCTTCGGCGGTTTGGTGATGACGAGGACCTTGACTTCCTTGCCGATTCCGTGCGGAAGGGCGACCGTTCCGCGGACTGCCTGATCGGCCTTCTTGGGATCGACGCCAAGGCGTATGGCGATATCGACCGCCTCGACGAACTTTGCCGTCGACATTTCCTTCACCCGCGCGACCGCATCCTCGATCGAATAATACTTCTTCGGTTCGAGCTTCGTTGCCGCGGCTTTATATCGTTTGCTCCGTTTCATGCTGTCTGTTCCTTATGATAGTGGTACGAGCGTCCGCGCCGAATTTCCGGTGCGGACTTCCACGAGATTCACTAGTCGACGACCGTTATGCCCATGCTGCGGGCTGTTCCCGCGACCATTTTCATGGCCGCCTCGATATCATTTGCGTTCAGATCCGGCATCTTCATCTCGGCGATTTCCCGGACCTGTTTTTTCGTCACCTTCCCCACCTTATTCCTGTTCGGCTCGCCGGAACCCTTTTCGAGCTGTGCGGCTTTTGCCAGGAGGACCGATGCGGGGGGTGTTTTGGTGATAAACGTGAATGACTTGTCGGTAAACACCGTGATGACGACAGGGATGATGAGTCCCTTTTTCTCCTGCGTCCGTGCATTGAACTGTTTACAGAACTCCATGATATTGACCCCTTTCTGGCCGAGTGCGGGGCCGATGGGGGGGGCAGGATTCGCCTGGCCGGCCGGTATCTGGAGTTTGATGAAGCCTGAAACTTTTTTCATAATTGCTGACCTGCGATAAGTGATTTACTTTTCTAATTCCACCTGGTTAAAATCCAGTTCGACGGGGGTTTTCCGTCCGAAGATGCTGACCATAACGCGGAGTTTCATCCTCTCCTCGTTGACATCCTGCACAAAACCGGTAAAGTTGTTGAAGGGCCCGTCGGTGACTTTGACGGCATCGCCGACGCGGAAGGGGACTTCGAGGACCTCGACATCCTTCCGTTCCTCCATCCGGCCGATCAGGCGTTTCACCTCATCCACCTGCAACGGGGTCGGTTCATTCCTGGGGCCCACAAAGCTGATCACCGAGGGTGTGTTGAGGATCAGGTGTTTGGTCTCCTTATCCAGAACGGCCTCGACGAGGATATACCCGGGGAAAAAGGTCTTGGTTTTGCTTTTCTTTTTCCCTTCCTTGATCTCGAAGATCTTGTCGGCGGGAACCATGACATTGGTGATCCTCTCGCCGAAGTTCGCATGTTTCACTTCGCTTTCGAGGTGGGCCTTGACCTTATTTTCATGGCCCGAGTATGTCCGGACGGCGTACCAGCGTTTTTTGGGTGCTTCCTTGCTCACGGTTTCCGAGTCCACGTTAAATAATCAGTTTCAGAATATTGCTCACGACCCAGTCGACCCCGAAGATAAACAGGGCGATAATGCCGCACACGACGAGGACGACGACGGTGGATTCGCGGAGTTCCTCCTTGTGGGGCCATGTGACTTTTTTCATTTCCTTCACGACATCGGTGAAGAAGGCAATAATTTTTTCTTTCATAAATCCTTTTCCCTGGTTCCAGTCATGCACGTGTGCACGTCAGGAGGGATTTGAACCCCCAACCTGCGGTTTTGGAGACCGCTGCTCTAGCCAGTTGAGCTACTGACGTAAGGGTCCGTTACTTGGTTTCTTTGTGTGTTGTGCGTTTGAGGCACCAGGGGCAATACTTCTTGTACTCGACCCTTCCCGATTGTTTCTTCTTGTTCTTCGTGGTGGTATAGTTCCGCCTCTTGCAATCGGCGCACTCGAGTGTAATGATATCGCGCATGGTACCTGCTCCTGTTGTTCATCAAATTTTTTTCCGAGCTTGCGATCGGGATTGAACCGATGACCTCATCCTTACCAAGGATGTGCTCTACCAACTGAGCTACGCAAGCATCCTCGAACTCCTTTCACAAGGAGAGCGGGAGACGGGATTCGAACCCGCGACCAACAGCTTGGAAGGCTGTGACTCTGCCAACTGAGTTACTCCCGCGCTATGTTCCCGTCTTCATGTCCGTCGCCCGGTCGTCGCAGCAACGTGGCCGGGAAGTCCTTCAGTTCCGGTTCGTGGGCAGGGGGGGATTCGAACCTCCGAAGGCCGGAGCCGACAGATTTACAGTCTGTTGCAGTTGACCACTTTGCTACCTGCCCGTTGTTCATCGGGCAACCGTTTCGCGTTCCCGACTTTTGAATGACACGACCGCGATTCACATCATGATGAGCTGAGCTGGCGACCAGAATCGAACTGGTGACCTGCTGATTACAAGTCAGCTGCTCTACCAGCTGAGCTACGCCAGCATTGCACCCTCAGGTGTATGAAGACGCGACGACAAAACTTTCCATGACCCGCACATGATCATCACACTTGGAGTATAAAAAACCCGTGCTCAGGATTTCCATCATGAGATCATCGAACACGGGAAACATCCGTAATAGTAGGCGGGTATATATCTTTTCAAACCAGTTAATATAATAAATTCTGATTAAAAGTCAAACAATAAATATGCCATCGGCAGGTATTTTTACCCACTTACCCCTTTCTCATAATTGATTCCTTCAAGGAAATGGCCTCAGGCATGTCAGGCTGAAGGGCCAGGGCCTGGTCGAGGAGTGGCAGAGCCAGGTCATCCCTTCCTCCTAAGTGCATATAAATTGAGGCATTTACGTAGGCACGGGCATACTGGCCGAGGAGGCCATCGACATACTGGTCCCTTCTGGGGGGTATGCGGAAGGAGAACCGGGGGCTTTTGATCGGGTGGTAGGCCCCGTCCTTATAGAGTCTGAAGGCAAGGCCTGAGGGTACCTTGGAATACCCCGAAATGTATGATTGTTCGATCTCGGGTGTCGCATAAATAGGCCGGTCGGAATAGTGGTGGTCGATGAAGCTGTGGATGACCGCACTATATCTCCTTTCGATCATGTTCGGGTCATACGGCAGGTCATGTTCAAACTTATACAGTTCCCTGAGGAAGGCTTCGATTTCGGGTCTGGAGGCGGCATAGAGCCAGGGGTAACGCCATTGAATCTGCTGGTAGTACCAGGAGCGGCGGAGAAGTTCCTTATCGATGATCGTGACGTCGGGACGGACGCCCTCCACGATCTGGAAATAGTATGCGGCCGAGACAAAATAATCCCACTGGTAGGAAATGACAATCGCGTTGGTATCGACCGAGTTGAGCATATCGCGTGTATAGTCCTCGACGAGATAGCGGGAATGTTCGTCGGCGTCGGAAAAATTTGTGAGCATGACCGCGGTGAGCAGGCCGGCCCCGGCAAGTGCGATTGTGGTCTTCCTCCTCCCTTCCCGGACTGCTTCCAGAAGTTTTGCACTTCCGACGGCTGCCCACACCGCGACGGTATAAAACGCCAGGAGAAAATAGGAATCGATATCGTGGATGTCGTAATTGATCGCATAGAGGACGCAGCCCAGAAAAAGGAGCAGTGTGAACGTGAGATGCACGCGCGACCTTTTCCAGAGGCTCACCAGACCGGCAAGCGCGAGAAGAACCGGCACATAGGCAAACTTCCCGGCGGTTGTGCTGAGAAAGTAGTTGAGTTGTTTCGGTGCGCTCTCGGATGAGAAAAACGTGATCCAGACCCGGTATTGTTTTGCGGTAAAATGCCACCATAATCTCTCAAGATCGGACGGGTTTCCCCAGTTCAACAGGGGATGTTCGGCGGCTCTGACAGGGAGGTAGAGGTACGCCGAGAGGCCGAGGAGAAATGCCGGGGCAAGGCGCAGGAGATGGATCCATGATCTCCTTTGAAACACCCCCGACGCGGCAAAATAATAATAGATGCATGCCGGGGCAAGGAGGATGGTGGTCATATGGTTGGTAAACGACAGGCCGAGTATGAACGCGAACGCCTGCCAGATCCAGAAACGGTGCCGGGGGGACGCATCAGGCTGTCGGTCCTTCCACACGGCCCTGGTAATCAAAAGGAGGAGTGAGGAGAGGAACACCGTATGAAGGGAATACACCTCCACGGCGTTGGCCTGATCCCAGAACGTCGTCGATAAACCGAGGACGATCGTGCCCGCAAGCGGAGGAACGGCGGAGATGAGGGGATCGGCTGATGTCTTCACCCGGAGGATTTCGTTGAGGAAAAAATAGAGAAACCGGTAAAAAATGAAAAGGCCCGCCGCGCACAATACTGCCGCCATGATGTTCATCCGGAAAACGACGCTTGAGGCGACCGGAAGGTGTGAAAAAATCCACCCTATGAGTGTAAACAGTGGATATCCGGTCGGGTGGGCCACGCCGAGTGTATAGGCGACCGTTGTCAGTTCTCCGCTGTCGATAAAGTCGGTCGTGGGACAGAGAGTTGTATAATAGAGGATGAAGCAGAATACGGAAACAAGAAGGCCCGGGAGGATCCCGGGGGAGAGCATTTTCTTCAGCATAGAACGAAAGTATGAGATCAGACGTTGGGAAAGGTAGCAAATATTTGATGGAATTTCAATCAGCGTATGGAGACTGGCTTAAGGGGATCATCCGACGAGGGGAGGCTGACAGGATATGGGCGGAGTGTTGCCGGGGGGGTTGCCCCTGACGCGTCGTACCTTCGATTCCTTGCTTCTTGTACGGGGGGTGGGTATATTTACCGCATCAAGAACAAGCGTAGCCGATCATGATCAAACTCACTGCTCTTTACCGAAAACCCGAGGACGTGGAAGGATTCGAAAAGCACTACTTCGGGGTGCACATACCGCTCATCAAGCAGATTCCCGGTCTGAAAAAGATCGAGATCACCCGGATCACGGGTGCGCCGATGGGTGAGGCGCGGTACCACCTGATGGCCGAGATGTATTACGATTCGATGGAGGAAATGAACGCGGCCAACGCCTCTGCCGAGGGCCGGGCTGCGGTGAGGGATCTGATGGGCTTCGCCTCGGACATCGTCACGCTCTTTTACGGGGAGGTCGGCGGATGAAAAAATATTCCGGAAAACCTGCCTCGTCGTACAAATTCGCGACCATACTTTACTCAAAAAAGGACCACAGGGCGACCATCACGCTGAACCGTCCGGAAGTGCACAACGCACTCGATTTGCGGACGCTCGAGGAGCTTGGTTGTGCGCTGAAGGATGCTGCATGGGATGACGGCATCGGAGTTGTGATCATCACCGGTGCGGGCACAAGGGCGTTTTGCACCGGTGCCGACATCAAGGAATGGGGCACGGATTTCCTTTCGGCGCCGGGGAATTTTTACAAGTGGATGGGAGTTTTCATCGAGACATTCGACCGGTTACGCACGATCGGGAAGCCGACCATTGCGAGGCTCAACGGCATGGTTGTGGGGGGAGGAAACGAGCTTCAAATTTCGTGTGATCTGGCGGTTGCTGCCGACGACATCACCATCCGTCACATCGGAGTAAGCCGGGGGAGTGTCCCCGGGGCAGGTGCTGCGCAGTGGCTTCCGCTGATAATTGGTGACCGGAGGGCGCGCGAGATGATCTATCTCTGCGAGGAAATCCCTGCCGAGCGGGCGCTCGCCTGGGGGCTTGTCAACCAGGTCGTACCCAGAAAAAAACTCGACAGTGCCGTCGATGCGCTGGCGGAGAAGCTCCTGCAGAAGCTGCCGGAGTGCCTGCGCTTCACCAAGCAGCAGCTGAATTTCTGGAGGGATTTCTCCTGGGGGCTGACCATTGGAAACGTCAGGGACTGGCTGACGGTCCACACCTCATCGGCGGAAGTTCACGAAGGATTGCGGGCGTTTTTGGAAAAGCGTCCCTTGGATTACAAAAAATTGCGGCAGACCGGCGCCCGGAAGAAAAAATAGCCAAAAAGGTTATTCCCGTTCCACAGAGCCGCAGCATCACGACAGACACATTCTTTCATCAAGGAGAAACCCGTAACATGCCCATGGCATACCAGCATCTCGTTGTATCGCGGGAGGAAAACACCGCACTCATCCAGCTCAACCGGCCTGAGGTTCTGAACGCGCTGAACATCGCCATGATGACGGAGCTTGTCGGCGCACTTGAGGAACTCGACGCCGACGATAAGATCCGCGCCATCATCCTTACCGGAGGCGAAAAAGCCTTTGCGGCCGGGGCGGACATCAGGGAGATGGCCGATGCGTCAGCCGTGGAGATGCTGTTGCGGGATCAGTTTGCCCGGTGGGACCGGATACGGAAAATCAAAAAACCGCTGATTGCCGCCGTGAGCGGTTTTGCTCTCGGCGGGGGTTGTGAGCTTGCGATGGCGTGCGACATGATCATCGCCTCCGAAACGGCGAGATTCGGGCAGCCGGAGATCAACATCGGGGTCATTCCCGGGGCCGGCGGCACGCAGAGGCTTACGCGGGCGGCGGGTAAATACCTCGCCATGGAGATGGTTTTAAGCGGGAGGATGATCACTGCCGAGGAGGCGTGGCGCTGGGGGCTGGTCAACAAGGTTGTCCCGGTGGAATATTATCTGAAGGAAGCGGAGGCGCTCGCGCGGGAGATCGCCTCCAAACCGCCTGTCGCCGTGCGACTCGCAAAGGAGGCCATTTTGAAATCGTTCGACACGACGATCGAGGGTGGGCTGGAGTTCGAACGGAAAAACTTCTATCTCCTGTTCGCGACCGAGGACCAGAAGGAGGGGATGCAAGCCTTCAGGGACAAACGGAAACCTGACTGGAAAGGCCGATAGGACAGAACATGTCACCGCCAGGGGAAAAGCCATGAAATCCATCCTTCTTCTCATCGTCATCACGAGCATCACGCTCCGCTCTCAGACCACGAGCAACTTCGAACTCGTCGAGAGCACGCCTGTGGAGACATCGCTCGACAATCCGGACATCCGGAACGCGCCGCAGGTCTGGATGGAGATGATCGGAAATGCACGCCGGCATCTGGATATCGAGGAGTTCTACATATCGGACAAGCCGGGAGAGGCGTTTGACAGCGTGATCAGGGCGATCAAAGAAGCCGCCGTGCGCGGCGTGAAGGTGCGGCTGATCGCGGATTCCCGGATGTCCAGGACCTACCCCGAGACGATCCGCATGCTCGACAGCACAGGGAACATCTCGGTCCGGATCATCGACTATGGAAAGCTTGACGGCGGGATACAGCACGCAAAATATTTCATCGTCGACAACGGCGAGATCTATCTCGGCAGCCAGAATTTCGACTGGCGGTCGCTCGAGCACATCCACGAGCTCGGTGTCCGGATCCGTGATCCGGAGGCGGTAAAAATCTACCGGGAGGTTTTCGATCTCGACTGGCGGCTGGCTGAGAAGAACGACCCGGCGGCGATCAGGCGTCTCCTGAAGCACCGCCGCTACCGGATGCCGCTTGAGGTCCTTGCCGGCGGGCATGACACGCTGAAGTTCATCCCCACCATGAGTCCGAAAAACCTCATACCGGACACTGCCCTCTGGGACGAGAAAAACATCACCGATCTCATCGCCAGGGCAAGGGGCGAGGTCGATCTTCAGGTGATGACCTACTCGCCGGTTTCACGCGACAAAACGTATTACGCAGCGCTTGACAACGCCCTTCGTGGGGCAGCGGTGCGGGGGGTGAACGTGAACATCATCGTCGCAGACTGGTCCAAGGACCACCCGACGATCGATTATCTGAAGAGCCTCTCGCTTGTCCCCCGAATCCGCGTCAAGCTGAGTGAAATCCCCGACTGGTCGGGCGGGTACATACCGTTTGCCCGTGTGGAGCACTGCAAATATCTCGTCATCGACACGAGTGCCTGCTGGATAGGGACAAGCAACTGGGAGAAGAGCTATTTCTACACGACGCGCAACCTGGGTGTGGTCGTTCTGGATGAAAAATTCTCGCGCAGGCTCAGGGATATTTTCTACAAGGACTGGGATGGACCGTACACCTCGCTGATCCAGGCAGACCGGGAGTACGCGCCGAGGCGGCACGGAGAGAACTGAATCTCCGCCCCCCCCGGGGGGCGGGGCGGGGGTTGGAGGTGGGATCAGGCGGGGGCGGTGCGTGCTGCCTTCCTCTTCCTGCGCGTCTGGATGTAGTAAAAGACCCCTTCCATAACGGTCAGCAACAGAAGTGATAGCGCGTCGCGGTCAAGCCAGGGACCGAATCCCCGTTGCTCGACGAAGAGTTTCATGATGAACGTCGCCATCTGCCAACCGACGACAAAAATCAGGACAAGAAAACCGACTGCCAGGATCCCCTCCTTCCAGTTACTCTCCTGCCACCTCCGGGTAAACGCGGCGGCAGCGGCAACGACATGGATATAGAATACAAAAAGTATGATCATGGCATCAGCCCGTCGAGTGGGAACATGGTCACGACCCCTTCGGTGAAATGAGGGCTCTGAACGTCAGGAATAAAATCTTGACATCGAACCGGAGGGACCAGTTTTCGATATAGTAAATATCAAATTTCACGCGTTCCTCGAGTGAGGTATTTCCGCGGAGGCCATTGACCTGGGCCCAGCCGGTCATACCGGTCTTCATCCTGTGGCGTTCGAGGTACTGGGGGACATCCTCGCGGAACCGCTCGACAAAATAGGGCCGTTCGGGGCGGGGGCCGACGAGGCTCATCTCGCCGGCGAGCACGTTCAGAAGCTGGGGCAGTTCATCGATGCTCGTTGCACGGAGAAAAGCCCCCAGCGTGGTTCTCCGCGGATCCTTCGCTGCGGCCCACACGGGTCCTGTCTCTTCCTCAGCACCTGGTTTCATGGAACGGAACTTGATCATCCTGAAATGCTGGCCGTCCACCCCGACGCGTTCCTGTCTGTAGAGAACCGGTCCCCGGGAATCGAGCTTGATCAGTACGGCGGTCACAACCAGGACGGGTGAAAGGATCAGAAGAAGCGCCAGTGCCACGACGATATCGAATGTTCGTTTCAGGACGCGTCCCCAGGCGGACATCGGCATGCTTTTCATCCGGATGAACGACATCCCCTCGAGTTCCTTCACGCGCAATCCGCCGGAGATCATCTGGAGGATATCCGGTATGACGAGAAATTCACAATTCAGTCCCTCGCACTCCTGCATGAAGGTATAGAGTTTCTCATGCTGCGAGCGGTCGAGGGCGATAATGGCAAGCTCGATCGTATGGTCCTTCACAATGGAAAACACGTTATCCGTCGTACCGAGGTATGTGCTCTGAGCCAGCGGGGCGGGTGGGACGGCCTGGTGATCGCCGACGTAGCCGACAAGCCGGTAGCCGAGCAGCGGATGGTTATAGAGCCTGGTAAAAACCCGGTTTGCCTCCCCGGTCGTTCCGATGATGAGCGCACTGCGGAGTTCCCGGCCGCTGGCATAGAGCCAGTGCTCGATGGAGCGGACCGCAAGCCGGCCGGCGGTGATCAGGGCGATCGAGCTCAGCCAGAGGAGGCCAAAGACCACGCGGGAGTAGGAGAACGCCCGGTAAAAGAAGGCTGCGCTCATGACGATGAGCATTCCGAAGGTGACGAGTTTGACGACGGCGAACCATTCATTTGTCAAGGAGACGTTGCGGCGTGCGCCGTACATACCGCGGTTCTGGAAGAGGCCCACCCAGACCAGGATGACGAGGAGCGATCCATAAAAATAGGCCGGGAGCGGTGGGATCTGTTCCTGAAGCGGAAGGAAAGAAAGTGCGGATGTTTTAAACCTCAGCCAGTAGGAAAATAAAAACGAGAGTTCCGTGGCGATCACGTCCGCAAGGACGGTGAGGGCGGGGATAAAAAAATCCTGTCGGCGATGTTTATTCGGCATTCAGATAACAGGTGGTGGTCGGACGCAGATCATCCCGCTGGCGGGGAACAACCGGGATCATGCTGAAGTTCACCAAAGATCGTCCCTCCCCTTTTCCCGGCTGGTCCCTCATCCGAACATCTCATTTTCGATGATGCCGCAGAGAATATGTGCGACGGTGATATGTCCCTCCTGGATGCGCTGTGTATCATTCGAGGGGATGACAATGGGGACATCGACCATCGCCTTTGTTGTTCCGCCGTCCTTTCCGAGAAACCCGATGACGCTCATGCCGCGGCGTCTCGCCTCGGTCACGGCGCGGTTGACGTTCTCGGATTTGCCGCTGGTGCTGATCGCCACCAGGACATCGCCCGGGGACCCGAGGGCCTCCACCTGGCGGGCGAAGACGTTCTCAAAACCGATGTCGTTCCCTCCTGCCGTGAGCATCGAGGAATCCGTTGTAAGGGCGATCGCCGCAAGGGCGGGACGGTTTGCCTTTGTCATCCGGATCACCAGCTCGGTGGCGAGATGCTGTGCGTCGGCCGCGCTCCCGCCGTTGCCGCAGATCAGAATCTTCTTCTTCGCATTCAGGGCGTTGATCAGGATATCGATCGCCTTGAGAATATCTCCCGCGCAGGCTTCGAACATTTTCTTTTTCGTCTCAGCGCTTTCGGCAAGCTGATCCTGGATGAATTTTTGACGGTAGACGAGTGTCAGGGGAAGATGGGCCATAGTATATTGACAAGTGAATAATGAAAAAAATCGTTCACATCGCTCATTGGAGAAATCCTTGAATAATCGAGGGGGCATCCTTCAGCGTCTGATCCAGCTTTTCGACATCCTTCCCGCCGGCGGTTGCAAGGTGAGGTCTGCCGCCGCCGCCCCCGCCCAGGCGTTTGGCCAGTTCGCCGACAATCTTGCCCGCCTGCAGATGTTTATTCCTGATCAGATCATCGGTCACGACGCAGACAAGCGAGACTTTTCCGGCGATGACCGCGCCGAGCACGCCCACGCCCGACTGCAGCTTTTCGCGCAGAGCATCCCCGAGGCTTTTCAGTTCCTCGGGATTCGCGGCATCGATCCTTGCGGAGACGACCTTGAAACCGCCGACGGCGACTGCGTGGGCGATGAGGGCGTCGATGCCGGTCGACTGTTCCCTTACGCGGAGTTTGCTCAGTTCCTTCTGGACATCCTGGAGAGCTTCCAGTGTCTTCCCGAGGGCCTCCTCACGCTGTTGGAACGCCAGGTCGACGTTCAGGAGAACCGGCCGAGTGAGGAGATCGGGGATGTGGAGAGCCGTAAGGGATTCGCGTTTTCCAACGTGTGGTGACGAGTCCCGATCCATCTGTTTCTCAAGCCGGTCCCTCTCCTCTTCGAGTCTGGAGATCTGCGCATCGATCTCACCTATTCTCGCGATCCGTTCCTCGACATATCTGCGGAGGCCCTCGCCGGTGACGGCTTCGATGCGCCGGACGCCGCTGGCGATGCTCGACTCGGAGACGATCTTAAAAAGGCCGATCTCCCGTGTCGTTTTCACGTGTGTTCCGCCGCAGAGCTCGACGGAGAATTTCGGATCAATCACGACGATGCGCACCCTGTCGCCGTATTTATCGCCGAAGAACATCTTGACGTTCGGATAGCGTCTCTTCGCCTCCTCGATCGGGATCCATCTGGCGGAATCATTTTCCGCCTCGACCAGGATATCATCGGCGATCTTTTCATTCACGATATCCTCGATCTGCCGGAGCTGATCGGCGGTAACCTTCTCGAAGTGGTTGAAATCGAACCGGAGGCGGTCCCGGGCCACGAGCGAGCCCTGCTGGTGGGCATGGGTGCCGATCACCCGGCGGAGGGCCTCATGGAACAGATGCGTGGCGGTATGGTTGCGCATGATACTCTGGCGGCGCATTTTGTCGATCCGCAGAAGCGGCAGTTCGCCATCCAGAATCCTTTCCCGGGCAGCGTGCCACGAGGCATCATCGGTATAATGGGCGATAAACTCCTCCTGCTTCCGCGTATCGAGGACCGGAAACGAGGCATCCCGGAAGATGATCTCGCCGGTATCCCCCACCTGGCCGCCGGCTTCGGCATAAAACGGGGTCGGGCGGCTGAGGACGAAGCAGTCGTTCATCTCTTTATCCGCATGGCGGAGGTGGAGGAAGGTGATCTCGTCCCCCCGCGTCAACTCCACCTGATCCATCGTGTAGTCAAACCTTGACCGTACGAGGCGCGTGCGGACGCCGGCGAGCTCCTCCCCCGGGGCATCGAGGATGGAAGCCTGGGAGTTCCCCCGTGATCTTTTCCGTTGTTCTTCCATCAGTTCCGCGAACCTCGTCACGTCGACCTCGAGGCCGCTTTCCTTGGCCATCAATTGTGTGAGATCCAGGGGGAAGCCGTAGGTGTCATAGAGTTTGAATGCTTCATCCCCCGGAAAGACCGCCGACGGGCCGATCCTGGTGAGGACCGAGGAATAGATTTCCAGCCCGCGGTCGAGGGTCGCGTTAAATCCCTCCTCTTCGCCTCTGATCACCCGTTCGATGAGGGTTTGTTTCTGGCTGATCTCGGGATAGTGGCCGCCCATCGAATTCACGACAGCCCCGACGGCGCGGTAGATAAAGGGTTCATGCACACCGAGTGTCCGGCCGAAGCGTGCGGCGCGGCGGAGGATCCTGCGCATGACATAACCGCGCCCCTCATTCGACGGAATTCCCCCGTCGGCGATGGAGAAGGTCAGCATGCGGACATGGTCGGCGACCACGCGCATCGCGATATCGGAGGCGGATTCGAGCGAGCCGGTGTACGCCTTCTTCGTGATCTCGGCAACCGCAGCGATGACCGGCATAAAGACATCCGTGTCATAGTTCGATTTCTTCCCCTGGAGCACGGCGCAGAGCCGTTCGAAGCCCATGCCGGTGTCGACATGTTTTGCGGGGAGGGGTGTCATGGCACCCTGCTCGTCGCGGTCATACTGGATGAAGACAAGATTCCAGATCTCCATGACGCGGGGATCGCCCGCATTCACCAGATCCCTGCCCGAGAGATCGGGGGTCAGATCGATATGGATCTCCGAGCAGGGGCCGCAGGGGCCGGTCTCTCCCATCTCCCAAAAGTTGTCCTTCTCGCCGAACTTCATGATATGGGAGGGGAGGATATCGGTGCAGGTTTTCCACAGATCAAACGCCTCGTCATCCGTCTCATAGACGGTGGCATAGAGGCGTCGTTTCTCCATTTTCCAGACGGAGGTGAGTAATTCCCAGGCCCATGCGATGGCCTCCTTTTTATAGTAATCGCCGAACGACCAGTTCCCCAGCATCTCGAAGAACGTATGGTGGTAGGTATCGCGGCCCACCTCCTCGAGATCGTTATGTTTACCGCTCACACGGATGCATTTCTGTGAGTCCGCGGCCCGCACATAATCGCGTCTGCCGGTTCCGAGGAACACATCCTTGAACTGATTCATGCCGGCGTTCGTAAAAAGGAGTGTGGGATCGTCGTAGGGGATGACAGGGGCGCTCGGGACGATGGTATGCGCCCTCTCCCTGAAAAATTGCAAAAATTGTCCGCGTATTTCAGATGCCGTCATCATAGGTTACCGGGAATGGCCGGAACAGCACATCCGGCCGTTGTGGAAATGGTTAAACTTCAATTTGCGTGAGCAGTTCGATTTCTTCCAGAACGTGGCTTACCTCCACGCACTTTGTGATCGGCCCGACATAGACCATGGCTTTACCGGTGTTATGGACTTCCCAGGTCAGGGCTTCGGCTTTCATCTCATCGCAGCCGGTTGCCTTGATAATCTGGCCGATGACCTCGTCAAAGGTATGGACTTCATCATTAAAAAGGATAACCTTCGCGGGTTCCTGGATAAGCGTCTCTTCCTCCAGGAGCTCCTCCTGTTCAAATGATGGGTTTTCGGTCGTCATACTGGGTGACAATATCCCTTCTCCTGAAAAATTTATAAAAACCGCATCAAATTTGCAAGAAGACCGGCGTCCGCACTCGGGAAGTACTCTTCGCTCGACGAATCATCAGACGGAGGGGGTGGAAGCCGCCGGGTGGCCGGGGGACGCCCCGGGTATGAAAGCGCGTATTTCAGGCCAAACCGATTGACATTTGCGCAAAGAAAAAATATATTATTTTAACATCATCCGGTCATCATGACGAAAAAAGTCGTTTTTTCATTTATTACGTTCTTCCTCGGTCTGCTTGTGGTATTTCACCGTGCACCGGTCAACCTCATCGAAAACGAGAAGGAAGATCACGCGATGGAGATGTTCGACTGGTGGTATTCCCAGCGGGCATTACCGTTCGGCTACATACCGGCGGGTGCATTTCAGAAGGCGCTCGTGGCATCGAAACAGAACATCCGCAAGGAACGGTTTTCCGCCTCCGGCCTCGCGGGGGCATCCCAGTGGACGTCGCTCGGTCCGAACAACATCGGCGGAAGGATCCTGGCGCTGGCCATCGATCCCGGTGACACCAACACCATCTGGGCGGGTGCGGCAAGCGGTGGTCTGTGGAAATCGACGACGGGCGGGGTTGGCACGACAGGCTGGACGTTTGTGAACACCGGGTATCCGGCATTGAGCGTCAGTACAATTGCGATCAACCCTTCCAATCCCAATCTCATGTACATCGGAACGGGTGAATTAAGTTTTTACCATTTCGGACTTGTCGGCACGCCCGGCGCCCGGTCCTCCTACGGCATAGGCATCCTGCGTTCCACCGATGGAGGCGCGACCTGGGGTCAGACAAATCTCGCGTGGACCATTCCGCAGGTGACCGGTGTCCAGAAAATCATCATCAACCCAATCAACACAAGCACCCTTTACGCTGCGACGACCGAGGGAGTTTACAAATCCACCGATGCAGGTGTGAACTGGGGGCAGTCTTCGACCGTGCTGATGGCGATGGATATTGTCATGAGTCCGGACGACACCAGCACACTCTACGCATCCCACGGGAACCTCAATTCGACGGTGAATCCGGGGATCTACAAAACCACCAACTCCGGCACGACGTGGGTTCAGCTGAGCGCAGGATTACCGACATCGAATTTCGGGCGCACCGCCCTTGCGATCTCCCCATCAGCGCCGGCGGTGATCTACGCCGGAATCAGCAACGGAGACCCGAACAACGGCGGGATGATCGGCCTGTACGTTTCGACCGACCGGGGATCGACGTGGGGATTGAAGAACGGCACCAATTACGTATCCAGTCAGGGATGGTACGACAACGTTGTGGCTGTCAATCCCCTGAATGCGGATTCCGTCTTCTGTGCCGGGCTTGACGTCTATCTTTCGGTGGACGGGGGGACAACTCTCACGCAGATATCCGACTGGACCGGATTCAACATGGGGACACCCGTGCCGGGAGGGGCGGAAGGGACGTCAATCTACGTGCATGCGGACCAGCATGCCATTGTCTTCAATCCCCTGCGGACCAGGACCATGTACGTCGCGACCGATGGCGGTGTCTTCAAGACGCTCACCGGAGGCGACATCTTTTTCGGGATCAACGGCGGGCTGGTGACGACCCAGTTTTACAGCGGTTTCATCAGTTCCGAGAGCGATTCGACGATCGCGGTGGGTGGATTGCAGGACAACGGTGTCATCAAGTACCAGGGGAGCACGGCATGGCGTAAAATCGACGTGGGTGACGGGGGATGGAACGCCATTGATCCCACGAACAACAGCATCATGTATGACGAGTATGTATATCTCAGCCTCTCAAAGTCGACCAACGGGGGGAGCTCATTTTTCTCCATCACCAACAATCTCCCCGGCGGGCCGGACAATGCGAATTTCATCGCCCCGTTCGTCCTCGCGCATTCCAATCCGGGCATCCTGTATGCGGGCACGAAAAACATCTACAAAAGCACGAACGGCGGGCTGAACTGGTTTGCGACGAACAACGGCGCGGATCTGAACGGGACGAAAATCTCCTGCATCGGCGTCTCCTACGGGAGTTCCGACACCCTCATGGCCGGCACCGGGTCGTCGGTCTCATCATCGCCGGTTTTTCAGATCTGGGCCTCGACCAACGGCGGAAGCAACTGGACCAACGTGACCGACTCACTGCCATCCCGTTACCCGACCGATATTGCATTCGACCCGACAAACAGCATGACGGCCTATGTCACATTTTCAGGGTACGGATCCCCTCATATTTTCCGGACAACGAACCTGGGGCAGAGCTGGTCGGACATTTCGTCCGGCGTTGACGTCCCCCATCAATCGATCGCCGTTGATCCGGCCGATCCCGGCAACCTCTATGCCGGGACGGATCTCGGTGTTTATCACTCCTCCGATTACGGCACGACCTGGGAGCAATTCAACGCCGGGATGAACCCTGCCATGGTACTGGATCTGAGCATCTCTCCCGCGGACCAGTCGCTGCGGGCCGCAACGTTCGGCAGCGGTGTTTACGAGCGGAAGCTCGTCCGTATCCCGCGGGTGACCGTGGTCTCGCCGAACGGGGGCGAGATATTCGTGGAGAATCAGTTTGTTCAGCTCGCATGGACGTCGAAGTTTCTGAACCTGGTCCGGATCGAGTACTCGCTCGATAACGGAACATCATGGCACCTGATAGCGGACAGCCTGGCACCGACGGTCCAGTCATACAACTGGACCGTCCCCGACACCGTGACAAGTGCGGGGCTCATCCGGGTGAGTGATCCGACAATCGGAGGTGTCTCCGACCTCAGCGACGGCAATTTCACCATCGACGCGACGTCGGATGTCCTGATCGGGTGGAACCTCCTCTCGCTTGATCTCTCCCCGTTCAATCCCGTGAAGACATCGCTCTTTCCGACAGCAGTCTCCTCGGCATTCATCTACGGCGGCGGGTACATACCGGTTGACTCATTGAATGCCGGGGAAGGATTCTGGCTGAAGTTCAGCCAGCCGTACAGCTTTTCGTACCCTGGTGACACCGTTCGAAGTGAGACACTCGCGGTAAAGGCAGGATGGAACATCATCGGAGGTCCCTCAAAAACCGTCCCTGCGGGCGCGATATCGGCAATCCCGGCCGGCATCATCTCCTCCCCTTTCTACGGATACCGGGGGGCCTATTATACCAGCGACAGTCTCGTGCCGAAGCAGGGGTACTGGGTCAAGGTAAAATCCGACGGCCAGCTGATTCTCACCGTATCGGCCGATCAACCGGCGGTACAGAAGGGATATGAAAATCCGGCCTTCACGTCAATCACCCTGACGGATGGTGAGCAAAGGTCACAACGGTTATATCTCACCGGCGGCAACGCCGACATGGAGCGCTATGAGTTGCCGCCCCTTCCCCCGGAAGGTGCGTTTGACATCCGGTTCGGTTCACAGCGGAACCTGGAACTGTTGTCTCTCCGGGACGGTTACCGGCAGGAGATACCGATTCTTCTCCGGGGTGTACGATTTCCGGTGACTGTTCACACCAGCATCCAATCCGCATTTCAGGGGAGCTTACGGCTCAGGGACGCCTCAGGCAATGTCTATCCGATGGGGCAATCCGATATTGTTATCGCAGGCGAGGCAGACCGGTTAATCCTCGAGTACGTGCCGGGCTTCGGCCAGGGGAAACCCGCAGCGTTCGAACTCGGCCAGAACTATCCGAATCCCTTCAATCCCTCGACGACCATCAGGTACGGGATCGCATCACCGGCGCATGTCAAGATCATTCTTTACACCATGCTCGGGCAGGCGCTCGGCGTGCTGGTCGACAGGCGGGAGGATGCAGGAGAGTATGAGGTCCAGTGGAACGGTGAGAGCTATCCAAGCGGTATTTACATCTACAAAATTATCGTAACGTCACCTTCCGGGGGAGAGATGACAAAGACTCGCAAAATGGTCCTCCTCCGGTAGTTCCGCTGGACAATCCGTCATGAACGACAAAGCCTCCGGGTGATGAAACCGGAGGCTTTGCATTTTGAACGAGGGACCGTACTACTTCAGAAGCACCATCCTCTTGACATCGGTAAAGGTTCCGGCGGTCAGCTGGTAGAAATAGACACCGCTGCCCCATCCATGCGCGTCAACATCCACGGTATGGAGACCACGATCCATCATCTGGCGCGCGATCGGCGCGCTCACTTCCTGACCGAGGACATTAAAGATCCTCAGACTCACCCGTGATGCCTGGGGAAGAGTAAAGGCGATGCGTGTCGTTGGATTAAACGGATTCGGGTAATTCTGGTACAACGTGAACGACGCCGGCAATTCGACCGCCTTCAGGGCATACGTCTTCTCGCTCGAAGGCTGAATGGTGACAGAACCCGTGACCGTGAGAGGATATTCGGCGCTCACCCTGCCGCTGGTTCTTTCGACAATGGAATATTTACCGAATGATGTTTCCTTCAGATTCCATGAGAGTCTGACTGAACCCGCAAGACCCTGGAGGAGGATGGGCATTTCACGTTCAGACGAGCCATCGAAGAACTCGACGTAGCGGTTTGTGCCGTACCGGAGGTCAAAACCGGGTGAAGGCGGAACCGGCGGCAGATCGAACTGATCGATCGATGTGCCGATCTCCGCATTGCCGCTGAAATAGAGGTTTGCGGTCACTCCGGATTTTGATGCATTTCCAGACGGCTGATGAATCATGAGAACATTCAGCTGATTCAGATCGACCGGTTCGCTCTTTTTCTCAGTGGCGGCCGGAGGGATCGTTGTTTGTGCGACATCGAGGATGAGCGATCCCGGGGCGGCCGTCCTCACCCAAAAGCCGTATCCGCTCTTGATCGTATCCGCGACGCGGTAGCCTGCCGAAGGATCGTATCTGAATATCGTATTATTGATGATCCCCAGTGGAGACTGAACCATCTTGCTCACCGCGACCGGGTAGGAGATTGATCCGATGAGGTTCCAGCCGGTTGAGACGCCGATCGTATCCCTGATCCGGAGGTTGCCGACAATCTGGTTATTCACGTTTATTGAGTATCTGATCCAGTAGCCATATTTATTCCGGACCGTATCCTTGACGACATAGCCGCCCGACCCGTATTCATACGCCTTGGTATTGGCGCCCGGGTAGAGGGTGCGGATGCTGGCATCGGCTACCGTCACGGGGAGGGATATGAGATTCCAGTAGTTGGCGATCGCCTGAGTGAAGGTCGTGACCTGGGAAAACTCCGCCGCGCCGATATCGGGCTTGTTGGCATCCCGGGGTTTCCCGTCGATATCGGTGGTCACGGTTGCCACGGGCGTGGCCATGCTGTCCAGATCGGGTGATATGGTGTACAGATTCGTCGGCGAGAAAAATGCCGGATTGACGGAAAGGGAATGCGCATCCTTGGAATTCGCCCCCTGGAGGTTCGACAGGGCCGCCTGTGCACCGTTCCAATAGGCCAGTGTAGCCCCCGTCGTATAGTAATCGTTATAATCCGAATTATCCACGCTGGCAGGCGAGTTGACATAATAGGCATAGCCGCCGCCGGGACTTGCAAAAATATTATTTTCGATATTCACGTGTGTATTCGCGGCGCCATTCTCATACAACGCATAGGTCCCGTTGGATGCTCCGACAATGTTGATGCTGTTGTAGTAGATATCAATATTGGCACATGACTGGAGGAATATTCCATGGTTCGTGCCTGTCGAGACGAGCATGTTATCGGCGATCAGGCCCCTGGCCGGATTTCCGAGGGTGCCAGTGCCCCCGTCGACGTTATAGAAGTAGACGCCATAGCCCGATGAGGTCATGGTGTATCTGCTTCTGGTAAGCTGGACCGCATTTACGGAATTGTCGATTTCGGTGCCCGTGTAGGTGATTCCCGCCAGAACGTTCTGGTCCATCACCGGAGAATTCTGGTAATTGAGGTAGATACCGTTATAAAAACCGTTGAAGGCGTTCTGTGTGATCTGCAATCCCGACATATAGGGGACAGAGTTAACGCCGACCAGGTACACACCATATCCGCCGTTCGCAAATACGTTCGATGAGATGGTACATTTCGTCGCGACAGAATTGGTTGTCGTGATGATCAGGGCCTGGTTCGTATTTGTGGTATTTGCCGCCCCGGTGATCAGCGTACTGTCGATGGTCAGGTTATCCCATCCCCCGTTCAGGTTGAACACCGTGCAATAGCTCGCGCCGGAGTTATTATTCGCCTGGAGCATCATCTTGCGGAACCTCAGATTCTCCGTTCCGTTCAGCTTCACGACATAATTGCTGTCGGCTGACGCGGCGGTAAGGTAATAGAGGGTCACACTGGCCGGATTTCCGCTGCCGGCCTGAAACGTCACAACATTGTTACTATCCGATCCCGGGATGGGGGTCATCGCGATATGTTCATTATAGGTGCCGTTGAGGACGTTAAAGGTCACGGGTGCCGACACGCCTTTCAGGAGGAGGTCGCTGACCGCCGCCCTGAACGTCGGATAGGTTCCCCCTTGTCCGATCGTATAGACCCCGGAGAGCGGGGGTGTTGTGCCGGGGGCCGGGTTAAATTCATCGGCCCCGATATCCGGAGTGGACGGGTCGCGGGGCTGGCCGTCGATATCGTCCGACACCGTCGCCACGGGTGCTGCCTCGCCGTTGATCCACGGGCTCGTCGCATGCAGGTCCGTGGCCGAGACGAACATCGGATTATAGGGGATTGAATTGGCGTCCTGCGACGTGGCCGCCTGCAGTGCCGCCAGGGTTATGTACGAGGTAGTCCCCCAGGCCGCGATATAGTTTCCGGGCGTATACAGATCATTATGATCGGAGGTGCCGATATTGGCGGGCGTATTGATATCGTATGCATATCCGCCCCCCGAATTGGCGAAGATATTATTCTCGATGTTCACACTATTGCCGCCTCCGGCGGACTGGTACAAGCCATAGGTCGAGCTCGAGCCGCCGTTGATATTGACAGAATTGTAGAAGATGTCAAAATTCGCGGAGTTATAAATGTTGAAACCCGTCGCGTTACCGGCTGAGGCGATGAAATTGTTGGCGATGAGGGCTCTGGGTGGATTCCCGAGCGTCCCGGCTCCTCCTGTGGAGCTATACATGAGCATTCCTGTACCGCCGGGCATCGTGATTTTGTTCTTCGTGACTTGTATCCCGTTGCGGGAATAATCCAGCTCGATGGCTGTTCCGACCGTTCCGGTGAACGTATTCTGGTCGATCAACGGTGAATCCATGTAGCTGAGTTCGAGGCCATTATAAAGACCGCTCAACGTGTTCTGATATATCTGAATTCCCGACATATAGGTGGTACCGTTCCCCGAAAAGTCGACGCCGTAACCGCCGTTGGTAAAGGTGTTTCCATAGATCGAGCAGGCTGTGGCCACCGAAACGGTCGTCGTCGTAATCAGCGCCTGATTCGTACCGGTTGTACCGGACGACCCGCCGATGACCGCACTGTCGATGGTGAGGTTATCCCAGCCGCCGGTCAGGTTAAAGACCGTGCAATACCCGGCTCCGGCGTTATTATTTGCCTGCAGAATCATCTTATGGAACCGCAGGTTCTCCGCACCGTTCAGTTTGACGACATAGTTGCTGTCGGCTGAAGCGGCCGTCAGATAATAGAGTGTAACGTCGGCAGCGATCCCGGTGACGGACTGGAATGTCACGGTGTTCGTGCTGTTCGATCCCGGAATGGGTGTCAGGACGATATGTTCGTTGTAAGTTTTTTTCATCACATTAAACGTAACCGGAGCCGACACCCCCTTAAGAAGGAGATCGCTTACAGCGGCTCTGAACGTCGCATAGGTCCCCCCCGTTCCAATCGTATATGTTCCGGCAAGTGGCGTTGTCGATCCGGCAGCAGGGGTGAATTCATCGGCGCCGATATCCGGCGTGGAGGCATTCCGGGCCTGGCCGTCGATATCGTCGACGACCGAAGCCACGGGTGTCGCCTTCCCGTCAATCCACGGACTTGTGGCATGGAGGTCTGTC
>JAWOKN010000009.1:0-8219 GCA_033854175.1 Bacteroidota bacterium | reverse complement strand
AACGTTCGTCATCCAAAGCTTACCGAAGTGCTCCACGATGATTTCTTCGACTATTCGGCGATCCGGGACATACTGAAAGGCTATAACGCCTGCTTCTTCTGCCTCGGGGTGACCTCGCTCGGGAAGACAGAAGACGAATATCGGCGCATTACCTACGATCTGACGATGGCTGCAGCCGGAACGCTGTCTCAGGTGAATCCTGATATGGTTTTTTGCTATGTGTCGGGTGCGGGAACCGACAGTTCCGAAAAGGGGCGTCTGATGTGGGCCCGCGTGAAGGGAAAAACCGAAAATGATCTCATGAGACTTCCCTTTAAGGCGGTCTATGCCTTCAGACCTGGTCTTATCAGACCGACGAAGGGTCTGAAGAATACCCTGACAATCGCCAATGCATTGATACCCCTCTATCCGGCGCTGAGGCTGCTTTTTCCGCGCTCTGTTTGTACGCTCGCCGACGTCGGCCGGTCGATGATCCGTGTTGCCCGGATCGGTTATTCTTCAAAAATTCTTGAATGCTCGGATATAACCCGGCTTGCACAGGTTGATCCGGACAAGGGTGTGCCACAATTATGAAGGAGTCCTCCATGAAGGAGCAGTCACGAAAACTCTTCTCGTCGGGTTCGCCGTTCGAACCCCGCGTCGGCATTTCACGGGCAGTCCGCAGCGGCCGGATTATTTCCGTGAGCGGAACGGCACCCCTGGGACCGGACGGCCGGACCATTGCCCCGGGGGATCCGTCGCAACAGGCCGGGCGATGCCTCGAGATAATCCGGTCGGCCGTCGAGGGGCTTGGGGGCAAATTGTCCGATGTGATACGTACGAGAATTCTCCTGACCCGGATGGAGGATTGGGAACTGGTCACACGGGTGCATGAGGAGTTTTTCCGTGATGTCCGGCCGGCGAGTACTGTCATGCAGGTCGTCCGGTTTATTGATCCCGAATGGCTCCTTGAAATTGAGGCTGATGCTGTCGTGGAAGACTGAAATGCGGACATTTCAGACACGTGGGGAAAAGGGAGTGATGATAAACGGATTCTCAGGATGTGGTTCCATGGATTGCGACGAAAGATGAGAGGATACCATGAAAGCAACTATTGATAAGATCGTGTTCTTCCTGTTCGGGATAGCCGCTTTTCTCGGCCTTCCCCTTGTTTGCTGGGGCCTCACAGACATCGGAAATTACTTCTCGAACCCGGTAAGACTCCTCTATACGATCCTCATGGGCCTGGCAACCCTCCTTGTCGTGCTGTTTGTGCCCCGCCAGGGACGGGGATACGGTGAGGGCGAGAAGGTTGTGAAACGTCAGAAACTCACCGTGATCTTTTTGGAATTTCTCTCGATCCTTGTCGTGACCGTGGGACCTTTCTGCGACAGGAGGGATATCCTTGTGCTTGGAGATTCGACGGTTGTGAGATTGGCCGGGCTCGTACTCACGATGGCAGGCTATTTCATGATGAACTGGGCTGTCCTTGTCCTCGGCAGACAGTTCAGTGTCGAGGTGACGATTCAGGTGGAGCATGTCTTGATAACCACCGGGCCCTTTAGATTCATCCGGAATCCCCGCTACTTGGGTATTCTTCTCTTTCTCCTCGGTATAGCCTTGGTGTTCCGTTCATCGGTTTCACTCGTGCTTACGGTGTTGTCACTGATCAACCTCGTATGGCGGATCCATGACGAGGAGATCTTGCTGAAGGAGTATTTTGCCGAGAAGTGGGATGAGTATTCGAGGAAATCATGGAGGCTGATACCGTATCTTTATTGATATTCCATGGTCAGTCGCGGGCAGGATCGTATGCAATTAAACCGATGATAGATGCCGGCGGGGGGGGGGGCACGTATTGGCCGACGTTTATTTCGGGGGCTATTGATAATATAAACCCTTCGTGCCCCCCCAAAGACTTCTATTTTCAATGAGTTGAATTTGGTCGGTCGGGAGCTCTTGACATTTGTTCATAAATTGTATATGTTCATAAATAATGAACAATGGTAAAATATGAACACGAGTAAAAGCATCATTAAAACCAGGGAGATGGAAATACTCGACGACGCAACGACCACGTTCGAACGGGAAACAGGTCTGGTATTGAAGATGCGTGGGGAAAGGCAGACACCCGCCGGTGACGCACCCGATGCTGTCCTTGAACTGGTAAGAAGAGGGGCTCCGATCAAGTATTTTGCCGAAGTCAGACTGCATGTCACCGAGATAACCATAGGTAAACTTGCGCATAAGTTTCATGGTCAGCCTGAGCGGTGGCTTCTGGTGACTCGCTTTGTCCCGAACAATCTTGCAAAAAAGTTGAGGGATTTGCGGATTCAGTTTATCGATACGGTCGGAAATGCATATATCAACAGACCGCATGGGGTGTATATTTTTACCACGGGTAGTAAACCTGTACATCCTTTTCGTTTGGCCGCACAGGAAAGTGTGCTTGGAGGTGCGGACGTGCTTGTCATCTTCGCACTGCTCAACAAACAGGAGTTGGGGTCTGCCACATACCGTGAAATTGCACAGGAAGCTGGCGTAGCTCTCGGAGCGGTTGCAGGCGTGATGAGAAATCTGACAAGACAGGGATTTTTAACCGGTCATCAGCGTGAAAAGCGCACGTTGATGAGAAAACAGGAATTGTTGGATAAATGGCTAACAGCCTACGCAGAAAAATTGCGCCCCAAAAAACTCATTGGTCGATATACTGCGGATCAACCTGCATTTTGGCAGCACAGCGATCTCCAATCCTATAATGCACGCTGGGGAGGTGAGGTGGCGGCGAATAAATTGACTCACTACCTCAAACCCGAAGTTATTACGATTTATACTCGAAGGCCGCTGAATGATATCGTTCTGGGCTTAAAACTGAGGACGGACGAGAACGGTACGGTCGAACTGCGTGAGCGATTTTGGCATTTTGAGGATCGCGGGCAGAGAAAAGATATCGTTCCCCCGCTCCTTGTGTATGCAGACCTGCTGGCAACTGCCGATGCCCGGAACATCGAAGCGGCGAAACAGATTTATGACGAATTTCTCGATAGATATTTCAGGGAAAGTTGAAAGGTCGATTGTCGATACGGTAGCGGCTCTGCAGAAGAGTGCGGCTAAATTGGCAATTCCCTTTTTCCTTGTCGGGGCAAGCGCTCGTGATATTGTTTTCTCGATCATGTTTGAAATTCCCGCCGGTCGTGCAACCCTCGATGTCGACTTCGCCACCAGAGTTCCAAGTTGGGAACAACTTCAGGCTCTCATCTCGGACCTCCTGGCATCAGGAGCGTTCGTTCAGGATAGAAAACTGCGCCACCGGTTCAAATTCATGGATCGGGTCGTCCTCGATATAATCCCCTTCGACGGGCTTGAAAGGCCGACAGGCGAGGTGCGATGGCCATCGGATGATTCCGTCATGTCAACACTCGGTTTTAAAGAAGCTTTCGAATATTCGCTCCTGGTTCGGATGAACGCAAATCCCGACATTGTGGTCAAAGTCTGTAATCCGCCCGGTTTAGCCATACTCAAACTCGTCGCATGGCATGAAAAGTATCCTCAACGAAAAAACGACGCCCAGGACCTGCTGTTTATCATGAACCATTATATTGACGCGGGAAATACTGACCGTCTTCATGGCAAGGATAAGGATCTGATGAGTGAGGACCATTTCGATTATGGTTTGGCCAGCCCGAGGTTGCTTGGCAGGGATATTGCAAAGATCGCCAACGCTACTACCCTCAAACGATTGATCGATATTGTAACGGTGGACACCGACACGAGCGGAAACTATCGGCTGGTCCATGACATGCTGACGGGTGTATTCGATATTGGCGGCGAGATGGACCATACCGTGGTATTGTTGAAACAGCTTCATCTCGGTTTCCAGGATCAGATTCATCGCAATTCCGATCCCGACCCTATGGAATGATTCAGTCCTGCTGATGTCAGGTTCGGTGCGAGTTAGCCACCCTCATGCCGGCATGAGGGTGCCGTAGCATGCGTAATGTATGAAAGGAGTCACTGTGAGTAACCTTCACCTTACCCGAGTACCAGTTGTAAAAACGGGAATGCTTGTCCGTCGGCCCGTAGCTGAGGTGTTCGAGGCCTTCGTCAATCCGGACATTACCACCAAATTCTGGTTTACAGGAAGCAGCGGTCGCCTTGAAAGGGGAAAGAATGTGCGGTGGGAATGGGATGTCTACGGCATTTCAGTTCCCGTGACCGTGAAATCGGTCGAATCAAATAAACGCATCCTTATCGAGTGGCCCGGAAGAAATACTCCCACTTCTGTCGAGTGGCTCTTCATACCGCATAAAGAGGGGACGTTTGTGAGCATCACCAACGAAGGTTTTGCCGGAAACGGCGATGACGTGGTGATGCAAGCGATGGACTCCGTACAGGGGTTCACACTGGTGCTCGCGGGCCTCAAGGCGCTTCTTGAACATGATGTCAGGCTCAACCTCGTGAAAGATCGCTACCCGGCAGGTGTCGAGCATCCCTGAGTCCCGGTTGGTCAGCCGTTTGTCCGGAAAACGTCCAACAAAAGTCGCCGCCGCCATTTTGTATGATTGATTGAAGGCGAAATCATGAGTATGAAATCTCTTGTGGGTGCGGGCCATAAAATTATGGGCTCCACTCTTCCCGTTGCCCTGCTCGTAATTGTCTTGAATGTCGTCTATCCACGGGTTTTTACTCTGCATTTGGGCCCGGCTGGGATTGCCCTTGGCTGCATCTTTCTCCTCGTCGGCGTTCCTGTATGGCTTACTTCGGTGGTCCAGATCCTTATCTCTGTCCCCAAAAATAAACTGATTACCAGGGGGCCTTTTGCAATTGTCCTGCATCCCCTCTATACGTCTGTCGCACTTCTTGTTATTCCCGGTGTGGGGTTCCTCCTTGATACCTGGGCCGGACTGGGAATAGGGGGCAGCCTCTATGTATTTTCGCGCATTTTCTCAAATGAGGAAAACAGGAGGCTTTATGAGCTGTTTCCGGGTGAATACCAGGCCTACCGGTCCAGTGTGCTCCTTCCATGGCTTTAAAGGGTATTGACAATACTCCCCGTTCTTGTTACATTATTATCATCATATCAGGGTAAAGGATCATGCACCACCCCCGGTGCTGTACTCCTCTCTGTTCCAAAACCCGTCACCGTTCCTTTTAGTATGTTAGCGTTACTCAGGTTGGGTTGTCTTTAGCTTGATGAAACATATATAAGGAAGGAGTGTCTCCCATGAAATTCGCATCATATGGTATCATTCTCCTGATTGTTCTTTTCGGGCTGAGCTGTAAACAGGATCAATTGATTATCGCACCACAACCCCAACAGCATGCCTCCGGGAAGATGGTTCTTACGATCACGGAACCCCCCAGCGATGTCACGCTGGTCGTCGCCATTCTCTCCCGCCAGGGTTATGATACGATCACGGTCGAGATGACGATCGCCGACACCGGGCGGAGCGCGACCACGACGGTACCGGATATCGCCGTGGGTGTCTGGCACCTGAGGGTCGAGGCGCGAGACCCACAGAATATCACCCGCTATGCCGGCGAGACTGATGTCACCATCGTCCCGGGCGTAACAACGAGCGCTGATCTGGAGCTTCTCCCCGCAACGGGCATCCTCGAAATTCATGTCTCCTGGGGCCATCCGCCCGATGTCACCTCGGGACTTGTGCTCTTTTATCCGTTCGACGGCAGCCTGACCGATTCCAGCGGCAACGGGAATAACGGTTCGTCGAATTTTCCAAACTATGTGACCGACCAGTGGGGTCACACCCATAGCGCCTACCAGTTCGACGGTAACGATAACTATATCACCGTTCCGAATTCCCCTTCCCTGAATCCGTCAAACCAGCTGACGATCGCACTCTGGCTGCGCGTCGACAGCATCGTCAGTAACTATATGGATGTCCTCGTGAAGGGGGGGCCCGTGTTCGGGTATTTTGCAAACAGGGAATATGCCCTCTATACCAAACAGCATGTCTTCCCCTATTATTACCTCGAGCTGAAATCGGCCGGCGATAGCCTCGGTCAGCATGAGCTGAATTCTCTCGGTCATGTCCCGGGCGAGTGGGTGTTTGTCACCGCCGTGGTCGACAGGATCAATCATGTCATGCAGTTCTATGAGAACGGCGTCGCGACCGAGGCGATCGAGGATTCGTATTCAACATTTAATGTGAACAGCAGTTCCCTTATCATCGGCTGGTCCGAGGAGAATCTCTACCAGCATACTCCTCTGCTCGGTGCCATGGATGATCTGAGGATCTATAACCGCGCGCTGGATCAGGCGGAGATTCTCTATCTCTATTCGCTTCACCAGTAAAATATTGGCCACATCTCCACCCTGTCATGGCCGGGGATGTCGGATTTTTTTTCAACTCCCCCCTTGCGCCAGGCGCTGGCGTAAGGGGGTTTTTTGTCCCCGGGGGGAAGGAACATTTTTCACCCTGCCGAAGTTAAATAAAAGTAAGGAGTTAAGAGGCGTTCAGCCTCTGATTTTAAGATAACTTGACTTTAACTTCCGGTATCACTAAACTGTCGACACTAAACGTTCTTCCCCCACACCGTCGCCCGCCCGCCTTAAAACATGGAGGTGTATCCGATATGAATAAGCCGTTCGTTTTTCGTGGTTTTCCCACTTTCCCTGCACTGCTTTTTGTGTTTTTGTTGTTCCTTTTTTTTGCAGGGTGCAAGAAGGAAACCGACTATATTACCCAACCCGCCCCCGCCGGGAGCCTCATCGACCCCGCCATTAAGCCGAAGGTCGTATCGACGTACCCTGCCAATAATGCAATGGGTCCTTTCAACGTCTATACCCCCGGTGTCTATGCAGCCCCCTATTTTTTGGTCCAGTTTAATAAACTGATCACGACCTCATCCCTTATTTTCGGAAACGTCAGGTGCCAGGGGGGAACCCGCGCCATTATCACCCGCCTCCACGGATCGTATCCGCAGTATACGAATGCTGTCGCGTTTGATCTCTTTGACTCATCGGAGGGGTTACAGTATTTTTACCGGATCGGCGTGATGTATACTGTCACATTCGACACCCTCGTCACGGACGTCAATGGGAACCACCTTCCCCAGCCGTTCAGCTTTTCGTTCACACCCGAACCGTATTTCCGCGTCCTCCAGGTGCTGCCGATGAACGGCGATACCCTGTCGGCCAGCGAGACGCCGCAGATTCTCTTTAACAGTACGTTCCCCGACAGCTTCCGGTCTTTTGTCCATATTACTCCGCCCGTCCCGGGAGCGTGGTATGGAGGTTTTTCAGCGCCGCTCGGAAATCCGACGACCATATTCTACGGACCGACAATGGCTTTTTCACCCGATACCACCTATATCATAACGGTCGATTCCGGGGCAATGGACTACCAGGGGCATCCGCTCCCTCAGGCGTTCACCTCCGCCTTCCGGCTCGGATCATTGCCTCCGTTCACGGTGAAACTCGCCATCCCGCAGAACCTGAGCACTTCGGTGGCTCTCAATAATAGTGTCTTTGTGACGTTTACCAGGCTTATCGATGTTTCCACCGTTTCATCCGCCGTGACGATAACACCCCATATAGGGAACGGTTACGGGGGGTTTATCGACGGCTTCAATTCCGATCCTGCGTTTGACCTCACACCCAATACGATGTATACTGTCACGATTTCAACAGCCCTGAAGGCGCTTGATTCTACCAGCCTCGCCCAGGCGTATTCATTTTCTTTCCAGACGGGTGATTTTGCCGTGCAGTTCAGCACGCCCACAGATGGGGCATCAGGCGTGAGCCGGTCGCCGAGAATTTCCCAGATCTTTACGGGAAGGGTCGATACGACATCCTTCCCTTCGGCCTTCTCAATTGTCCCAGGAGTCAAGGGGCATTTCCAGTTCGGGTCGTCAGAGGTGTCCTTTGTTCCCGATACCCTGCTTGCCCCCAATACGAACTATCATGTCACGGTCTCTACCTCCCTGGTGAATATCGGAGGATATCATCTGGCCCGTGCGATGAATACATCGTTCTATACAGGCTACTAGATTCATCAACAGTTGATAGGGAAACGGAACTACTAAATAAGGATCCCTCCCGGCTTTCACCGGGAGGGATCCTTTCCACGTGTGGTAGTGATCTGTCCCTTTATTTATAGTTAGTATCAAATGATACCAAGGTTAAAAATCAGTATTTTAGGATCGTTCACCATAACCGAGGTATCAGATGAAAGATCAGCAATTATCAGATCGTCTTACTTCAAAGTCCACCAGGC
>JAWOKN010000008.1:0-14192 GCA_033854175.1 Bacteroidota bacterium | reverse complement strand
CCCGCATAAATTACCATTTTTTAATCTTTATCGGAAACATTAATCCGAAAAAATCTTGTTTAATTAATCCAGCGTAACTAGATTTGACAGATACACAAGAATAAACAAATGAAAAATTCCGGCTTTTCAAAATTTCTCTTTTCGGTCCTCATCTTTGGCGCAGTGAGATCCTGCGCTGCACAAACGTTCGACACTGCTCCCTGGCGGGAAGATTTCGGGCAGTTGAAAAAGGAGATGAGCGCGCACTATGCGAACCTCGAGTGGGGGGTGGAGCACCGTCATATGGATCTGAAATCACTCTCGGACAGTGTCGGAGCGCAACTCGGGCGGGCAGGGAACGAGGACGGGGCCCGGAAGGTATTTGAACGATTCCTGGACACCTTTGGCGACGGCCATCTCTGGATAGAATGGCCGGCTGCAGACCGCAGAGAGCAAAATGACGATACCTCCGTGACGACCCGGATCGGCTTGCGCGAGCGCCTCGGTTACCGCGCGCATAAAGTCAAACCCGGAATCGTCTTTTCCTCCCTCTCCGCGTATGCGCCGGTGAGCACACCCGATTCGGGCTACTTCCCAGCCGGCACACTCCGACTCAGGGATGGAAGGCGCCTTGGCATCCTCCGCATCGCGATTTTCACCGAGCACAACTTCCCGGAGCTCTGTGAGACCGTGCTTAAACACCTCGGATTGACGGACAGTTCCGTATGTCAGTCCGGTTGTGAGGACCTTGTCGAGCGGCGGACGGCTGATCTCCTCACCGCGGCACTGGAGCGCCAGCTTGTGGCACTCAACAACGAAAATATCGCGGCGCTCATCGTCGACATCACAGGGAACGGGGGAGGAAGCAATTGGGTGGAACCCGCGGCGCGTGTGCTGACCAAGAAGCGTCTGCGATCACCGAGGACGGAATTCATCAGGCACAGGCACTGGGTGGAAGAACTCAAGGAGGAGCTGCAGACCGTTCTCGCCGATTCCGGGAAGACCCCCTCGCACAACAAGAACCTCGATAAGGCGACCGCTCTCCTCCGCCGGGCGATAACGGAAGCTGAGAAGCCGTGCGACATCAGCATGATCTGGGAAGACCGGACGCCCCCCTGTTCGCTTGTTGTCACCGAGCCCGTCCTCTATCCCGACTGCATACTCCCCTATGCCAAGCCGGGAAGCCTGCCTGACCGTCCGTCGAGTTTTATCCTTTTCTATCCCAGCCGGTATCGTTATCATGAACATGTCTATTCCGGACGACTCATCGTCCTGGTCGATCACAGCACCGCTTCGTCGGCGGAATATTTTGCGGCGATGCTGCAGGATAACGATGCGGCGAAAATCATGGGTGAACCGACATTCGGCGCCGGGGGGGGATTCACGAACGGCGGCATACCCGTTAAACTCAAAAATAGCGGCGGGCAGGTAAAAATGCCCGATTGTGTGCGTCTACGGAGAGACGGCAGCAACGAGATGGAGGGTATAACACCCGATTTTCCGGTCCAGTGGCACCGGAGCGACAACGACTATATGAGGGCGGAGCGGGTATACGAACTCCTTTCCCAGCTCTTCCGGCCCATACTATCCCGCTGACCATAGAATGTTGACATTCAAACTGCAGCTCGTTATCTTTAGTATAGCATGTGATCCACCCGTGCGGCTGATCTGCCGGGGGACATCTTCATACACATCTTCAACCACGCCGGACGCGCTCCAAACACCACGTGCGTCATTCTGATCTCAACGTCGGGTAATCACCCAGAAAGCGGCATTGACAATGAAATCCCTCAGAATGCGTAGCATCGGTTTCCGGAAGGATGTGTTTCTCCTCCCTGCGCTTCTCACGTTCATATTTTTCAGAACCGCACCGGCCCAGGCCCCGGAATTTCTATCGATCGCCGGGCCTTCAACGGCACCGATGCTGACATGGAGCGGCATTCCGGCTGCCGCCCGATATGAGCTTCAGGTTGCCACCGACCTCTCCTTCACATCGATCATCCTGGATGATTCCACAATCGACAACACGCTGAGGATCATCGGTCCCCTGGATTCGCTCAGGGGGTATTACTGCAGGGTTGCGGGAATGACGGCAAGCGGACCGGGGGGGTGGTCGGCGGTGTTAAAATTCTTTGCTGAAACAGGCAGGGATGTCTTCACGCTCTCAGAGCCGGCGGGATGGAACCTCCTGTCGATTCCACTGGACATCACCGACACAGCCAGGAATTTCATATTTCCTGGTGCATGCGGAGCGCCTTCGTTATATTGTTACGGCCAGGGGGGTTATGATTGCTGCGGCAATTATCTGCAGCTGGCTCACTATGGTTTCTGGAACAGGTCTCCCGAGGACAGGGTCCTGGGCATCACCGGAATCCCGTCGTTATCTGACACGCAAAATGTCGTCACTGGCTGGAACCTGATCGGATCATCCATCGCACCCACTGCTATCGACCAGATCGTCACAATGCCGCCCGGAAATCTCATCAGCAGGTTCTTTTCCTACACGGGTTTCGCATACACGGCCGCGGTCTCCCTTCAGCCGTTCGGAGGTTACTGGGTCCGTGCAAACGGCCCGGGAGTCATTCTACTGCCCGAGCCGGGGGACCTTCGTGGAAGCATCACAGCCTATGTCCACTGGCAGAACCAGCCGATTGAAAACAAAAAGATCGTCCTTGTTGAAACGGGGGATACCTTGTATACCGACGCACAGGGTCTTGCAAAATTCACTGTACCGCCCGGGAACTACACCGTGCGGGCATTTGAAATCAACCGGGGCGGTCCCGCACTCCTGAGCATCGACTTCAAGGTCGAGGTATCACCCTTCAGAACAGTGATCGTCGACATCATCGACTGCCTCCCCTGCTTCTGAGGCATCCGGCACCACACCCTTGTAAAAACCGCCATTACTTCAGCATCACGCGGGCGATCACCGGAAGATGATCCGAGGGAAACCGGCCATCCCACCTGTCGGTAAGAATCGCATGTGAAAGAACCTCCACACGGTCGGACACGTAGATAAAGTCGATCCTCTGGCCGGGTTCAATCTCGCGGAAACCGTTCCACGAAGACATGGGGCCATAATGGGGGATGCGTGAAATCTTCAGTGCATCCTTCAGAACCGAGCCCGTCATGATCCTGTACACAACGCTGGTATCCGTCGAGTTAAAATCGCCGGTGACGAAAACGGGCCAGGCGGCTATTTTCGTCCTGACCGTATCGAGAAGGAGCCGGGCGCTCATCTGACGTGCGACGACCCCCTGATGGTCGAAGTGCGTATTCAGGAAGAGGCAATCCCTGCCGGCTGGCCTGTCGTGCAGCAGGGCCCATGTGACAATTCGCGGCAATGCGGCATCCCAGCCCCGGCTGCCGGCGGTACCGGGGGAATCGGAGAGCCAGAACGTCCCCGATTGCAGAACATTGAAACGGCTTTTCCGATAAAAGATCGGACTGAACTCGCCTGCCGATCTGCCGTCGTCGCGACCTACGCCGCACCAGCCGAAATCCGGAAGCAGATCCGACAGATCGTCGATCTGTCCTTTGAGGGCCTCCTGAAATCCGCAGACATCCGCATCATGGTAGCGGATGAGGGCGGCAACCCTTCCCTTGCGGTACGGCCAGCCGTTCAGGCTATCGCCGGGATTATCATAGCGGAGATTGAACGTGAGGAGTGAAAAGGAGGAATCGCACCCCGGTGAACCCGCGACGAGGTATCCGGGGACAAGGGGAACAACGACGAGGAAAAAAGACAACAACAGGCGACGTATCATGATCTACCCCCGGGAAAAAATGAAGAATCGGCAGTAACGGGCAATTGGTCAGTCCAGTCTCAGATCCAGCTGGTCTTTCTCAATTTCCTTAAAATACTTCACAATACCGACACGCAATTCCATCGTGGCATCCTCATCGCAGACAACGATCCCGTGCTTATGAAGCTGAAGCATCGAGACCGTCCAGAAATGATTCACCCCCTCTTCGACGCACTGTTTGAGGGCCCGGGCTTTTTCGTAGCCGCTGATAAGGATCATCACCTCCTCGGCGTCCATAATCGTTCCCACGCCGACCGTCAGGGCTGTTTTCGGGACCTTATCCGGGTCATTCCCGAAAAAGCGGGAATTTGCCAGAACCGTATAATAGTTCAGAGTTTTGACGCGTGTACGCGATGTGAGGGACGAACCAGGTTCATTGAAGGCGATATGGCCGTCGGCGCCCACACCCCCCATAAAAAGATGAATACCGCCGGCGGCGCGGATTTTCTCCTCGAAGTGCCGGCACTCCAGGTCAGGGTCGGGTGCATTGCCGTTCAGGATATTGACATTCCCGGGGAGGATATCGACGTGGTCGAAGAAATTTTTCCGCATAAAGAAATGATAGCTTTCCGGGTGAGATTCCGGGAGGCCGATATACTCGTCCATATTAAACGTGACCACATGTTTGAACGACACCTTCCCCGCCTTGCAGAGCGCGGCCAGCTGCCGGTAGGTCCCGATGGGTGTGCTGCCGGTCGGCAAACCGAGGACAAACGGTCTTTGGGGGCCCGGTCCGAACCTGTTGATCTTATTCGCGATATACATTGCAGCCCATCGGCTCATCGCCTCCGCGGTCGGCTGGATGATGATTCTCAATGAAAAATCTCCTATAGTCTGTTGAACACCCGTTCCCCTCCTTCGTCACGATTGCCGGTGAGGAACCGTGCAAGTTTAGTCAATTCCCGGTTCATATACAATTTAGAGTAGAGAGAGATGAGAAAGGCCGATCCCGAAACGAGTACCCCCTTTACGTAAATCCCATATTGACGGGATCCGTCATCTGGATTGAACGATGGCGGGGTCCTGGTCGAGGATTTTATAGAAGGCTATTTTAATCCGGTCATTGATCAGAAACAGCAGAAGGGCATAGGCCCAGACGCCGCCCGCCCAGGCCCACCCGATAGGCGGCATAAAGAGACCATAGACGGCGATAAGGGTGGCAACGAGTTGTGTCCCGATGACGGCAACGAGCAAGATCCTTGCCGGGCGGGTGCTCCAGAAGGGGCCGCGGGTGCGCGTGAGGAAAATCGTCAGATGACCTGCGACAGAAAGTTTCAGATACATCAGCGGCTGGATAAACTCCCGGCTCAGGTGGAAAACCCTTTCCGCAAGATAAAAGAGGCCGAACGACCCGAAAACACCGGCCAGTCCCAGGACCGAGGCAATCTCAAGCACCTCGCGCATATTCCATCTCTCCGGTTCGTTGGAAAAGCGGGTATGATCAAACGCGATTGCGAGAATAGCGCCGTCGTTGAGGAGAGCCAGAAGAACGATCATAATGGCGGTCACGGGGTAGAAATTAAAGACAAGGATCGACAGCGTCATAAAAAGAAGAACCCGGATCGTTTCGGAGATGCGGTAAACGGCATAGCTCGTCATCCGCTGAAAAATCTTCCGGCTTTCCCTGATCGCCTCGATAATGACGGACAGGCCGGGTGTCAGAAGCACAATGGCCGCGGCTGCGCGGGCAGCGTCGGTGGCTCCCGAGACTGCGATTCCGACGTCGGCTTTTTTCAGGGCGGGGGCGTCATTGACCCCGTCGCCGGTCATGCCGACGATATGATTATTCTGCTGAAGCACATCCACGATATGATATTTATGTTCCGGGAACACCTGTGCGAAACCTGATGCTTTTTCGATCTTCTCGGCCATTCTGCCGGTTTCGTGGTACTGCACATCCTCGCAGACGGCGGCATCGAGGATATCGGTGCCGAGGCCGAGCTGGCCTGCGATCTCGCGTCCGATGGCCAGCTGGTCGCCGGTCACCATCTTCACGCTGACGCCCATCCGTCGTGCGGCCTCAATTGTCGATTTTGAATCCGCGCGGGGAGGGTCAAACAGGGGGAGGACGCCCAGGAGCCTCCAGGTTCCCCCTTCGTCGGTGCGGGCCACGGCGAGGGACCGGAAACCCCGGACGGCAAAACCGTTGACGGCCTTTTCCGCCGAGTCCCGGATCTCCCGGCTATCGTTCACCAGGGCAAGAATGACCTGAGCCGCTCCTTTCGTCACCCTGAACATTTTTCCCGTCCGGTCCCGGACCGATGCTTCAGACCGCTTGCGGACCGGATCGAACGGCTGGAAGCGGACGATGCTGAACATGGTAAGCCGGGACTGATCGCGGAGACCCTTGAGGACGGCCAGATCGATCGGATCCTGGTTCTCGGCGCGGGAGGCAAGCGAAGCGGCGGTCAGAAGACCTTCACGGTCGACCCCTGCGGCGACAAAAGGTTCGCCCAGTGTCAGTTTATTCTGTGTCAGTGTGCCGGTTTTGTCGGAGCAGAGGACATCGATGCCGGCCAGCTCTTCGATTGCGGCCAAGCGGCTGACGATGGCCTCCTTACGGGCGAGGATACGCGCACCCACTGCCATCGTCACCGAAAGCACCGTAGGCAGGGCGACTGGAATGGCAGCGACCGTCAGAACGAGTGCGAACTGGAGGGAGACGGCCATCTTATCACCGCGGAAGAGTGCGACAGCAAGGATCAGGAGGACGAGAACGACCGCGATGACGATCAGGAAGTTCCCGATCTTGAGGACAGCTCGCTGAAAGTGGGATGAAGTCCGGACATCCTGGACCAGTTGTGCCGTTTTGCCGAAATAGGTATTCCTGCCCGTCCCATAGACCAGGGCATCATTTTCCCCCTGGCGGAGAATGGAGCCGGCGTAGACCGTATCGCCTGTGGAGCGGGTCACAGGGAGCGATTCGCCGGTCAGGGCCGACTGATCCACCTCCACGGGATCCCCTTCGAGAAGGCGTGCGTCGGCCGGGACGATATCGCCGAGGTGGAGCCGGATCAGATCGCCGGGAACGAGTTCCCGGGCCGGGACAATACGCCAGGTGCCATCGCGGCGCACGCGGGCCCGCAGGGCAAGTTTTTCCTTCAGTGCGTCAATGGCATTACCGGCCTGGTACTCCTCCCAGAAGCCCACGACGGCATTCGCAACAAGGAGCACAAGGATGATATAAAAGTCGGGCCAGTGTCTGACCAGGGCGGAGAAGGTCATGGCAAGTTCGATCATCCAGGGGATCGGGCCCCAGAAGTAACCGAGGAACCTGATGAGGGGGTTGACCTTCCTTTCGGTAAGCTGGTTGTACCCGTACTGAAGGAGTCTCCGGCCGGCCTCGGCCTCCGAAAGGCCGTCGGGTGAAAACCTGAACTGATGTTTAAACGCCTCGAAGGATAATGTCTTTACATCAGCCGCATCCTCAGGGAGGGTGGATCCATCGGCATGTTCAGCGACGTGATAACGGCGCATCCGTTCAAAAGCTTCCTTTCTCTTGCAACAAAACCGTCAACGACTCCGTGTGTCATTCAGAATGCTGCAGAAGAGATTCCAGCGCCTCCTTGGCGGCCACGCCGACCGATATGCTCGGCTGCAGGTAGCGCAGGGAATCGAGGACATTGAGAGTCTTTTTATCCAGCAGTTTCTGCCGTTCCAGGGCATGCAGCACATGATGCGCCCCTTCGCGGAGGAAGACGGAGTTAAAATTGATTTCAAGCGCCCGCAGCAGTTCATTGACGGCATCCTCGCCCAGAGAGATCAGCGCTTCGCCTGCCAGCCACCGGATTTCCATACTGCTGTCCGACAGCGCATGGACGAGGGGGGCGGCCGTACCGGGGTCGCTGATACTTCCGAGCGCCTTGCAGGCCTCCCACCGCAGGAGATCGTTCTCATGCGTCAGGAGGTCGACCAGAAGTGGAACGGCCGGTTTTCCGATACGCACCAGGGCTTTTCTGGCCCGCTGGCGTTCGGTTCCTTCGTCGCTTTGTAACTGGCTGATGAGTTTTTCAATGTATTCACTGTTGTTCATAGGCTTTATTCTTTTTTTATTGAATAACACCCGTGACCGTGAATCATCTCCCGATGTGTTTGAACCACTCTCTCTATAAGATACTGTTTTCATGACAATATTCCTATTAAGCGGACGCCGCATATGACCAGTCGGGTTGTTTCAGCGGCTGGTGCTCATCGCTGGTAAATATGCGGGTCTGCTCGTCATAATCGACAAGTTTGGGAAGAATGAGTTTCCGCTCGAGTTTGCATGCTGAATGGATGTGCGCGTGAAATTCATCCGAAAACCTGTTGAGAAAACTCTCGATCATCAGGTGTTCGCCGGTGGGAAGAGCGCAGCGGTTCCCCTGATCTGCGGTGGCGCAGAGCGTGGAGATCGCATCGATATCGTCCTGATCGCCAGTTCCGCCGGCAAGCCTGTCCAAACGGCGGGTAATCTCGCCTGAGCTGAACTTACACGGGGGGCACTGGCCGCACGACTCGACGTAGAGAAACCTCGAGACAAGGGCTGCCGCCCTGACAATGCAGACGGAATCATCATAGACGATATAGCCGCCCGAACCGAGGCCCGAACCGACGGCCCTCATACTGTCGAAGTCGAGGGGGACGTCGAGGTAGCCGGGTGTCAGGACACCATTGGAGACCCCCGGAAGTATGGCCTTGAGCCTGCGTCCGCCGATGACGCCTCCTCCAAAATTTTCAAGAAGGTCCCGCATTGTCGTTCCGAGGGGGAGTTCATAGCAGCCGGGCCGGCTGACATCGCCGCAGAGGGTAAAGATCATCGTACCGGGGGATTCCGCCGTACCGGTTCCGCGGTACCATTCCGGTCCGGAGCGCAAAATGAGAGCCACATTGGCGAGTGTCTCGGCGTTATTGACGAGTGTAGGATTATCCTGCAGGGGTCCGCAGAAAAGTCCCTCCATATAGGGGGGAAGCCAGCGTGGAAGCGGGAGATTACCCTCGACCACCTCAAGGAGGGCTTTTTCCTCGCCGAAGAGGTACTCTTCGGGACCGAGGACAAGCTCGATTTTCAGTTCACGTCCGGGAGGAAAAAGTTTTGCCGCATGAAATTCCTCGATCGCCTGTCGGAGGCGATCGGCGGCCTTGCGGAACGAGCGCTTAATGCAAAAAAAGACCCTATGGGCGCCGACCGCATGAGCGGCGATGGCAAGCCCCTCGAGTGTGAGGTAGGGATTCATTCTGAGGAGGTAGCGGTCCTTAAACGTTCCCGGTTCCCCTTCGGCGCCATTGCAGCATGCATATCGTTTCCCGCGGCCGCTTCCGGTGACGCTCGCCCATTTTACGCCGGTGGGGAAACCTGCCCCGCCCCGGCCGCGGAGGCCGGAAGTTTTCAACTCATCGATAATCCGGTCGGCGGACATTGTGAGTGCCCTGCGGAGGCCGGCAAGGCCGCCCGTGGCCTCATACTCACCAAGTGACAGGACGGGTTTCCCGTCGGCCGGAAGGAGGCGCCGAAATTCACGTGTGACATGCTGTTCGGTTACGGTTTTCTTCCCCCGTCCTGAAGAAACAGGGGCCGGGCCGGTTTTGGAACGTGTGCCGATTTCATCCACAGGCTTCGGTGTGAGGCCCGGCCCGGCAAGGGCTGGATGCTGAACCTCATCGGGTTCAACCGAAAGCGTAAGAAGAAACGCGCAATCCCCGAGTGCTTCCATACTATGTTGTATCTTCGCCTGGAGTGTAAGAATCTGGCCTTTGGCCAGGACAGCGGTCCGCAATGGAGTCATGAACTTCATGCTCCCCTCGAGCATCTGGACGCTGATGGAGCCGTTCGCCTGATGGGGGGCAACCGTTGTGCCGCCGCGGAGCGCGACCAGGGTAATACGCTGGCGGTGATCTTTAATAAGCGTCCTTGCGCTCCGGTCCCCCTTGCGCCAGGCATCCTGGGCCTTGATGCCGGCGAGAGTCTTTTTGAGATCAAACGTGGCAAGCGGATTATGGTTGCCGGCTTCGTCGGCGGAAGTTGTTTCAGTAATGATTTTTGACATCGCACATCATCAATGTTGATTTCACATGGGCTTTCATGTAGCCGTATATGTTATCTTCAGACCATCGACCTGCGCCCAGCCTGTAAGAACATGTGCCCGTGATGTTTTGATACCGGTAATCTCCTCGGCTTGATAACCACGGATCAGGAGCGCATCGGCGATAAGGGACCGGTGGCATCGCCAGGGAACGGCCTCGGCGCACATAACGGCGATCTGATCATGGCGGGCCAGGTCAATGAGCTGGTCGAGACCCTTCACAAAATCCGCACTCTGCATATAGTCGGCAAATCCGCGGAAGGACAAATTGTGCCAGGCGGTGTTGACGGAATCAGGGTGCGCATGCCGCAGGCCGCCGAGGTCCGCCAGATGCGAATAGCCGATGCCGGCTTTTGCGAGTCCGATCGGGAGCGTATCCGCATTATACTGGGGATTATGCCGGGATTTCGGGATCGTCCGCACGTCGACCACCCGTGTCACGCCGTGTCCCTGCACGAGGGCGATGAACTTTTCAAGCGGGCGTGTAGAATGCCCGATCGTAAACACGGTCCGGGGCGTATTGGCGGAAGGTTTTTGCACATCACCTTCCATTATTGTGCCCTTTGGCAGTCGCGGCAGCCGGTTCATACGATCCGGGAAGTGTCCGGAAGCTGATGGCCAGCCTGTTCCAGCAGTTGATTGCGATAATGGCGAAGGTCAGGTCCACCAGCTCCTTTTCGTTAAAATGCTTTCTGGTTTCATGATAGAGTTCGTCCGGCACATGGGTCTCGCCGACGCGGGTGACAGCCTCGGCCCAGGCCAGTGCGGCCCGTTCGCGGTCGGAGAAAAACGGGGTTTCGTGCCATGCGCTCAGGGCATAGAGGCGTTGTTCGGTTTCCCCCTCGAGGCGTGCATCCTTGGTATGCATATCGATACAATATGCGCAAGAGTTGATCTGCGACGAACGGATCTTGATAAGTTCCAAAAGGGATGGTTCGATTGCGCCGGAGTGGGCATAACGTTCGAGGGCGAGCATGGCGCGGAAGCCGTCGGGTGCGATTTCGGCATAGTTCAATCGTTCATGCATGGAAAAAAATTCTCCTGGATAAGTTGTTGGAAGTGGTTATGAAAGGGTGTACACATATTCTCGGTGTTAACACAATGCGGGAGAGTGCAAAAGGGGAAGAGTGCGGAAAAATTCAGGGGAAACGCGGGTGTGGGTATAAGGATACCCGGTGTATTGAAAGTCAGAAACGGCGAATTGAGCCTCCGTTCGAAGATACTATCCATCACTTCACACCACAAAGAACGTCAAAATCTGATGATCGAAACAGCCAACCGCTGAACAAACCGGACAATTATCCTTAACAGTCTACACCGTACCGGGTCTTTTCAGCAAAATAGGTACATAATTAAATACGAAAAATCTCCGGCCAATGTCAAGCGGACGACACTCTCAGAGAGAACCATTCCGCTTTCCCTGACGGCAAAAAGAGGTTTTCATATATAGAGAAAGAAGAGTGAGATTAAAAATTTTACATAAATGAAAATTCATCAAAGATCGCCGGCAAGTGAGGTGATCTCCTATTTCCCGGCACCGAGAAAATCATTGACTGTCCGGACGAACAGGTCAGGCTGATCGACAAAGGTCATATGACCGCTCTCGGGAAAGACAACAAGTTTTGACCCCGGAATGCACTTCTGCATATCCCTGGCGATCGACGGATCGCACTCATCATGATCGCCGGCGGTAATAAGGGTTGGCACGGTGATCGTGCTCAGCCGGCCTGCATACTCGACGGACGACAGATTGCCATCGACCACGAACTCCCCATGGGAACCCCACATGATGCGGTAGAGATCCCACGACATAATCCCTTGTGCGGCAGGATCGAAATTCGGATCGGGGTGTCGCTGGTAGAGGTAGGGGAAATACCCCTCGCCCCATGCGGCGGTCATGTAGTCGGCAGTGTAGCGATTCTTTTCATAATCCCTGCCGTGGCCGTAGAGTCCGGCCTTCTCGAGTTTATCGATGCGGTTACGGAGTTCGGGCGTCATGGCAGACTTCATCCGCTGAAAGACCTCATTCAACTGTTTTGTGCTATGAAATGTGCTTGCCAGGATGAGGTGTGACAGGTGCTGCTGGTACTTCAGGGCATAGGCCTGGGCGAGGACGCCTCCATAGGAATGACCGAGAAGGCTGATGGTACCGAGTCCGAGTGCACGGCGGACGGCTTCCACGTCATCGGCCATATTCTCCACGGTATAACCGGAAGGATCGTCGAGTTTCTGGGACCGTCCCGAACCCCGCTCATCGATGAAGACAAGCCGGTGGTTCCGGGCCAGTGGAAGGAGGTACGGGAGAAAATAATCATGGGAGGCGCCCGGGCCTCCGTGGAGAATCACGAGCGGCTGACCTTTGCCGACGCACATATAGTAGAGAAACAGACTATCTGCATCCACGAAGCCCTCCTCAACCCTGAAAACGGCTTTAGAAAAGGCGGCCGTTGTCCGGGCCTCCCGTCTGATTCCGCATCCTGTAAGAAGAGCGGCGAGCGTGGGGATCAGGCAGAAAAGGAAGAAAATGTCTACGGCGGTACGATAGGATTTCATGGCACACTCCTGAAAGATGTTTTTGGTCATATTTTTTGGGGGGGGATCAGTCACGCCGGATTGCATCATGATACGATTCCAGGAACGCCGGAACAACTTTCACGCATTTTCATTGACCGACCTGAGGAAGGCGGCACTCTCCTCGGGAAGCGTCGGATTAATGAACATCCCGCTCCCCAGTTCAAAACCTGCGGCAAGGGAGACGCGGGGGACGATTGTCAGGTACCAGTGGAGAAATTCCTGCGAGCGATCCCTCAAGGGGGCGGAGCGGATGATATAATTATAGTCCGGATCATTCAATCCGACGTAGAGTTTGCGCAAAACGCGGTGCAGCAGCTGGCCCAGATCGGCCAGTTCGACATAGGTCGCATCGAGAAAACTCGTCTCATGGCGGCGGGGGACGACCCACATATGGAACGGGGAAAACGGGGCATAGGGAATAAAGGCGACAAAATGAGTCCCCTGGAGTATGACACGTGTGGCGGCCTGAAGTTCATCCTCGAGCATCTTGCAGAAGACGCAGCGCCCGGTATCGTCCATATACCGGCGGGCCTCCTCGATCCTGGCGCGGATATCGTTGGGGACCATCGGCAGGCCGATCATCTGCGTATGGGGATGGACCATGGAGGTGCCGGCCCTTATGCCATGATTCTCGAAATAGATCAGATGTTCGATGCGGGAATCCTGGGCGATATATCTCCCCCTGTCGCGGAACAGTTCGAGCATCGCTGTAATCTGTTCGGGGGTTTCAAGAGCGGGGCAGGTATTATGGACGGGAGACTCGATAAGGACCTCATGGTAGCCGACGCCCGACATCCGCCGGTGCACCCCGTCAAACGTGCGGTCACGTTCCCCTTCGGAGCTCAGGGCGGGATACTTATTGCGGACGGCCCTCATCTGCCATGGTCCGCTTTTGGGAACACGGAGAATCTCAAGCTCGGGTTCCTCATTTCCCGGGCAGAAGGGGCATGTGGGTTCATGGGGAGGCCGCTGGCCGGTCAGGACTCTCGGATCGGCGGTGAATTCCTCCGGGCGTTTTTTACGTTCGGAGGCAATGATGACCCAATCCTTGGTAACCATATTCTGTCGTAGTTCTGACATGGGATATACCCTCTCTTGAAGTTACTATCGTATGAACTGCGAGCAAACCGGATGATCAACCCGACATCGGTATCCGGTCCGTTACTCCCGAACTCATGCCAGGACTAATCGCGGTGGCGCTCAGCCCTTATCCTGCTCAACTTTTTCGGTCTCCTGGATCTGCTTCCGCATTTCATCAACCTTTCCCTTCACATCCTCCATCAACCGTTTAAACCTGTCGTCGTTGCGCAAATTCTCCAGTTGGGGATCAATCCGGGCATAACGGTAATCTCGCCACCCCCTGTCGACAGCCTTCTGAAGCCACATCATTGCATCCGTCTTGTTGCCCAGGGCGGCGTGGATGGCAGCCAGATCATAGGGAATCCCGAAAGACTCATTCCCGTCGTCCAGCAATTTCTGATCATAAAGGATGCTGCTGTCATACAATCTCCTTGCTTCGTTCCCCTTTCCCATTTTCAGGGAAATATACCCCTGCTCGGTCAGTGTTTCAAACTGTTTTAAAATCCTCAGCGCCTCCGGATAATGGCTGAGAAAAAGCTCACAATACCCGACCCTGATTTGTGCAAGGACATCATCGGGATTCAGAGAGAGGGCTTTCCGGGCGTACGCCGTCGCTTTCTGATAGTCCCCCTGGCGGAGATACACCTCGCTCAATCCCAGTTGTCCCGCGATATAGCCCGTCTGGAGTGAATCG
>JAWOKN010000007.1:0-2886 GCA_033854175.1 Bacteroidota bacterium | reverse complement strand
GTTGGTAGCGGGGGCCGGATTTGAACCGACGACCTTCGGGTTATGAGCCCGACGAGCTACCGGACTGCTCCACCCCGCGATGAGACATGCATATTAAGGCAGAGCGGATATATTGTCAAGAAAATTATGGCGCAAGCCCTTCTTTTTACTGCATTGTAATTCAAATCACAAAGAGCAGACAGCAAAGGATCATCCAATTTTTTATTGACAAAACTGTTTTTATTATAATATACTAAAGGCAATGGGGTTAGTGCCGATAAGATTATCGAAGGTGGAGAACTGGGGATAGTGATGAAACGGTCCGTGCCATGGATCATTTTCTTTGCCGCACTGCTCATCGTTCCGCTGAAGCAGGCCTATGCTGTTGCCGACATTTATCAATACGTTGATGATGCCGGTGTTATCCATTTCAGCAATGTCGGCGTGACATCCGGTAAAAAATACCGAAAGGTAAAACCAGTATCGAACTCAAAACCCCAGACCGAAAGCTCCCGCTTCGCGCTCGCCCAATCAGAGACGACAGCTGCAACATCGGATGCAATTCCTGCTTCCAACAGCACCCCGCATGCCTACCATGACATCATCAATTCCGCCTGCAACCGTCACGGCGTCGATCCGGCGCTTGTTCATGCCATCGTCAAGGTAGAATCGGATTTCAATCCCTATGCTCTGTCGCGCAAAGGCGCCATGGGATTGATGCAGCTCATGCCCCAGACAGCCGTGGACATGAACGTCACGAACACTTTCAATCCCCAGGATAACGTTGACGGCGGAGTTCGGTACCTCCGGTACCTGATCGACCGCTATGAAGGAAATCTGGCGCTTGCGCTGGCGGCGTACAATTCGGGCGAGACGGCCGTGAAAAAATGGGGCACCATCCCTCCCTTTCCTGAAACACAGAACTATGTGCAGAGAATCCTCGGGCTGTACAACGGAACCGGCATCTCGCTGACGCCGCAGTACACCATCTATGTGGGATACGGAGACGACGGCGCTCTCCTGTTGACCGACGATCCCTCCAAACACAAAGGCAAAAACCTCAAACGCAAAACCGTCAAGCACCTGTAATCCCCGGAGCGAGATATCCTGAGCCGCACCTGCAGCCCTGATGGAGTCATCCGAGGACGGGCTTCACCCGTCAGGAAATCAAATTCTCTTCATTGCTTCTTCGCACTCATCGTATTCTTCTTCGCGGTTAATTTGCTTGGTGGTAAATTTTCTTGCAGGTTTGAAAAGCATTTGCAGGGATCCTGCATCAGGAAGGCATATCTGAGGTTCTTCTCGCCGTAGGATTTTCCCTCGCTCCGCCCAGGCCCTCAATGAATATTTTCAGCATCGATCTCCCCGTGTCGGTCAAATCCATGAACTCCACACCGATATCATAGCATGTCTGGCCGTTTTCATTCATCAAGAGGCACGACGCAACCCTTCCGATGAATGTTACCTGGCCGCCGCTGACAAGGGACAGCTCCATGGGGATCATGCTGTTTAGTTCCAGGGACTGCTCAGACCGGATACAGAGTCCGCTCAGGCTCATGGTGGTCACTTTGAATCGGGCGGTATGGCTTAAAATACTCTCCAGCGGTATGGTCATGCGAAATCTGACATGGCGCCTCTTATCCGCCTCAACCGGCGGGGCTTTTTCCTGATGCTGATCGAAGGAGCTGAGCAATCGTGCGATCTTTTCTGTCTGTCCGTCCTCGAACCGGATGTGAGCGGTATATGGCGTTCTTTCGCCTTCGCTCTTATCGTCGTTTTCGGCGGATACCGAATGCACCACGACACCCTTCACACTGAAACCCTTGCCGTTTTCGGTGCAGAGTATGAGATACTTATTTCCGGTGGCGAGCTCTCTGTCTGATTGAAGGAAAGCTCCTCCGGCGCTGATATTGAGGATTTCCGCATTGTCGGTCAACAGCATGTTCCCGTCCAATGTGGTCAGGTTCAGCTTGAACCTCGTATGTCTTCTCTGTTTGTTCAAGAAACACCGCCTCAGCCGATTGTCCTGTCCTGCTATAAAAAGTATAGATAAGTTATGCGAGAACGTAAAGCACAAAAATGGGGTATTTTTCGGGTATGACAGAAAGTTGAGGCCGATGGGCTATGACGTGACGAAAACGAGCGGGAGCCCGCCTAGAGGAATTCCGGATGTGCTATACTGCTTTCAATGGTTTATCGACTGCAAAGGACAGAAAAGAGGATATGACGACCGGGTCCATTCTCCTGCGCTGCAGGTCCTGCCGAACATTGAACCGAATTCCCTCCGACAGACTGGAGAGCCATCCGGTCTGCGGCCAGTGCAAAGCGCCGCTCGATTTTCCCCGAATGCCCATCCCTGTAGCGACGGCAAGCTATGATCAACAGGTCAATGACTGGCCCGAGGCGGTGCTCGCCGAATTCTGGGCCCGCTGGTGCGGATACTGCCGGGCGATCGAGCCTTTTATCAACGACCTCGCCATCCGGCGCGCGGGCAGGCTCAAAATCATTAGGGTGGATGTGGATGCAGAACAAGCACTTGCCCGGCGATTCACGGTCAGGGCAACCCCCACCTTCATCCTCTACCGGAATGGCCGTCAGCTGGCCAGATTCGATGGAGCACCGGCCCAGCACAGCGAACTCGAATTGTGGATCGACAGGACACTCGCGCAGGCTGGCGTTTAAAAAAAAGCATTTTACTACGAAGGCACCAAGTCACGAAGAAAGTCTTTTTATCATAGCGGCTTATTAAATCTGTCATCCCCGAAAACCCTGTCCCCGATTGAATCCTCGGGAATGTCAAATGGATTACATAACTCAGTCCAAATCCCTTTCCGCAAATGCAATCCCTAGTGCTCCTATCCAGGATCTGGCGTTTTGGATTTTCTCACGCTCATTTCCTGAGCCCCG
>JAWOKN010000006.1:0-105987 GCA_033854175.1 Bacteroidota bacterium | reverse complement strand
AGGTTATCCCAGCCGCCGGTCAGGTTAAAGACCGTGCAATACCCGGCTCCGGCGTTATTATTTGCCTGCAGAATCATCTTATGGAACCGCAGGTTCTCCGCACCGTTGAGTTTGACGACATAGTTGCTGTCGGTGGAAGCGGCCGTGAGATAATAGAGTGTGACGCTGGCAGCATTACCGCTGTTTGCCTGGAACGTCACCGTATTGGTGCTGTTCGACCCTGGGATTGGTGTGAAGACGATATGTTCGTTGTACTGGCCATTCATGACATTAAAGGTGACGGGTCCGGACACGCCCTTCAGGAGGAGATCACTGACGGCCGCCTTGAATGTCTTATACGTTGTTCCCGCTCCGGGTCCGATTGTATATGGTCCGGAGAGCGGGGTTGTTGATCCCGCGGCGGGTGTGAATTCATCGGCGCCGATATCCGGTGTGGAGGCATTCCGGGCCTGGCCGTCGATATCGTCGACGACCGAAGCCACGGGTGTCGCCTTCCCGTCAATCCACGGACTTGTGGCATGGAGGTCTGTCGACGAGACAAACATCGGATTCACGGGGACCGAATTGGCGTCCTTCGACGAGGCTGCCTGCAGGGCCGACAGGGTGGTATACGCGGTATTCCCCCATGTTGCGATATAGTTCCCCGGTGAATAGAGGTCATTATAATCGCTGGTACCGATTGCCGCGGGCGTATTGATGTCGAATGTATATCCTCCGCCCGTATTGGCGAAGATATTATTCTCCACGTTCACCGTATTCCCGCTGCCGGCGGACTGATAAAGGGCGGCGTTGGTGGTCGAGGAGCCGTTCATATTAACGGAGTTGTAGTAAAAATCGAAATTTCCGTCGTTATACAAACTGATGCCCGCTCCGTTTCCGGTTGTGGAGATGAAATTATTTGCCACAAGTGCGTGTGGCGGATTCCCGAGTGTCCCGGCGCCTCCAAGGGAGTTATAAAAATACATGCCGTTCCCGCCCGGGGTTGTGATCTTGTTCTTTGTGACCACTATTCCATTGCGGCAGTTATCGAGCTCGATTCCGTCGCTTGAGCTCCCGGTGATCGTGTTCTGGTCGATCAGCGGTGAATCAGCGTAATTGAAATAGATCCCGTTATACAGACCGCTGAAAGAGTTCTGGGTTATCTGCACACCCTGGATGTAGGCGGAACTGTTACCGCCAAGAGCCACGCCGTATCCGCCGTTGGTGAAGGTATTCCCGTAGATCAGGCAGCTGGTGGCCACTGAAGCGGTATTACTGACAATCAGGGCCTGGTTGAAGGAGGTTGTATTTGCCGAACCGCCGATGACGGCGCTGTCGACGGTGAGGTTATCCCAACCCCCGATAAGGTTCAGGACGGTGCAATATCCCGCACCGGGGTTATTATTTGCCTGCAGAATCATCTTGTGGAACCGCAGGTTCTGGGCTCCGTTCAGTTTTACGACATAGTTGCTGTCGGTCGAGGCCGCGGTCAGGTAATAGAGCGTCACGTTTGCGGCGATTCCGCTCAGGGACTGGAACGTCACGGTGTTCGTGCCGCTCGATCCCGGAATGGGTGTAAGGACGATATGTTCGTTGTACTGATTACTCATGACATTGAACGTCACGGGTGCCGACACGCCTTTGAGAAGGAGGTCCGTGACCGCGGCTCTGAACGTCGTATAGGTCCCCCCTATTCCGATCGTATAGATCCCGGCAAGCGGGGTTGTCGTTCCGGCAGCCGGTGTGAATTCATCGGCGCCGATATCGGGTGTGGAGGCATTCCGGAGCTGGCCGTCGATGTCGTCGGTGACGGCCGCCACGGGTGTGGCCATGCCGTTAATCCACGGACTTGTGACATGAAGATCCGTGGCCGAGACGAACATCGGATTATAGGGGACTGAATTGGCTTCCTGCGAGGCGGCGGACTGGAGGGCCGGCAGATTGATATACGCGGTAACGCCCCAGGCTGCGATATAATTCCCGGGTGTATACAGATCGTTATAATTGCTCGTACCGATGGCCGCCGGCGTGTTGATATCATACGCATAACCGCCGCCCGTGTTGGCGAAGATATTGTTCTCGACATTCACCGAATTCCCGCTGCCGGCAGACTGGTAGAAGGCGGTGTTGGTCGTCGAGGTTCCGTTCATATTGACGGTATTGTAGTAAAAATCAAAATTCCCGGTGTTATAGACATTGATGCCCGTCCCGTTGCCAGTGGTAAGAACAAAATTGTTGGCCACAAGCGCGCGGGGGGGATTTCCGAGTGTTCCGGCACCGCCGAGGCAGCTATAAACATAGATCCCCGTATTGTTCCCGGAGGATGAGAGCTTATTTTTGACGATCTGGATGGCGTTGCGGCAATTATCGAGTTCGATTGTCGTGGTCGAGGAGGAAACCGTGACTGTATTCCCGCTGAGAACCGGTGAATCGAGATAATTAAAATAGATCGCATAATACGGATTGGTAAATGTATTATTTGTCACCTGGACACCGGCCATGAGCGCGCCGTTCTGACCATTGAGATAGATTCCGTACCCGGCGTTGAGGAACGTATTGCCGTTGATGATGCAGCTTGTGGCGGTTGAGGCGTTTGTCGTCACAATCAGAGCCTGGTTCGTGCCGTAGACATTTGTCGCACCGTTCAGTGTGGTACTATCGATCGTGAGGTTATCCCAGGTCCCGTTCAGGCTGAAAACGGTACAATAGCTTGCTCCGCTTGTTGTATTTGACTGGAGGACCATGGTATGGAACTTTATATAGGAGGCCCCGCTGATCTTGACGACATAATTGCTGTCGGCGGAGGATGCGCTATACATCAGGGTCACGTCGGAGGCATTTCCGGTGCTCGACTGAAAGGTGATCAGGTGGGTCGGACCGGAGCCCGTTATGGCCGGAATGTTGATATGTTCGGAGTACGTTCCGGGGAGGACATTGAAGGTCACCGCACCGGAGATGCCCTGACTCGTGAGGGCGCTGACAGCGGACCTGAAATTTGCATACGTACCGCCTGAACCGATCGTATAGGTCCCGCTCAGCTGGGCATTGCCGACTGCGGGAAAAAGGAGAACAGCAATCAGCATGGTGCTGAGAAGGGGAGCAGACTTTCCGAAACCGGTGAACAGCGAATGAACTGACATAGAACGACCCTCCTAGATGATGAGATTTGAGATTTAGATGATTATCGTTGCAGGAGATCCCGCCACCGGGGTGGTGGGATCAGGATACACTTACATGTTCGAGATAATTGCGTCGCCAAATTCCGAACACTTCACCTCGCGCGCTCCGCTCATCAACCTCGCAAAATCGTACGTTACGACCTTTGATTTGATAGCCCTCTCGAGACCCCGGACAATGAGGTCGGCCGCCTCGGTCCATCCCATATAGCGCAGCATCATATCGGCGCTCAAGATCACCGATCCGGGGTTGACCTTATCCAGGTTTGCATATTTTGGTGCTGTTCCGTGTGTCGCCTCAAAGACGGCATGGCCCGTGACGTAGTTGATATTTCCCCCCGGTGCAATGCCGATGCCGCCGACCTGGGCAGCCAGCGCATCGCTCAGATAATCCCCGTTCAGGTTGAGTGTGGCGATGACGTCGAAATCCTCGGGACGCGTCAGGACCTGCTGGAGGGTGATATCGGCAATCGCGTCCTTGACGAGAACCTTTCCGCCCGAGAGGGCCGCCTTTTGTTCAGCGTTTGCGGCCTCCTCGCCGCGTGCTTTTTTTGTCTGTTCCCACTGGTTCCAGGTATAGATGGAGGAGGAGAATTCCGACTCGGCGACGCGGTACCCCCAGTCGCGGAACGCGCCCTCGGTGAATTTCATGATATTCCCCTTGTGGACAAACGTAACCGACTTGCGTTTGTTCTCGACGGCAAACCGGAGGGCGGCGCGGATGAGCCGGGCTGAACCCTGGGCCGAGACCGGTTTGATGCCGATACCGACCTGGAGGCCTGATCCGGGGGTATGCGTAAGGGCTGACCACTCGTCGACGGCCTTCTCGGTGTTGAACCTGATCTTTTTGTACTGCGGGGGGAATTCCTTTGACAGGAAGTCGAGAACCTTCCCGGCTTCCGGCGTTCCCGCGGCAAACTCTATACCGGCGTAGATGTCCTCCGTATTTTCACGGAAGATGACCATATTCACGGCCTCGGGTTTTTTCACCGGGGAAGGGACGCCCTCGAAATAGCGCACCGGGCGGAGGCAGACATAGAGATCGAGCATCTGGCGAAGAGCGACGTTGAGGGAGCGGATGCCTCCGCCGACCGGGGTCGTGAGGGGGCCTTTGATTCCCACGAGGTACTCCTGGAATGCGCGGACTGTTTCATCCGGAAGCCAGGTGCCGAACCGTGTGAACGACTTTTCGCCGGCGAAAACCTCCAGCCAGGCGATCTTCTTTTTGCCCTGGTAGGCCTTTGCGACGGCTGCGTCGATGACGCGCGAGGATGCGCGCCAGATATCGGGCCCTGTCCCGTCCCCCTCGATAAACGGAAGTATGGGCCGGTCCGGAACGCGGAGTTTCCCGCCCTGGTTCGTGATTTTTTCGCCTTCGTGCGGCGGTTGGATAATCGGTTGTGCCATAGTCGGTGTTATTCTTTCCCCACTGGAACGATATATTTCCGGATACGACCGGCATAATCTGCCATTTCATCGCCGGAATATTTTTTCAATGTCAGTATGAACCGGATATTGTCATCGTCATACCGTGGTGTTATATGAAAATGACAGTGAAAGACCGACTGACCGGCGGCCCTGCCGTTATTGGAAAAAATGTTATAGCCCTGGGGCTGCAGGGACTCAACGACAGCCTTCGTCACGATCTGTGTTGCCTGAATAAGATCCGGGAGTTCCCCCGGCGGTACTTCCAAAAATGATTCCGCGTGTGTGTGCGGGATAACCAGGACATGGCCGAAGTGAATCGGGTTGATATCGAGAATCGCAAGAGCGTTCTGGTTCCTATAGAGGATTTCCGCCCTGGACTCACCGCTGATTATCTTGCAAAACTCACATGGAAGATACATCTGGCTGAAGCTCAACACCTTACGAGTAAAGTATATACCAAAATTAATAAAAAAAGTCAACGGGTATCGTCTCCCTCCGGCCCGGAGTAAATACTATTTCTTCCCTGTCGCGTCACGCCACCGGCCGGAACGCGGTTATATCGTAAGAATACCACGCTTTCGGCACATTTACCGGATAGGCGTGAGGGGAAGAAAGAAGCATAACGGGGCAGGGGGAGGCGGAAGGACGTTAAAAAGGAGAAAATCAGGAAAAAAGGATGAGACGCTTCAGATGCAGCAGAGTGCCACATCCCCGGCCACCGTGGGGACGCGCCCGCCCGTTGCCGATCTGGTTGCAATTCCGTCAAAATCTCACTATATTTGTCCGCTCTTTTACCATCGTTAAACAAAGTTTAAAGGAATCCACATGAAGAATTTCCCCGTTTTTACATTAATCGGTCTGGTGCTCGTGGCATTAACGGTGACGGGTTTTCAGTGCGGCTCATCGGAGATGACAAGCGCGAAACTCTACATGAGCCAGCGCAATTACGAGAAGGCGGACACCGCTCTGACGAGAGAGCTGGCGAAAAATCCGCAGAACTCCGAAGCCTGGTATCTTTTGGGACGGATCAAGCTTGAACAGGGTGACTACCCGAAGATGGTCGAGGCGTTCGATCAATCGCTGGCGAACGGAAAGGAATTTGAGAAGGACATCAGTGACGCGAAGAAATTCGTCTGGCAGATCAGCATCAACAGGGGTGCAAGCCTCTACAACCGGAGTGCTGTACTTGAGCGCCAGTCAGGTACGACAAAGAACGACAGCACAGCCATCTACAGGGAAAACGCCATTGCGGCGTACAAGACCGCATTAAGTGTCAATCCCGACAGTGTCATCACGTACACGAATCTGGCGATTGCGCAGTTCGCGATGGATCGATGGGACGATGAGATCGCCACACTGAAGGACGGGATCAGCAAGACGCACACGCATGCCCTTGACACACTTCTCATCGATGCCTACAGATCGAAGATGAATGACTTCAACGCGAAGATCACCGCAGCGGAAGCGAAGAAGGACAAACAGGGGGCGAGTGCGCTCTACTCGCAGGCGATCACGCAGGTGAACGAAGCCCGGGCGATGTTTCCGGACAACACCGATCTGATGGCGATACAGACAGATTTTTACGTCCGGTCGGGCCGGACCAGCGAGGCGAAGCCGTCGATAAGGGAAGAGATCGCGAAAGACCCCACGAACAAAATCAACCATTACAATCTGGGTGTCCTTCTGATGCAGTCCGACAGTCTCGAGGGGGCGATTCAGGAATTTGAAGCCGCTCTGAAGTCCGATCCCACGTACGATGTTGCGCTGCAGAACACCGCCGTGTCGTACATGAAACTCGGCGATAAAAAACGGAAGGCGGTTCAGGATGCGGGCGGGACCGACAAATCGTACGTCGATGATTTCAAGAAAGCCGCCGGCTATTTTGAAAAACTGACCGAACTCAAGAAGGACGATCCCGCGATCTGGGAGTATCTCGCATCGGCCTATGCGAACGCCAACATGGTGAAGAAGGCGCAGGAAGCCCTCAAGAAGGCTGACGAACTTCGCAAGAAATAACAGCATTTACGACTGATCAGACCGCCCTTCCCTGATCGAAGGGCGGTCGCATTTTAAGGATACCGTCATGGCTGAACAAATAAATCCACCGCAGCAGATCAACATTGAACTCGGTGAAAAGGAAGCGGAGGGGATTTACTCCAATCTCGCCATCATCACGCACTCCCCTGCGGAATTCGTGATCGACTTCACGCGTGTGCTTCCGGGTGTTCCGAAGGCGAAGGTGCACGCAAGGATCATCACAACGCCGCAGCACGCAAAGCTCCTCCTGAACGCGTTAAACGACAACATCCAGAAATTTGAAAAGACGTTCGGAGAGATCAAGATCCACGGTGAACAGAGCCAGCACGGCTTTGGCTTTCAGCCATCGATGCCGGGCGACAAGGTCCACTGAACCTCCTGGTGGTGCGGCCCCTTTGGGAGGGGGGGGAATTACAGAACGTACCTGCTCAGATCCTTATTCTTCACGATACTGCTCAGTTTGTCATCGACCATTTCCTCGGTGATGAGGATCGTCTTCCCGACAAAGTTATCGGGGGTCTCGAACAGGATTTCCTCAAGAAGTGTGGTCAGGATGGTATGGAGGCGGCGCGCGCCGATATTTTCCACCTGTTCATTCACCTCGGTTGCGATCCGCGCGATCTGTCGTATTGCCGGCGGTGAGAACTCCAGCCTGACATTTTCGGTCTCCAGGAGTGCGGTATACTGTTTGATCAGTGCGTTCTGGGGAAGCGTGAGGATTTTGACGAAATCCTCCTCGGTGAGGCTTGCGAGTTCGACGCGGATCGGGAACCGCCCCTGGAGTTCGGGTATGAGGTCTGACGGTTTCGAGCTGTGGAACGCGCCCGATGCGATAAAAAGGACATGGTCGGTCTTGACGATGCCGTACTTGGTCATGACGGTCGTCCCCTCCACGATCGGCAGGAGGTCCCGCTGAACGCCTTCGCGGGAGACGTCCGGACCCGCCGTATGGCCCTTGGCGCCTGCGATCTTATCGATTTCATCCACGAAGACGATACCGCTGTTCTCGACGCGCTGGAGCGCTTCCTTCACCAGTGAATCGGTGTCGATCAGTTTCTGCGCCTCCTCCTGGATGAGGATCGTCCGGGCCTCGGCGACGGTCATTTTCCGCTTCTTGGTCTTCTTCGGAAGGATATTCCCGAACATCTCCTGGATATTGACGCCCATCTCCTCGATATTGATCGGGCCGAACACCTGCATCGAGGGGAGCTGGGCCGAGGTGACATCCATCTCGACGTTCCGTTCCTCGAGGCTGCCGGCGCGCAATTTCTCGCGGAACTTCTCGCGGGTGGTACGGGCCTCATCCGATTCGGCCGACTCATCCGCGGGGTGGATGATATCGGCCGGCTGGCGGCGCCGGAGCGGCGGGACGAGGATATCGAGGATTCTCTCCTCGGCCTGTTGCCGGGCCTTATCCTGGACCTCCGCGGCCTTCTCCCCTTTGAGCATATTCACGGCATAATCGGTGAGGTCCCGGACCATCGATTCGACATCGCGTCCGACATATCCCACTTCGGTGAACTTTGACGCCTCGACCTTCACGAAGGGCGCGTTGGTCAGTTTCGCCAGTCTGCGGGCGATCTCGGTTTTTCCCACCCCAGTCGGACCGATCATGATGATATTATTGGGCATGATCTCCTCGCGGAGGTGTTCGGGGGTCTGCATCCTGCGCCAGCGGTTCCGCATGGCGATTGCGACGGCCTTTTTCGCGGCCTGCTGGCCGATAATATAGCGGTCGAGTTCGCGGACGATCTCGCGCGGAGTGAGTTCATGCGGTACGATTTTTTTCATGACTGAATCTCCATGGCTGCCGCGGTGCGACGAGGAGCTAGAGTTCCTCGACCGTGATATGGTTGTTGGTAAAGACGCAGATTTTCGACGCGGCTTCGAGCGACTGCCTGACGATATCGGGGGCAGACAGTTTCGTATGTGTGGTGAGCATCCGTGCGGCGACGAGGGCGTAATTTCCGCCCGATCCGATCGCGACAATGCCGTCGTCCGGTTCAACCACCTCGCCTGTTCCCGAGATGATGAGCGCCTGGTCGCGGTTGAGGACGGCAAGGAGCGCCTCGAGCTGGCGCAGGTACTTATCCATTCTCCATTGTTTGGCCAGTTCGACTGCTGCACGGAGCAGGTTTCCGTGGTACTGCTGCAGGTGGTCCTCGTATCGTTCGAAGAGGGTAAAGGCGTCTGCGGCTGCGCCGGCAAATCCGGCAAGGACGGTATTACCGTACAATTTCCGGACCTTGCGTGCGGAATGTTTCATGATGGTATTATTGACCGTCACCTGGCCGTCGGATCCGATGGCGGTATGGCCGTTAAACGTCAGGCCTATGACGGTGGTGGAATGAAAGAGTGTATTCATACGCTGTCAGATTTTTCTCCGGAGGCGTGCGACAGGGATGCGCATGGCTTCGCGGTATTTGGCCACGGTACGCCGGGCGATATTGAGCCCCTGTTTATTGAGCATTTCTGCGATCCGGTCATCGCTCAGGGGCCGGTTGGAGTCCTCCTGTTCGATGATCTCCCTGATCATCAGTTTGACTTCCTTATTTGACACTTCCTCGCCGGTCTGAGTGGTGAGTTTATCGCTGAAGAAATGGCGGAGTTCGAAGACGCCGTACTCGGTCTGGACATACTTCCCGTTGACGACCCGGCTGATGGTGGAGATATCCATCCCGACAACTTCCGCGATATCCTTATAAATCATCGGGCGGAGATGTTCGCCCGACTCGAAAAATGTCCTCTGTTTTTCGACGATGGCCCTCATCACGCGCATCATCGTATCCCTGCGCTGGTTGATCGAATTGATGAACCATTTCGCCGCCTCGAAGCGTTTCCGGATGAAATCCTTCACGCCGTCGGCGACGGCTCCCTTTTGTTTCCGGGACATCAGCTCCTTGTAGCGCTTGTTGATGCGCAAGGGGGGGACATTCCGGTCGTTGAGGGTGACGATGAATTCATCATCGGTCCGTTCCACGATAAAATCGGGGATGATATAGTTCTGGTGGGGTGTAAATTCCCCCTCGCCCGGTTTCGGGTTGAGTTTCTGGATGAGCTCGATGACGGGCCGCAGGCGGTCGAGGTCGATTTCAAGCCTCTTGGCAAGCTCCTCGTAGTGTTTCATGGTAAAATCCTCGAAGCACTCGGAGAGGACCTTGAGGGCCTGGCTTTTCAGGACCGGATCGAACTCGCCGATTTCGAGCTGGACGATGAGGCATTCCTGGAGAGTCCGGGCGCAGATGCCGGGCGGATCGAGCCGCTGGATCATTCTGAGAATCTCCTCGGCCCGTTCGCACGTAATGGTGAGATTCTGGCTGAGGTTGAGATCCTGGACGATGAGGGAAACATCGCGTCTCAGGTAGCCGTCCTCATCGATATTCCCGACAATCTCATAGGCGAGGGTCTTTTCCTCCTCGCGGAGGTCGAGCAGGCTGATCTGATCGTACAACCTCTGCAGGAGGCTCACCTCTGCGGGCTGGGGAAATTCCTCGCGTTCCTCGTCGTCGTGAATAACCTGTGTCGCCTTATGGCCGTCGAGGTCATCGTTCATATAATCCTCGAACGTATAATTGTCCTCATCGGCCTGGTGGGTATCCTTCTCGGCGGTATCTTCCCCGTTGGAGGGTTCCATCTGTTCCTCCGCCTTCACCTCCTCCTGTTCCTGGGTCAGCTCGGCCTCATCGGTCTCCTCCAGGAGCGGATTCTGTTCCAGTTCCGCCTTGATGCGCTGTTCGAGTGCAAGGAGGGGAAGCTGCAGCAGCTGCAGATACTGCACCTGCTGGGGTGTCAATTTTAGCTGAAGTGTCTGACGTTGAGTGAGATTGAGCATCGGGCACCAATCCTGTTACACCCTTCCGCCGGGGGCAGATTTCATCTCCGGAGGCTTTTCCACCGTGCGTCTGGCACCGGGGATAAAGTCCGGCCCGAAGGCACGGCCGAGAGGTTCCCGGAGAAAATCGACGAGCGGGATTCCGCGGGTCCGGCCGTTCACAATCCCCGGGTCACACTCGCGGATCGGTTCATACTCGAGCGTTGTCCTTGAATACCTGTGGATCCTGAGCGGATAGAGGTGGCACGAGAGGGGTTTTCTCCAGTCAAGTTCGCCCTCGAGAAACGCGCGCTCGACCGAACACTTGGCAATTCCCCCGTCATAATAGACGAACACGCAGGCCCGGTGATCCAGGCAGGTTGTCGCGTAATTTCCCGGGGATCCTTCGACCGGGCCATTGGATTCGATGGCCATTTGATGTTCAACTGGGAGGTAGTTCTTGACAACCGGGAGGGCTTTGCTGATCTGGTCGACCTCATCGTCGAGCAAAGGGGCACCCCGTCCGCCGGGGATCGTGCAGCAGGCTCCGCGGCATTGCTGGAGGTCGCAGGCAAACTTCTCGCCGAGGACCCTTTCTTCCAGAAAGACTTCTCCGATTTTGATCATTTTCGTTAGATTAAAATACGAAAGTTTTGCATAAAGACAAAAAATTCAGCCCATTCAGTGTAGGAACAGATTGCGGCACGGAATGTGATACAGGGAACCGCCTGTGAACCAACTCACGCCCTGGCAAACCGTTTGCCGGGGAGCTGCCGGATAAGGCCTTTAAACTCAAGGCTCAGGAGCGACACCAGGGCATCTTCGGGAAGGGTCTTTGACAACTCCGCGATGCGATCGATGTGCGTTGGCTCATCGGTGAGTTGATCATAAATATTTTTTTCAAAGAGCGACACCTCCCGTGCGGCGCGTCCGGGCTGGTGCGGGGATCCGGCGGGCGGCCGGAGGCGCGGGGAAAGTTCCTCGAGTACGTCATCGACCGACTCCACGAGTTTCGCCCTTCCCTCCCTGATAAGCGCGTGGCATCCCCTGCTTGACCTGGTGGCGACGCTCCCCGGGACGGCAAAGACCTCGCGGTTCTGATCCAGGGCCATACTGGCGGTGATCATGGCGCCGCCCCTGAGGTCTGTTTCGACGACCACGGTTCCGAGTGAGATTCCGCTGATGATCCTGTTCCTGCGGGGGAAATTGGCTGCGTCGGGTTTCGCGCCCATGTCATATTCCGTGATAACAGCTCCGTGGTGCCGGATCCGGCCGGTGAGATTTCTGTTCTCCGGCGGATAGACGACATCGAGGCCCGAGCCGGTGACGGCGATCGTGCGGCCGCCCGACCGGAGGGCGGTCGTATGGGCGGCCGTGTCGACTCCCCGTGCGAGTCCGCTGACGACGGTGATCCCCAGGCGTGCGAATTCCCGTGTGAACTGTTCCGTGATGCGGATTCCATATTCTGAGGGTGAGCGGGTACCGACGACCGCGATGGAAGAGTTGTCCTCTTCGCGGTACTCTCCGAGCTGGAAGTAGAACGGGGGCGGATCATAGATCTTCCGGAGGAGTTCCGGATAGGACGGATCCCAATAGGTCACGATAGTGCCGTTCAGCTTGTTCAGCCTCGACAGCTGGCGTTCGGCATACTGTCTGTACGCCGGCATCGACGGGCCTTTGAGGGCACGGGCGATCTCGACGGAGAGGCGTCTGGTGTATCCGGGAACTGAGGAAATCTCGCGTGCGGTGGCCCTGACGGCATCCGATGTGGAGCCGAAATGCGACACCAGCTGGCGGAGTCTGCCCGGTCCGACGTGGGGAAGTTGTGCAATGACAAGAAGATCGTAAGCTGAAATCATAGTTCCTCCCAGAAAAAAAATACGACAACAACAGTTCCGTCGGGGCTACTCCTTCTCCCCCGCTGTGGGTGGGGTCGGATCAGCCTCCGAGGTGGAGATTATCGACCACGGCGACGACAACGGTATGGACCGGGGCCTTTTTGTCCCCGAGGATTTGCGCCGCCCCCTGCCCTTCCTGGACCACAAGCACGGTATCCCCGACGCCCGCGTCGACTGAATCGATCGCGATAACGTCCCTGCCGATGAGGTGGCCCTCAAGATCGACGGGCTGGACCACGAGATGTTTGTGACCTTTCAGATGTTCATTCTTCTGTGTCGCCACGATCGTTCCGATGACCTTGCAAAGGACCATGAGCACCTCATGCTGAAGGAAAATGTTTCCGGAATTTCCGCAGAAGATCGTTTGCCTCATCCGCGGTGGGCGCTTCGGCGATGATCCGCACAACCGGTTCGGTGTTGGAGGGCCTCAAATGGACCCAGGAATGATCAAAACCGATTTTCAGACCGTCGTCGGTATTCACCTCATGGGTGTCGGAATAGGTATGCCGGATTTCCCTGAAAACGTCTTCCAGGTTGACGCCTTCGATGCCCAATTTCGATTTCACAATTGAATAGGAGGGGAGCTGGGAGCGGAGTTCCGAAAGTGTCTTCTGGCAGTCGACGAGGTACTGAAGGATGAGGCCGATCCCCACGATGGCGTCCCTGCCGTAATGGACGGCGGGAAGGATAACGCCGCCGCTCCCTTCGCCGCCGATAATGGCACCGATCTCCCTCATTTTTGATGCAACATTGATCTCGCCGACGGGGGTCCGGAAGAGTTTTGCGCCATAACTTCTGGCAACATCCTCCACGGCGAGTGTTGTCGAGAGGTTGACGACGACCGACTGGGAATTCTGGCCCCGGCGTCTGGCCTCCTCGAGGACAAATTTGACCACGGCGGTAATCGTATATTCCTCCCCGAACGGTTCCCCCTTCTCTGTGATAAGGACAAGGCGGTCGACATCCGGATCTACGACGATGCCGATATCGGCCTTTTCGTCCCGGACGCTCCGGGCGAAATCGGTCAGGTTTTCGGGGACCGGTTCCGGAACGCGTGAGAAGACGCCGCTGACGTCGCAATTGCATTCGACGACGTCGCATCCCAGATCGCGGAGAATGCGGGGGACGATGACGCCTCCGGCCGCATTGATACAATCGACGGCGACCTTGAGGCCTCTTTTCCGGATCTCGTTCACGCGCAGGTAGGGCAGACTGAGGACCATATCGAGATGCTGGCGGATGAACGAATGATCGGCGAGGTGGCGGCCGATCTCATTCCACGCGGCATACCGGGGATTTCCGCGGTTGAGGACAGCCGAGAGCGCCTGGTTTTCCCCGGCATTCAGAAAAAGGCCGCTTCTTCCGATGAACTTCAGTCCGTTCCACTCAATCGGATTATGGCTCGCGGTAATGGCGATGCCGCCGTCGGCATGAAGCTGTTCGACGGCGATAGCGATGGTGGGTGTGGGGGCGATGCCAAGTTCGATGACATCGATACCGCATGCCAGGAGGTTTGCCACGACCAGGTCGTTGATATACTGGCCGGTCCTCCGGGCATCCCAGCCGACGACAATTTTCCCAAAATGGCAATATTCAGCAAAAGCAGATGAATATCTGATCACCACTTCGGGTGTCAGTGTATCACCCACGATACCGCGTACGCCTGAAATACTTGTCATTAATCCCATATTCTTACCGTCAAAGGTCGATGTAGGGGAATTTAGCAAAGAGGTGTATGATAATCAAGGAGTTAGGCCATACGCTTTCGGGGGTATAGAACGCTTGAATATCAATCCTATTTTCATTATGTTTTGACGGGTGAAGTGTCGACGATTCTTGTATCATCCATGCTAACCGACTCAGAGAAACAGCAACTCCTCAAAACGGCACGACAGGCGATTGAAGCCGCAGTCCGGGGGGAAGCCATACCGTATCTGCGCGCACAGACAGCCGGATTAAAATCCCCGGGCAGTGCCTTTGTCACGCTCAGGGTTGAAGAGGAACTTCGCGGGTGTATCGGTTACATTGAACCTGTCAAGCCCCTTCTTGAGACGGTTCAGGAGGTTGCGATCAAGGCAGCGCTGGAAGATTTCCGGTTCAACCCCGTTCAGGAGCATGAGCTTCCCGACATCTCGATCGAAATCTCCGTCCTCTCCCCTCTCCGTCAGATCTCGGATGTCCGGGAAATCGAGATCGGCAAGCACGGCATCCTCATGGAAGCCAAGCACCTCCGTGGTTTACTCCTGCCGCAGGTGGCTGTTGAGCAGCGCTGGGACCGGGAGACATTCCTCATTCAGACGGCGCGAAAAGCCGGGCTTCCGCCGATGAGCTGGCAGCAGCCGAACGTCAAGATCTTCATTTTCAGTGCGGAAATCTTCCAGGAAGTCAATGATGCAAAGGCGGTGTGAGATATGATCCGGACGACACGATCGACCCATATCCGGCAGCCCGCGGCGGCGGGGATGTTCTACCCCTCATCCGGCGAGAGGCTGGCTGCCGATATCGAGGAACTCATTCATGACGCCGATCCCGGTGTTCCGGAAGGCCGGCTCGCCGGGCTTGTCGTCCCCCACGCAGGGTACATGTATTCAGGTCTGACGGCGGCATACGCCTATCGTCTCCTCTCGGGGAAAAAGTTCGATTCCGTTGTCATCATCTCGCCGAGCCACCGGGAATATTTCGAGGGGATATCGGTATATGACGGCAACGCCTATCAAACCCCGCTCGGAACGATGGAGATCGACGCTGAGTTGCGCGGGGCTCTCGTCGTGGGCCAGAAGACGATCATTGCGGATGACATCGGACACCGCAGCGAGCACGCGGTTGAGGTTCAGGTTCCTTTCCTTCAGTATCTCGGCTGCACGTCAAAATTCCTCCCGGTTGTCATGGGCGATCAGCGGAAAGAATTTTGTGTCTCTCTCGGTGAAAAGCTTTCCCAGGCGCTCACGGGGAAGAACATCCTGATGGTGGCAAGCAGCGACCTTTCGCACTACCATCCCGCGCACGAGGCGGAAAGGCTTGACAAGATCGTCCGGGACGACATCGCTTCCTTCGACACGGAAAAGCTGATCGATGATCTTGATGCAGACCGTGCGGAGATGTGCGGCGGTGGTCCGGTTATCGCGATGCTCGTCGCCGCGCGGCTTCTCGGTGCAACAAAAACCCTGGTGCTTCACCACTGCAACTCCGGGGACGTCACGGGTGACCGCGATGCGGTCGTCGGGTATCTCTCGGCTGCGGTTTTCCATCACAACTGACATCTGCATGTCCAAATATCCCAAGACATCGCTCATCGGCAGCGGCACTGTCGGTTCGGCGATCATCTCTGCACTTCACAAGCGGGGTTATCCTGTCGCATCGATCATCAGCAGGACGGGTGCGCCGGCGAAGCAGCTGGCAAAAAAGGTTCGTGCCAGGCGTGTATCGACGGCGCCCGAGGATCTCGCACCCGACACCTCGCTGCTGCTTCTCGGGGTGAACGACGATGCGCTGGAGTCGGTAACGGCAAAGCTCGTTTCCCTGAAAAAGCTGAAATTCCGGAACATGTTCATCATCCATTTTTCCGGCGTTCACACGAGCGATCTCCTCGGGGTGCTGAAACGGAAAGGCGCAACGGTTGCTTCGGTGCATCCCATTCAGACCTTCCCGAAATCAGCGCCCCTCGGGCAGCTGGTCGGCCGGCTCAAGGGGTGTTACTATGGCATTGAAGGAGACGACAATGCGCTGGAGAAAGCGGGGAAGCTGGTGAATGATCTCGGGGGAAAGGCTGTGGTGGTACCCCGTGAGCTCAAGCCTGTCTATCACACCGCATGTGTTTTTGCATCAAATTACTTCGTCGTTTTGCTCAACGCGATCGGAGAACTTGCATCCGCGGCAAAGCTCTACATCTCCTGGACCGAGCTCTTCGGGCCGATGATGACCGCCACCATGGAGAACACCATTCAGAAGGGTCCCGTGCAGGCGCTCACCGGACCTGTGGTGCGCAACGATACCACGACCATCGGTGCCCATCTGTGTGCGCTGGAGGAGCGGGCCCCCCAGTTTTTACCGCTCTACACCATGTGCGGCATTGAGGCTGCGAGGATAGCGAAGGCATCGGGCCGGCTCACCGAAGACGAGTACGGCGGTATTCTGAAGCAATTCAAAAATTTCCTCCACACCCAAACAGTCAGAAAACATTAAGGTGGAACAGTGAAAGCACTTATAGCAAGCGGCGGACGGGGAACGAGGCTGAGGCCGCTGACGCACACCCAGAACAAGCACCTCATCCCGATCGCCAACAAACCGATCCTTCATTATGCGATCGAGGCCGCTGTGGATGCGGGGATCAAGGACGTCGGGATCGTCTACAATGCCGAGAGCCAGGAAGTGCCCCTTGCGATCGGGGGCGGCCGCCGGTGGGGTATCAGGATCACCTACATTCCGCAAAAAGCCCCCAGGGGACTGGCGCATGTCATCAGGATTTCACAGAAATTCATCGGCCGGGACAAATTCATCTTTTATCTGGGTGACAACATGGTGGTCGGCGGGGTGAAGCGGTTCATCAGGGAGTTCGAGGAGAGCTCGTGCAACTGTTTCCTCACACTGGCCCGTGTACGGGATCCCGAGCGTTTCGGAGTGCCGGTATTGAAAAACAACCGGATCATCCGTGTCGAGGAGAAACCCATAAAACCGAAAAGTGCGTTCGCGGTTGCGGGGATCTACCTCTATGATTCATCAATCTTCAAGGCTGTAAAGAACATCAGTCCGAGTTCCAGGGGTGAGCTCGAAATTTCGGACGCGCACACGTATCTGATCAGGCAGGGGTACAAGGTCGGTTTCACGGAAATCACCGGCTGGTGGAAGGACACCGGCAAGCCATCGGACCTTCTGGAGGCAAACCGGCTCGTGCTGGACAACATCCAGCCGGACATCAAGGGGGAGGTGGACAAATTTTCGACCGTTGCCGGGAAGGTCATCATTGAATCAGAGGCCAGAATCGTCAACAGTGTCATCCGGGGACCGGCGATCATCGGGAACGGGGCCGTGATAGAGAACAGTTATGTGGGGCCGTTCACCTCCATCGGCAACAGCACGGTGATCAGGAATTCCGAAGTCGAATACAGCATCGTTCTGAGGGACTGCCGGATAACCAATGTGAAACTCCGGATTGAAGGAAGCATACTCGGAAACGATGTGGAGATCGTTGAAGCGGGCGGTAAACCGCTCGTACACCGGTTCATGATCGGTGACCAGTCGCGGGTGGAGGTCGCCTGACGGATTCCCGGCGGGACCGGGGAAGCTTCAGAAAGGAGAGAAACCATGAACATCGTGAAGGTTTTCAGTGTTGGAATATTGCTCGTATCGTCGTTTGAGGTTGCGTCTGGACAGGAAGAAGAGGCGCCCGCGTGGCAGTTCGCGCCGAGTCTTCTCTATGTCGATTACTTCCACAGTGCGAAAATCGAGGGGCCGCAGGGTACACCGGCATATGATTTCAGCGGGGAGGGAATCACCATCCAGTTCAGGAGTTTTTACCGGGATCTGGAGCCACTGAGTTTCACCATGAGTGCCGGGGTGATATGGTTTACAAATTCGGGCTACGGTGTCGTCGGCAGTCCGGTCGTCCCGATGGCGACGGCGAACGGGATCGGATCTGTTCTGAGCTACAAGGATTTTACGGACTTCCCGCTCGCCCTGGGTATCGATGCCGTTGTTCCGAAAACGCAGAGTCACGACATCATGGCCTACATCGGGGGGAGCATGGTGACAAATTTCATTGACGGCGACATCGATCCGGATCAGCAGATCAAGATCGGGTACAAGATCGGCGGGGGGATAAGCGTAAAAATGTTCGAGTTTTCGGTCCACTACGTTACATTTTCCGACATCAAAAACATCGGAGCGAGCATCGGTCTCCGGTTGAATTCATTCAGCGTACATTAAAGGAACAGGCGGAAGAACCTTATGGCATTCCAGACACTTCTCCTCTCGGTCGACAGACGGGTCGCGACGGTCACGATCAACCGTCCCGACAAGCTCAACGCGCTCAACGCGCAGTGTAAAAAAGAACTGAAGGAGCTATTCTTTTCCCTGAAATCGGACAAGGATGTCGATGTCGTCATCATCACGGGCGCGGGTGAAAAGTCATTCGTTGCGGGGACTGACATCGGGGAATTGCGATCCCTGGACCGGGATACAGGGAAGGAGTTCGCGCTCGGGGGTCAGGCAGTTTTTGATGCGATTCAGCATCTCGGGAAGCCGGTCATTGCGGCGATCAACGGATACGCGCTCGGTGGCGGATGCGAGCTCGCGCTCGCCTGTCACATCCGGATAGCGTCGGAAAACGCGAAGCTCGGTCAGCCCGAAGTAAGCCTGGGTATCATACCGGGTTACGGCGGGACGCAGAGGCTCGCCCGGTACGTCGGTGCGGGCAAGGCGATGGAGATGATACTCACGGGGAATCCGGTCACGGCCCAGCAGGCCCTTGAGATGGGACTGGTGAACGCGGTTGTTCCACCCGGTGAACTCATGCCGGCTGCCCGCAGAACGGCAGAAACAATCGTCGGCAAGGGCCAGCTTGCCATCAGGATGGCGATCAAGGCCATCAACGCGACGCTCGAGATGCCATTGAGCGACGGCTTGAATGTCGAGGCATCGCTTTTCGGTGAGTGCTGCAGCACGCACGACTTCAGGGAAGGAACGGCGGCATTTCTCGAGAAACGAAAACCGGATTTTCAGGGAACGTAGGGGTCGGATGCAGGCGGACAAACGGATTACCGGAAGGGTCGTCGTGACCATTCTCCTTGCGGGGGTGGTGCTGGTGTTATTCCTCGTCAACAGGAAAGCCGCGCCGACCGGACCTCCTCCCCCCGATGAATCCCCGAAGCGGATGGCGATGATCGATTCGGCGTCGGTCGAGATTGACCGCGAGGTCGACAGCGTATTATCCCATTTCGGGATAGAAAACGACTGGATCCAGAAGCGGCAGATTGCGATACCCAACAGCACGCTTCACCGGATTGAGCGGAGGATCATCATACCCCAGGACATCGTGCCGGTCCAAATCAATCAGGCACTCAATCTGATGGCCAGAAAGCATCACGCGAGAGCAATCGCATCAGAGAATCTGAAGGAGAACACGGTCACCATCCACATCGACATTGACGGAATCGTGACGCAGACCCTCATACTGAAACCGATATCCCAGTTACAGCGCAGTGGAAGAAAAGTTCCCTACCGGGGCACCTAGGCGCGCACGAGCCGGGGCGCGTTTCCCCGCCAGCCGTTTTTGGCAATTTCGCAGAAAAAACTTATTATATGTCTCCGATTTCGTTCCCCGGCAGTCAACGGGGGGGTAAGCGGCGAACATTTCAGACGAAGGTTCATATTTTTTCTCGCATACATTAAAACGACATGGCAAAAAACACATCCGGCGGAACATCGGCACTCATGGATAAACTCGTCTCCCTCTCAAAGCGGCGGGGATTTGTCTTTCAATCCTCGGAAATCTACGGCGGTCTCAACGGCGCCTGGGATTACGGTCCGCTGGGTGTTGAACTTCTCCGGAACATCAAAAACGAGTGGTGGAACGAGATGACCCGCCGACCCAATGTCGAGGGCATCGACGCGGCGATCCTGATGCATCCCCGGACATGGGAAGCATCGGGTCATGTGGAGAATTTCACCGATCCGATGGTTGATTGCCGGCAGTGCAAGGCACGGTACCGGCTTGACATTCTGTTTGAGGATCTCTCGGTAAAAAAGCAGAAAGAGGTCCTGCGCGAGCTTAAGCCGGAGCAATTTCAGGGCCAGCAGAAGGATGAGGTTATCGTGGAAGAGTTCAGGAAGCTCGGTGACACCTCCCCTGGTGACATCCTCCGGGTGTTATCATGTCCCAACTGCGGGAACAGGGGGACATTCACCGAAGCGCGGAAATTCAACCTGATGTTCAAGACGTTTGTCGGGCCTGTTGAGGATTCGGGTGCGGTGGTATACCTGCGGCCGGAGACCGCGCAGGGGATCTTCGTCAACTTCCTGAATGTTCAGTCGGCGTCGCGGCAGAAGCTCCCCTTCGGGATTGCGCAGATCGGGAAGGCGTTCCGGAACGAGATCAACACGAAAAACTTCCTTTTCCGGACCCGGGAATTCGAGCAGATGGAGATGCAGTTTTTCGTGAAACCGGGCACCGATGTCGAGTGGTTCGAGTACTGGCGTCAGGAGCGGATGAAGTGGTTCACGGGTCTCGGCATGCCGAAGGAGCGTCTGCGGTGGCATCAGCACGAGCCCGGAAAACTCGCGCATTACGCGAAGGACGCCTACGACATTGAATTTGCGTTTCCGTTCGGGTGGGGGGAAATCGAGGGCGTCCACAACCGTACCGATTACGACCTCTCGCGCCACGAGGAATTTTCGGGCAAAAGCATGAAATATTTTGATGAGGAGGCGAAGGAGAAATTCACCCCCTTCATCATCGAGACCTCCGCGGGTGCAAGCCGGTCGCTGATGGCCTTTCTGGTGAACGCCTACCGGGAGGAAGAAGCGCCGACGGCGGAGGGGGGGACGGAGATGCGTGTGGTGATGAAATTTCATCCAAGGCTTTCGCCCTACAAGGTTGCGGTTTTTCCGCTGGTGAACCGTGACGGCATGCCGGAGATCTCCATGAACATCGTCGAGTCGCTCCGGCCTTCGTACAAACCCTTTTACGACGACAGCGGTGCTGTGGGGCGGCGGTACCGGCGTCAGGACGAGGTCGGCACGCCCTATTGTGTGACGGTCGACTCCCAGACGCTCCAGGACCAGACCGTCACCATCCGGGACCGTGACACGATGAAGCAGGACCGGATTGCGAGCGACAAGATCATTTCGTATCTTAATGACAAGATCGTGAACAACACAACAACATGACAGCAATCACAACCATAATCGAGGAGATTTGACATGTACGGAAAACTGTTTCTCGTGGTCCTGCTCTCGTTCGGGATCCTTTTCCTCGGATGTTCCGCAAGTAACACGACAAAGGGCGGGATCATCGGTGCCGGCGGGGGTGCCGTACTGGGCGCGTTGATCGGCAAGGCTGCCGGGAACACGGCTGCCGGAGCGATCATCGGGGCGGCGGTGGGTGGTGCAGCGGGCCTGGTGATCGGCCATTACATGGATAAACAGGCTGAAGAGATGAGGCAGGATCTGAAGAACGCGAAAATCGAACGGGTCGGGGAAGGGATAAAAATCACCTTCGAATCCGGGATCCTCTTCGCGGTGGACAAATCCGATCTCCGGCCGGATGCGCAAACCAACATCACCAATCTCGCGAAGATCCTGAACAAGTATCCCGACACCAACATTTTGATTGAAGGGCACACCGATTCAACCGGGACGGTGGAGCACAACCAGGTACTTTCCGAGCAGCGGGCTTCGTCGGTGGCAAATTACTGCAAAGGTCTTGGTGTCGCAGGTTCGCGCCTCACCACGGTGGGATACGGTGAGACGCAACCCGTCGCCTCCAACCTCACGTCTGAAGGACGCCAGCAGAACAGGCGTGTGGAGATTGCGATCTTCGCAAACGACAAATTGAAGGACGCGGCGCAGAACGGCGAGCTCAACTAAGAATTACCGCGGATGCCATGTTCCCTCCTCCCCCGGTCCGCCGTCTTGAGCGCACCGGGGGAGATTTTTTTTCGCGGTAACACCTAGGATACTCCAGACAGACAATCACCCGTACCGACGACCATGAAGCAGATGCTTCGCATGACATACCTGATCATTCTCCTTTTCCTTGCCGCAGGTCCGCGTGAAGCCCGCGGACAGTGGATCGGAGATCCGGAGGGCGAGGTGCACACCAGGCGGGGGATTGATGACGTCTACAATCTCAGGTTCGACAGTGCCCGGGCTGAATTTCAGTATCTCGTTCATACGCAGCCCGATCATCCGGCGGGGTATTTTTTCCTGGCGATGGTTGACTGGTGGAGGATCATGTCCGACTTCAACAACACCTCCTACGATGACAGGTTTCTGAGCCAGCTGGACCGGGTCATCGATCTGTGCGACAAGCGTCTTGACAAAAATGAAAACGACATCGCGGCCCTGTTTTTCAAGGGGGGCGCGCTCGGATTCAAAGGGCGGCTACACGGCAACCGTGAAGACTGGGTCAAGGCCGCCAACGACGGGCGCCAGGCCCTGCCGATTGTCCAGAAGGCATACAAGCTCGCGCCCGACAACAACGATATCCTCCTCGGCATCGGAATCTACAACTATTACGCGGCGGTCATTCCCGATCAATATCCGTTCGTCAAACCGCTGATGATCTTCTTTCCCGAAGGAGACCGGCAGAAAGGGATGGCGCAACTCCTGCAGGCATCGGAGAAGGCCCTTTATGCGAACACCGAAGCGACATACTTTCTGATGCAGATCTACCAGAATTTTGAAAAGAGATACGACGACGCGTTGAAGCTTGCGATCGCGCTCCACACCAGATACCCGTCGAATCCGATGTTCCACCGGTATGTCGGAAGATGTTACGCATCGACCGGGCACTGGGACGAGGCTCGGGGCATCTTCACGGATATCCTGAAAAACGCCCAATCGCACACGACCGGGTACGATTCGTACACGGAGCGGGAGGCGCAATTCTACATCGGAGTCTACGAGATGAACAATGGTCGTGTCGACTCTGCGCTTTCGAGCTTCTACCGGGTGGATGAAATATCCAGGACTCTTGACCGCAGCGAGCAGTCGGGATTTATGTCGATGGCAAACCTTCGCATCGGGATGATCTACGATGTCCAGAAAAAGCGCGATCTTGCGGTCAGCCAGTACAAAAAGGTCCTCGACATGAAAAATTTTCAGGATGCTCATGACCAGGCGGAGAGGTATCTCAAAACCCCCTATGCGGCAAACTGACACAGGCGGCGGATGCTGGAAATTCTCCTCTACGGACTGATCGCGGCCGGGGCTGAAATCCTCGGCGGGACGCTGGTGGCGCTCAGAAAAGCGTGGCCGGCGAGGGTGCAGGAATATCTCCTGGCGCTGAGCGCGGGTTTTCTCCTTGCGCTCGTGTTTTTCGAGCTCCTTCCGGAGAGCATCGCGTTCTTGGGTGCCACGGCCTCGATCTACGTCGTGACGGGTTTTGGTCTCCTCCACTTCTTTGAGCACACCATCGTGGGTCATCTTCATTTCGGGGAAGAGACGCACACGGAAATCATGGTCTCCCGCGTTGCGAGCTTATCGGCGTTTTCGGGACTCCTGATCCACTCATTTTTCGATGGCGTGGCGATAGCGGCCGGGCTCGAATACAAATACGCAATCGGTCTTCTGGTGTTTCTGGCGATACTCCTTCATAAAATCCCCGAAGGTCTGACGATCGCGTCGATCATGCGTGCTGCAAATCAGACAAGGGCGAATTCTCTTCTTGCCTCCTTCGCGGTCGGTGCGGCGACGATCTTCGGCATTCTTGTCGTGGTTCTCATTGCGGGCATGGGGTCAGCGGCCATCGGCGTGGCATTCGCGTTCTCGGCTGGTGCGGCGACCTATGTCGGCGCGAGCGATCTCATCCCGGAAATCAACCGTTCAAGGAACCGGATCATCCCGTTCATTGTTTTCGGCGGCATGATACTGTTTTACCTGAGCAAGCAGTTCCTTGAAGCATTCATACCCGGCGTCTGAACATTCCCTTCCGGATCAGGGGACATACCGTCCGCGTTGAACAACTGGATGGTGTACACTTTGGGTGGAACAGATCAGAAGGTTACACTGATCCTGTGGATCGCACCGATCTCGCCCAGGGAAGAGAACGAATAATCGACGCTATACATGTCGGTATTGATTCCGCCGCCAATGGAGATCCCTGCCAGTCCGGCGCTTGACAGGATTTTCAGATCCTGGCGGCGCGCATTATCATAACCGACGCGGAGATGCACATTGGGACCGGGTGTGAACTCGACCCCGAGTGTAAAATTCCTGAGGCGGTCGCCGAATGTATCGTACTGCTCCGTCATCCGGTGGAAACCGAACAACAGTGCCGCAGGGAGATGTTCGGGATACAATGCACATCCGATGCTGACGTCCAGCGGGAGGTCCTCCCTGGTATTGACATACGGGCTCAATTGAGTCCCCAGGTTAAGTACGCTTGCGCCCAAGGTCAGGCGGTTTGGAACGGCCACGTATTGGAGTCCGAGATCCACCGCGGCAGCCGAGGACGTGGCATCGGCAATTTTTGAATAGATGAACTTCATATTTGCACCATAGTCGAGGCCCTCCCGGAGTGTTCCGCCATAGCCGAGGCTCAGTGCAAATTCACCCGCTCCGAAGGTCCCCAGATCCTGCCCCTCCTCGCCGGTCTGTTTGAATTCACCATAATTGATATAGACGATACCGGCCCCGATGCTGCCGAGATCAGAAATTTGGGTTGCAAAGCTGGCGTATCCGGAATTGATATCCATCAGATGTTTGAAAAAACCGGCAGAAAACCGCCGCTGGGTCATTGTCGCAAGGCCCGCAGGGTTATAGAAGATCGTATTGGGGTCATCGGTCATCGAGACAAAACTTCCGGCAAGAGCGGCGGCTCGTGCGCTGACGTCATTTCTCAGAAAATCATACGCGGTATTCGTCTGAGAGAAGACCGACGTTGAGGAAACGGCAAAAGAAATAACAAGCCCGGCCACGAAGAAAAATTTCATCTCGATATCGCACCCCAGGAGTCCATGAATAATGGTTCAAGGTAATAAAATGATATCTCACATTCAACAAAATATCACCTAAATAATCGCTGTTTGGGTGATTTCCGTATATGAGGAGGAGTACGTCAGTAATTGACAATGAACATCCGAACTGGTAAATTACAATGAAAATCCAGTAAAACTGGACACCGATTGAACGTCGTTCTTTCCCGAATCTCTGTGCACGGAAAGCTTCCATATAACCGCGTCTTTGATGGGTTGGAGGTGTGTATGAGATACAAACCGGTTAATTTCATCGTTTTCCTCCTTCTTCTCACATCAAGTTTCTCCCTCGACGGATTATCAGGCATCAGACATCTTACTCCAGAAGCCAAAAATTCCTCTCCGCTTGTTGAAAGAAGAATTTCAACAAATCAGTATGACGTGTGCGACAGTACATTCCCGCCGCATGCGGACTTTTTCTGTCCGACCCAGGGCATCTATTCGTATTTCCTGGGGATAACGTACCGCCAGATTATTGCACTTCCGTTTCTTGCCCCGATGATGCGGATTGATTCTTTACAGTTTTATACTCGTGACATCGGCGGCAACAACCTCGTTAAAATTCAATTATTTGAATCAAACCTCCCCTATCCATCCGATCTCTGCAGGGAATGCAAAAAACCTTGGGGATACTTCATCAATTCGAACGATACGACAGGAGTCGCGGCCTATCCGGATGAAGCCACCGATACCGCATGGACTTCATGCACAACAGATTCCACATGGTACCCTTTCGGAAAATCGCTTCTTACGATACAATCGTTCCAGGTTCAGCCGAATCACTGGAACACGATCATTCTCGACGATTACGTGCCGGGGGGACTCCCTACCGACAAAGTTCAGGAGCTCTACCTTGTAATCGAGAACATCGGGAACGGAACCGGCGAACCCGACACGACAAATTTCATGGCCTTTGAGACCGAGACCCAGTACTCCGATTGCCCCTTCGATTTCGGCGGATTTCCCGTCCTTAAATTTTACCGCCAGCCCGCATCGTTTCCCGAAGGTGCCTGCCGCGGTTGGTGGGAGCGGGGCCTGATCGGGGTTGTGGCATGCAATGGGGTTCTCACCGGCGATTACCCCCCGGGCATCGCCACCGTGACAGAGGTACCGGAGAGGATACTCAGCTCCGCGCCTCAGGGGGTTGATGCTTACATGATGGATTGCAACTTCGCTCATCCCGAAAGTGCAGGTGTCGCATCCGCGGTCCTGGATTACGTCATAAATTCCGTGCAGGCATATCATCTCCAAATGACCCAGAGCAGCACCAACGACTGGGAATGGTCTGCCACGATACCGTCGGAACCGCTCGGGACGAGCATTGAGTACAATGTTGTTGCGACAGATTTCACAGGCAATACCACCACATCGTCATCCTACGGCTACAAAATCATAAATCTCGAAAGCGCATTTTTCAGGTGCGACACGATGTACAACTGTGAAAACCTTGGCATAGCATCGACGGGGACCGTTATTGACACATCAGAATTTTTCCTACCCCCTCTTCCAACTGGTAGTGGTTGGATTGCTCACAAGGGGGATGACGGAACGGCAGGTCCGTTTTCTCTTGGGGGACCCTTCATCTATTTCGGCGACACGATGCACTATGCCTGGGTGGGGGTGAACGGAGCACTTGCATTATCAAAATCCCCGACCGACACCATAGACGTGAATGCATCGGGATTTTTCACCGACAGCTGGACTTTTCCCGGCGAGATCCGCCACGGCCGGGGGGACACGACCCACCCGGGGGGATTGCCGGAAAATTTCATTGCCCCGTTCTGGGCTGACTGGTGTCAGGTTCAGGATTCCCCGTTTGCGACTTCAGGTCACATCCGGCGATACAGCGATTCAACGAAATTCATCATCGAGTGGGATTCCCTTGGGAGCATCGATCCATTCTCAGGCCTGATGGTGAACGACATCGAGAGCTTTCGGGTCATCATTGACCGTTCCTGGAATACCGTCGAATTCCAGTACGACAATGTGGGTTACGGGGGCCTCGATACGACGAACCTGACCGGAATTCAGGGTGACACGACACTCATCCACGATTCCCTGCCGGCAGCCAACTTTTACAACAAACATTCCCGGCCCGGTCAGACGCGTCTCTACGACGGGTCGTGCGTACGGTACGTTCCCATTTTTCACTCTACGAACGCCACCGCCGGGTGGAGCTTCGTGTCATTTCCGGTCCGATCACCCAATATGTCGTTCAGGTTTATATGCCCGACATGTACCGGGCCCGGATTCATTTTTAAAAATGATACCCAATATCTTGGTTATGTCCCGACGTTTGATTCGATCGTGCCCGGTCTGGGGTATTGGGTGAAGTTTTCGGGTGCAGGGCTCATGGGATTACCCGGTGTTCCGGTATACAGTCTCGATATTCCGGTGTACCGGGGATGGAATGCCATCGGTTCGATCGGCGTGCCGGTACCGATAGCCAACATCACTGCCGACGCCGGAGTTTTCACAGGCTCGCCGACCTATTTTTCTTACTCGGGCGGGTATTTCACCGCAGATCAAATCACGCCTGGGTACGGATACTGGGTCCGGGCCAACAGCGCGGGAAATATTCATATGACCGGCGGCGGCGTGCCGAAGGCCATTTCAGCGATTGCCGAGCTGAACAGACTGCACAGGATCACGATCTCGCAGAAAAATCAATCGTCCGGTCAGACCCTCTACATAGGATCGGGATCTGTCGACGCGGGCAGGTACGAGCTCCCCCCCGGACCACCGGATGGTTCGTTCGACGTGCGGTTCGCCTCGAACCGGATGGTGGAAATTTACCCGGGTGTCCTGGATCCCAGCCGGAGCTATGAATATCCGATAACCATCAACGCCAGCGACCATCCGTTAACGGTCCGGTGGGAGGATGCCCCGGAAACCCGGGAGCAGGTCACATTGATGCTGAAAAGCCAGTCCGGTAACATACTTGCGCTGATGAACGGGACGGGTAAGATCACCTTGAACGATCCGGAGATTAAAAGGGTCATCGTTGCAGTCACGCCCCCGGGTAATGCGCTGCCGAAGGTTTTTGCACTCGGGAGAAACTATCCCAATCCGTACAACCCCACGACGCGATTCTCTGTCGACGTCCCCAGGACGACGCAAATTGAGGTCAGCGTATTTGACATACTTGGCCGGAAGATTGCCACCGTATGGAACGGCGAGAAACCGGCCGGTTACCACACGCTGGAGTGGACCGGGCAGACCGATGAAGGACTGGCGGCGCCGACGGGGATGTATTTCATCAGGATGACAGCGGCGGCAGAAAAGTTCTCCACAATCCAGAAGACAATGCTGATCCGATGACAGGGAATACACCGTTATGGAATGTAATGACCGACACCTGATAACCAAACATGATTTAAGAACCGATAGGAAAGGAGAAACCATGCATACACGACAGAGATCCGATGTACGGGACAGGAGGAGCACCAGAAAAGCGTTTCCGGTGATATTCCTGATGATATCCCTTTTAACCATTCTGTGGCATGTGAGCGCGTTCAGCCAGCAGATTGCTGACTCGGTGAAGTGGAGGATCTATTTTACGGCCGTTGACAGTGCCAATCCCAGCGGGAAGGCCTATGCAAAGGCAGGCTTTCATCCGGACGGGCATTACGCGATGCCCTATGACACAGTCTACGGGTTCGGTGATCGCTGGCGTGAAAATGCCGCACAGGGAGACACGGAGCGGGATTGGCCGCCTCCCCCGCCGGTTGAAGACATACGTTTTAACAATATCCGATCACCTCTCAACAGCAACCAGTACAGCCTGATACATCCTTTTACCGATTCGACGCTGGTTGACACCATGAAGATGATCTGGCAGGATCAGTATGGGGCCGGGGTGAGCACATCGGGTCATTTACTGCGCTGGACACCTCCCGCGGTGTTGCGATATTATGTCGACAGCATATTCTTGCGTCTTCAGAACTTCTACGGAGTATGGCTGAACCTCAATCTCCTGCAGGATTCGATGTTCAGTCCGAATCCGCTCAAAGACACCATCCAGGATGGAAGCCTGATTCCGACAAACAACCTGCGGCTGATCATCTACCATCCCAGGCGTGCTCCGCGCGCACCTGATTCGGTCACCACCATATCGCCGCCTGGCGGGGCATTAAATGTCATCTCTCCGGACACATTAGTCTGGGGTGCGATCGGATCGCTACCGGGGATGACGCCATATTACCGGGTCCAGCTGGCTTCCGACCGGACATTCAAGCCCGGGTCGATCATCCTGCAGGATTCCATTCCGGGCTCAACCCGGCAATTTTCGGTCCCCGCCGTCGGATGGTATTACTGGCGTGTAAAAGTGTTCACCCCCTTCGGGATTGGGATTTATAAAGCTCTGCCCGACAGCTTCTATGTCACGACGATTGTCAACGGTGTCGGTGACGAGATCAATCTACGCCCCTCGTCACTGGCTCTTTACCAGAACTACCCGAATCCCTTCAACCCGTCGACAACGATCCGTTATGACGTCGCAGTCCGGACAAATGTAAGGATTGAGATATTCGATCTTCTGGGTCAGTCGGTCAAACTGCTCGTGAACGAGGTAAAATCGCCCGGAAGCTACAGAATTTCATGGGAGCCGGAACATGCCCCGAGCGGGTTGTATTATTACCGGATCACGGCGGGAGCACGTTCCGATGTTAAAAAGATGCTCCTGCTCCGGTGAGGAGCAATTTGTATCTTTTAGTGGAATAGCATATATTGAATATGTTTAAAATATTGAAATTTCCTCAATTTCACATAATTGGATGAATCAAAGAGAACTCGAGCGAATCGTTCAGAGCATCCTGAACAAAAAGGGTGAAAATGATTCATGCTGCCACGACGGCACCTGTAAAGACGGTCTTTGCGTCATTCACAACAAAGAGGGCGTAAAAAACATCGTTCATACAGGTGCCGCCCGTGTTTCAGCCGGTATCGGTATTGATGCTGCCGGGGGGATAGAGACGGAGCTCGCCGGTATGATTGACCATACGCTGTTGAAGCCCGAGGCAACGAAGCAGCAGATTGTCGAACTCTGCGGGGAGGCGAAAAAATACCGGTTCGCGAGTGTCTGCATCAATCCCTCCTATGTATCGCTCTGTGCGAAGATTCTCCGGGACACGCCCGTGAAGGTCTGCACGGTGATCGGGTTCCCGCTCGGGGCCACCTCGACGGCTGCGAAGGCATTCGAGGCAGAGCAGGCATTGCGGGACGGGGCGAGGGAGGTCGACATGGTGATCAACGTGGGGATGTTGAAGTCGGGTGAATACGACTATGTGGAAAACGACATCTTTGCCGTTGTCAACACCGCACGGCGGTACGGGGCGCTGACGAAGGTCATACTCGAGACAGCTCTTCTGACCGATGAGGAGAAGATCAAGGGGTGTCTCCTTGCGAAGCGTGCGGGTGCAGATTTTGTAAAAACTTCCACGGGATTTTCCAAGGGGGGTGCGACGGTCGGAGACATCGCTCTCATGCGGAAGGTTGTCGGAAGTGCGATGGGTGTCAAGGCCTCCGGGGGTGTACGGACGAGGGAGGAAGCTCTTGCGATGGTGGCCAGTGGTGCAGACCGCATTGGTGCGAGTGCGAGCGTAAAAATTGTCAGTGCGGAACCTGAAACCAAAGAGAGCGCCGGACCAAAGCCGGCCAAGGGTTATTAACCTTTTAACGCTGGAGGACAACATGCGTGTACAATATTTCATGGCAGTAGGTCTTGCGGTGATTCTCACGGCTTTCCTTGCAGGTTGCGGATCCTCGAAGCCGGCCTCAGAAACCCAATCATCGCAGCCCTCTCCGCAGATCACCGGTCAGACGCCGGCTGCCGAGCAGAAGCCGTCGGTCAGAATCGACACGGTGGATGTCTCAACGCAGAATACGAGACAGGGCAATCAGGCTCCCGGGGTCTCGCCTTCCACGCTCCCGGCGGGGAAATTCACGGTCCAGGTCGGCGCATACAAGATGCAGGACAATGCCGAGCGGATCGCCTCGCTTGCAAAGGAGAGATTCAGCCGCGGTGTCAGCGTCGTGTATGACGCGACGACCAACCTCTACAAAGTCATGGTCGGAAGTTTTGATGTCAAGGATGATGCCCGGCAGTTCAGGGATCAGATGGTGCAACAATATCCGGTAGATTACAAGGATGCCTGGGTTTCAGACCTCACACAGCGGTAACAGACTCTTCATCTTCGCCATCCTGTCCGGGATGATCATCTTTTCGGCGGGATGTTCCGGGCAGCAGGAATCAGGTGTAAAAGATCAGAACCAGATGAGGGAGTTCCTGAGGGAGTACGAAAAGACCTTCAATCCCTCGGGCTACGATGCGGATCTGGTCCATCTGAAGCGTGTTGAAGAAAACCATCATACGGTGCTGGAAACCAGGACGGTGTTCACCACGACCGTCCCCGAAACCCTCGCCGGGTACCGTGTCCAGGTTCTCTTCACGAACAACATCGATCTTGCAAACGACACAAGGGACACGATTGAAACCCTCCTGCCGCATCAATGGTGTTACATTGTGTACGACGCCCCCTACTACAAAGTCCGCGTCGGTAATTTTACGGACAGGAATGAAGCCCTCCAGATGGTCCACCAGCTTACCGGGCTCGGGTACAGGGACGCCTGGGTAGTCCCCGACAACATCCAGATCAACATACCCCCGAAGCCCCCCGACATCGAGATCGAGCCCGGGCAGCCCCTCGAGACCCACCGGTAATCGTTATTTTTTCAGGCGTATCTGGACCCCCTCCAGAGGCCACCGGGCCCTGACCTTGAGGGTATCCGGATACACAGCAAACCGTTCCGATGGTTTATACGGGAACACATCGCCGAAAATGTATTTGCCCTTTCCCTCCCGGTCGCGGTATGTCCAGAGGGAGTATTTCCCCTCGCGGACATGGTCAAACGTAAACACGCCGGCTGAGTCGAGTGTCACGATCTTCACCGGAGCATTTCTCGAGAGGATATCGCGCAAAGTTAGAATAATTTTCCCCGGTTCCCGGGGTACCTCATCGAGGACCTCACCGCGGACGCTCCCCATTGTCTGTTCGCTGATTGTGGAAAAACGCCGGACGAGTGTGGAGTCATGATATCCTTTCCCGCCATAATCCTTCAGGGAATCGAGAATGACGGTCAGTCTGTACCAGGCGCCGTAGGTAAGGTGTGACGGCTGGAGGTAGGCATGGAGTGAATTCATCCATTCGAGGTTAAGGGCAATTTCCGTCTTTACGGAATCGTAGAGGTGGATCGCGCGGCCGATGCTCTGGCGGATGACGGGTTTTGAGAAGGTCATCCAGAGGGTGTCATCGGGATCGACATTCCTGAGGCTATCCCCTCCCGAGAGAAATTTTACAGTCGGAAACAGTGTATCAGGCCTTACGCTCCCGGTACAGTATGTTTTTCCCCCGGTATCGGCGATAACGTTGCCATGGACATCCCGGGCAGCGGACACCGTGACAAGATACACCCGGGGGCTATCCTGTTCTGCGGTCACAAGATTCGCCTCGAGGCCCGTCTCCGAGAATGAGACATCCTTCACCACAAGCGGCATTTTTGAAACCGTATCGGTGACAGACAAATCGCCGGTGTCAACCGAGCGGGGGTCGATCGTTTTATTGAACCGGATCACCATCTCCGTCCGGTTGAGTGACTTTGCGCTTGAAAGAAAGGGTTTTGAGGTGTCCGTGATGGTGATCTTGAACTGTACGTCTGTTACCGAAGATGTCGGCAGGGGGAGTGAAAGGTCATGTGGAAGCACGCCGTACTCATCCACCTGGACATCATAGAGAAGATCCTTGTACTGGTCGCGGACGGCAATCAGGCGGTAGGTGCCTGTTGCGAGGTTCGTAAGGGAGAAGGATCCGTCCTTGGCCGACTGCGTCAGAAAATCCGGTTTTGTATGTGTGGGATTGAGCGTATCGGGAGAGCGGCCGTCGAGTTTATACGCGAAGATCATGACGCCGGAGGGATTTTGATCAAACACGCGGCCGGTGATGGCCGCCGAATCGATCTTGTCGCCGGTGGAAAAGGGAAGCGCGTAGGCATGTGTGAGTGTATTTCCGTGGGTATCCTCGGCGTCTGTTCCGAGCGTGAAAATATATGTCGTATTCGGCCGGAGTGAGTCTGCGAAACGAATCTCGACATCGCTCCACCCCCAGTCGTACTCAAGCTGACCGAGGCTCGGCGATACAAAAATCGCCTGTTGGACCTTGAGGGGTGTGATATACTTATTGAACCCGATCCTGATTTTATCGCCGTGGAACCGCAAGGTCCCCGGTGCAGGTGAGGTTGCGGTCACCTCGAGGGGGACCTTATCGACGGGGCCGCCGGGAGGCGGGTACTGTCCCGCGCAATACAACGAGAGGAGGGAGAAAAGCATGCATCCAGAATATCTGACAAGGGGAGTCACGAAGGCACGTGAAATAGGAATTTCCTTTCCGGACCGGTTCAATATAACACTTTTCGCGTTTCCGCGCGGGGATTTACTCATTTGTGGTTTGTTCCTTCACCTGGAGGTCCCTCAATTTCCGGTATTTCCTTGCGGCGCGGAGGTGTTGCTGATAATTGACAGAGAAGGTATGACCGCCTGTCCCGTTGGCGACGAAATAGAGGTAGCGATGTTTCTTCGGGCTCAGGGCGGCAAGGATCGAGGCCTTACCCGGATTGCTGATCGGACCCGGGGGCAGGCCCGGGTGGCGGTAGGTATTATAGGGGGATTCCCGGTAGAGGTCGCTGTAACGGAGGCGGCGCGATTCATCGCCGAGGATATACTCCACGGTCGGATCGGCCTCGAGGCGCATCCCCCGTCGCAGGCGGTTGTAGTAAACGCCTGCAATGAGCACCCGTTCGGAATCGACAGCGGTTTCCCCTTCAACGATCGAGGCAATCGTGATGACCTCATTGAGGGTCACATTTTTTTCTGAAACGACAAATCTCAAGGAATCGTTAAAAAACAGCCAGAACTCCTGGACCAGGAGTTTGATAATATCGGCTTCATCCTCCTGCCAGTAGAGGCGGTAGGTGGAAGGAAAAAGATATCCCTCAAGGGAGGGGCCGCGGACTCCGAGTTTTTCGACAAACAGGCTGTCATGGACGAGCGAGACGAACCGGGCGGAATCGATCCCCAGCTGGTGGCTGAGGATTTTCGCCATCCGGGTTGCCCGGATCCCTTCAGGGAGAACCACGGTAATCGTTTCAATCGTCTTACCGTACCGCAGATCTTCCAGGATATCCTTATTCGACATCCCTGATTTGAAGCGGTATTTGCCGATCTGCATCTTGGTTGTCAGTCCCAGGATCCTCCCGGCGGCGCTGAACAATGACCGGACGCGGATAATCCCGGCCTGCTGGAGAGAGTCCATCACCTGGGAAAAGTTTTCCCCCTTCGAGACAATGATGAACCTGTCCCCTTCGAACGTGTTCGGGACCCAGAGGACCAGGTAGGTTCCGATGGCACAGGCGATGACGACGCACCCAAGGACGATCAGCAGACGTCTTTTCATTCGGGTTTCCTGGCGCGAAGTTCATTATACCTGGCGGCATATTCATCCGCCTTCGTGGAGTCGATCTGGAACTCCCGGTAAATGGAAGCCAGCAACCTATAGCTCTCGGGATCCTCGGGATCGGTTTTCAGCGCCTGTTCCAGTTTTGCGATTGCATCGGACGGTTGATTGCGGCGGAGGGCGACCTCGGCAAGCCCTGTCTGTGCCCCTGCAAACCCTGGATAGAGCATGAGTGTGTTGTTGAATTCCTTTTCGGCGTCATCGGTCCTTCCGAGGGCAAGGAGGGTTTTGGCAATCAGATAATGCGTTCTGGAGGATCCGGGATCCTCATTGAGAGCCTGCTGTAAAACCGCTCCCGCCTGCCGATAATCCCCCATCGCATAATAATACTGTGCCGCATCCCTGGTCCGGGTTGCGTTCTGGGGAACAAAGTGCGTCCGGGACCTGTCGAACGCCGTGATGTCGAGTATTTCGGGGTGATCCTCATCGGTATGGAACAGGAGGGGCTGATTATCGATCTCAAACCAGTTTCGGAGGACTGCCAGGTGGGTTGCCCTCTTTGCGATCAAAAATGAGCGCAACCTGTCGAGGCTTCCGATATTCGGAATCATATCGGGGGAAATCAATCCGACCATATCCACGATCCTCCGGTCGGAATAGTAGGCGATAGCGCCGACATCGTGCGTTGCGATGACAGCATTTCCGGGAAGATGATCGTGCAGCCAGTGGCCGGCCAGGACCTGCCGTCGGCCGATATACTGGCAGGCCTCGGCATAGGCAGCGCGGCCATTCCACGCATCATGGGCGAACTGGTAGATAAAAAAAAGCACCAGAATGAGTCCGGCAAATTGGATATGCTTCAGGGATGGGGCGAACCTTGTCAATCCGCTCACCAGGAGGCGGATACCGTAAATTCCGAGGATGATAAAAAACGGGAGAACGGGCATCAGATATCTTCCCTCCTGGTAAAACACGGGCAACGTGATCCAGTACGCGCTCAAAAGACCGAGCGAAAAGAGGAGCGGAACCAGCTCAGGTGATGCCTTACGTTTAAGGACATTGGCGACGACACCGGCAGCGCCCAGAGCGGCCATGAACCAGAAAAACGCCAGATGCCTGCCGGTAAAAAAGCCCCACACCTGCTTGTCAAAATCCCTGCCGAGTGAACCATAATACTTCATCTTCGCGGCCAACGTATTCGGAAAGAATGTTCCCGAGAGCCAGAGGTTAAATCCCGCATAGAGGATGCACAATGCCGCGCATATCACCAGGGCATTTTTGATCCAGGCGGGAGAAGGTTTCAGATCCTTCCTTTTTTTTCTCTCTTTGCCGGCTGACAGGGCATACGTATGATAGAGGAGGTCCACTGCGAGGGCCGCGGGAAGGACGAGACCTTCAGGTCTGGTCCACACCAGCAATCCCGTGCAGATTCCGAGCATGACGGGTTGCCTCCGTTTATAATAATAGAGTGAGGCAAGGGTGAGGGCGATAAACAATGTCGTTTCCATCCCTGAGAGGGCGATCCAGAGGAGATGTGGTTCCAGGAGCATGAGGAGTGCCGCAGCGGCGGCCATGAGATAGTCGTTGACATCCCCGACGACCGTGCGGAAGAGGAAGAAACCCCCGGCAAGCAAAAACCCGATCCCGAGGATATAGCTCAGGATCATCTCATCCCGTGTGACAAAGAATCCGAGGGAAAGCAACAGGGTATAGAGGGGCGAGGTAGAACCCGACGTGACCATATCATTCTTAAAATACGAGTACGCGCCATAGTCATGAAGATTTTTGGCAAACTGCAGGTGGATCCACGGATCATCGAGGGGAAAGCCGTTATATCCGTTCGACTGGCGGGCAAAGACCCCGGTCAGGATGCTCATCCCCAATCCTGCGAGAAGGACAACCAGAAGCAACAGCATTCCGCCCCTTCGGCTGATACTCAACTTCATCGCATGTTCCGGATATTCATCGGTAGGACAGGCCGGGGGTTGCGGTTAAGCCGAGGGATGACGCCTGTCCCTGCCTGAGATAAAAGGATCCGGCCATGGCGATCATGGCCGCGTTATCGGTACAATACTCGGGCCTGGGGATATAAATCCTTTTCCCTTTCCGTTCCGCGGTTGTCATGCATCGTGACCGCAATTCGGAGTTTGCGGAGACACCGCCTGCGACGGCGATATCCCTGACATGGTACCTATCTGCGGCGGCGAATGTTTTCCCGACCAGAACGTCAACGACGGCGGCCTGAAAGCTTGCGCAGAGATCCCGGACGGTTTTTTCATCGGGTTTTTCCTGTGAGGGACCGCCATAAAGCCCGGCGTCGCGCAGCCAGTACATGACCGCGGTCTTCACGCCGCTGAAGCTGAAATTCAAACTTCCGTCCTGGAGCATGGATCGCGGGAACCTGACAAACGAGGGATCCCCGGTTTTAGCAAGCCGGTCGATGACCGGACCTCCGGGGAATCCGAGCCCGAGCATCTTCGCGACCTTATCATACGCTTCGCCGGCCGCATCGTCGAGGGTTTCGCCGAGCAGTGTATGGGTGAGCGGTTTTTCGATCAGGACAAGTTCGGTATGGCCGCCTGAGACGACAAGGCAGAGGAAGGGAAACTCCGGCGCGGGTTGCGAAAGAAAATTGGAATAGATATGGCCTTCGAGGTGATTGACGCCAAGGAGAGGCAATTGAAGCCCCAGTGCGAGTCCCTTGGCAAAATTCAGGCCCACGAGGAGTGCTCCCATCAATCCGGGGCCGCAGGTAACGGCGATCGCGCTGAGGTCGGCGGCAGAAGCGCCGGCCGTCCCGAGAGCTTCCCTGACGACGGGTACAATGAGTTTCTGATGGGCGCGGGAGGCCAGTTCGGGGACAACTCCTCCGTATTCCTTATGGACAAGATGCGATGATATCACACTCGACCGTACAATCCCGTTCTCAAGGATGGCGGCGGAGGTTTCATCGCAGGACGTCTCAATTCCCAAAATTTTCATTCTGCACAAAAATGCAAAAAGTCCCGATGATTATCAAGAATCACGACCGGGGAGTGAATGCCGGATATCACATCAACGGGATGGGCGGGTCTCCTGCTTGCTGCCGGGTCCGGGTGGCATGAGGCGGTGCCACGGCTGATTTGAATTGACGAAAAATATCTTTACTTTCATCTCGGCACGGCATGAACATCCTCACACGTTAACATTCAACTCTCCATGAACCAGCCGGACAACGGGATGAAGCGGATACTTTTTTTCCTGCTCGTCGCCGTTGCGCTGATCACCGGTCTGATATGGGCCTCCAGGCTCTCGTACGTCGATGATGACTGTTTCGTCTCATTCCGTTACGCAAAAAATCTCGTCAACGGTCTCGGACTTGTCTACAACGCTGAAGAGCGGGTTGAGGGATACACAAATTTCCTCTGGACGATCCTCATCGCCCTCGGGATGAAGCTCGGCATTGACCCGATCCGGTTTACGACGACGGCGGGGATCATCTTTTTCGCAGGCACGCTTCTGATCTACGGATATCTTTCGTGGAAGTTCAGGGGGAGCGGCAGGGCGCAGAAATTCTGGATCCCGCTGACGGCGCTCGCCCTCTGTCTCCACCGGGACATGAACGCGCATGCGACGAGCGGGATGGAGACATCGATGTTCACGTTCCTGATATCGGCGACCTATTGCCTCCTTCTGACCCGCACCTCGGGCGGCGGACTCCTTACGGCGGGGATTCTGTTCGTCCTTGCCATGATGACGCGGCCGGACGGGATAGTATTTCTCTTCGGCGCGTTTCTCTATCTTCTGTTCACGAGGCGGAAATTCCTCGCACCCATGGTCTGGCTCGCTCTTCCCTCGGTGATCCTCTTCCTCCCCTACTGGCTCTGGCGGTATCACTACTTCGGGTTCTTTTTCCCCAACACCTTTTATGCAAAGTCGGTCGATCTGGCCTATTACAGTCAGGGTTTTGCCTATGCCTGGTTATACCTGACGACCTATCCGGTCTTTGTCATCGTGATCCCGCTCGGTGTCGCGGTATTCTGGGAACTGAGCCGGCGGGCGGGGGGGGTGAACGGGATGATTCACACGACCTGGCGGGAAATCCGGATAGATCCGGCCAGGCCGCACCCGGTTCTCCTGGGGACGCTGTACATCCTCCTTTACACGGTATTTATCATACGGATAGGGGGAGACTTCATGTTCGCTCGTTTTTTCATCCCGATCACCCCGGTGCTGTATTTCACGATCGAGCAGCTCCTTCTTAGGCGGCTGGCGGGGTTTGCGGCGCCCGGGGTAGCCGTTCTCATCCTTCTGGCGACATATTTCCGGATTGACCATTACCGGGACGATATTTTTGTGGGCTACATTGCGGACGAGAAAAAATACTTCACCGTTGTCGAACCGCTTGAGGAATCGCAGAAGGAGGCAGCCATATTGAAGGAGTGTTTCCACGGGCTTCCCGTTCGTGTGGCGTTTTACGCCGGCCAGCTCAGGCTGATCTACTATCTCGACCCTGTTTTTGCGGTAGAATCGAGTTCCGGTCTGACCGATACCGCTATTGCGCACGAACAGATCACCGTACGGGAAAGGCCGGGGCACGAAAAACATCCGACGCTGGATTACCTGATAAAGCGGCGCGTACATTTTTATCTCGGTCCGACCGATCCGATTCCCCCGGGGGAGGTTGTGCTGAACGCGATCTCCTTCGATTCGCTGCGGGCAAGAATCATCACGTATGACAACCGTATCATGTCGGTTCTGGAACGCGATTCATCCGTGGCATTCATCCACCTGCCGTCCTATCTTGATGATTACATCAAAAAACTCCCCTCCTCCAGCCGGCAGAAAGCCGCATACGACTATGCCTTCCTGAAAAGTTTTTATTTTGATGTGAACAGTGACACGGCGAGGGAAAACTCGATCCTCCGATATCTGCGTCAGGAATAATCGCGCTCACTGATTGCACTTGAGCGCTTCCGTGTGCGGCAGCCGGCATTTTTGGGGCGATGGGGACACTTCCCGGGCAGTTGCAAAGGTGGTGTGATTTCAGTATCTTTTTCGAGAATCGCACAGAGGAAATGAACATTCCATGGCTGAAAACGATACATCAGACCTGTCAAAATTAAAGATTCAGCGGAACGAAGGCGGGGATACGGGTCATTCCCATCACCGTGGGATCGGCATCATCCTCTACACGGCGGGGGGGATTTTTCTCGCCCTTTCGCTCTTCTTTTTCCTCCGTTCGGCATTAAGCAGTGAACCTGTCGTTGAAGTCATGACCGTATCGCGCATATCGCCTGCGCAGGCAAATGCGATACTGACCTCCAGCGGGTATGTGGTGGCGCAGCGGAAGGCTGCAGTTGCGTCGAAGGCCATAGGGCGGCTGGTATACCTTGGATTCCGGGAAGGGGATGTCATCAAAAAAGACCAGATCATCGCCCGGATTGAGAGCACCGATGTCGTGGCCGCTCTGGCACAGGCAAAAGCGGACCTGGAGGTGGCGATTGCCGACAAAAACGATGCAGAGCGGACATTGAAGCGGACGAAAGAGCTGTTCGACCGTCAGCTCGCCTCGCAGGCTGAATACGACGCTGCGGAGGCCGGCTACAACAGGGTTATTGCCACCATCGCCTCGCGGCGTGCGGCGGTACAGGGGGCTGAGGTGCAGCTTGAAAACACGCGGATCCGGGCGCCGTTCGATGGTACGATCCTCGAGAAAAACGCGGATGTCGGGGAAGTCGTGGCTCCCTACGGCGCTGGTGCGAGTTCACGGGTCGCGGTGGTGACGGTTGCGGACATGTCTTCGCTGGAGGTCGAGGCGGACGTCTCCGAGTCCAACATCGAGCGGGTGCACATCAAGCAGCCGTGTGGAATCACGCTTGATGCCTACCCCGAAAAGGAGTACTCCGGTTTCGTGGATAAGATCGTCCCGACGGCAGACCGTGCGAAAGCGACGGTCCTCACAAAAATAAAATTCCTGAACCGTGACAGCAGGGTTCTCCCCGAGATGAGCGCCAAAATCCATTTCCTCTCCGACTCATCCCCGGACAGAGTCGACACCCTGACCATCATTGCCATTGATCCTTCCGCAATCACCACGCGTGACGGGAAAAAAACCGTCTTTGTGATACGGGACAACATTGCGACATCGATACCCGTCGAGGCCGGATCCGCGTTCGGGCACTTCATTGAAATCCGGAGCGGTCTAGTACCCGGGGAGAGGGTCGTTCTCAAACCGCCGGATGACCTGCACAGCGGGACGAAGGTAAAAGTGAAGGAATAGGTCCGTTTTCATCCGGACAAACGCAACCAAGAAAACCAGGAGATGCTCGCGTGAACACACTCGTAGCGGTGAACAATATTTCGAAATCGTACTGGCGCGATTCAAATGAAATTCCGGTGCTGAACGGCATCTCGTTCACCATTCCAGAGGGAGAATTCCTGTGTCTGATGGGACCGTCGGGATCCGGGAAGACCACGCTCCTGAACCTGATCGCGGGGATCGATCATCCCACGAGGGGGTCGATCTCGGTCGGGACGACGGAGGTGACATCTCTCAATGAAACGCAGCTTGCCAGATGGCGTTCAGACAACATCGGTTTTGTTTTCCAGTTCTACAATCTCCTTCCGGTCCTGACGGCATATGAGAACGTTGAACTCCCCCTCCTTCTGACCAGGCTGACCAAAAAGGAACGCAAGGAGCACGTGACGCTGGCTCTGAGGATGGTGGGTCTGGAGGACAGGATGCATCATTATCCGCGGCAGCTTTCGGGCGGTCAGGAGCAGCGGGTAGCGATCGCCCGGGCGATCGTGAACGATCCGACGCTTCTTGTGGCTGACGAACCCACGGGGGATCTCGACAAAACATCCGCGGGGGAGATCCTGCGGCTGATCGAGCGGTTGAACAGCGAATACCGCAAAACCATCATCATGGTCACGCACGACCCCCGGGCGGCGGAGAAGGCGCACACTGTCCGGCATCTCGACAAGGGTGAACTCTCATAGGCAGACCATGTACATCCTCCGGCTAGTCACAAAAAACGCACTCCGCCACAAACTCCGGTCGATCCTGACGATTCTCGGGATTGCCATTGCCGTTGTCGCATTCGGACTGCTGCAGACGGTTGTTTCGGCCTGGCACCTGGGTGTCGAAGCAACGAAGGAGAACAGGCTTGTGACGCGGCAGGCTGTATCGTTCATCTTTCCGCTTCCGCTCGCCTACAGGGACCGGATCATGCACCTGGAGGGAGTCGACGATGTCTGTTATGCCGACTGGTTCGGTGGGATCTACATCGACAAGAAGCAATTTTTCCCGCGGATGGCGGTCAGCGACAATTTCTTCGATGTCTATCCGGAATATCTCGTACCGAAGGATCAGCTTTCGGTGTATCTCAAGGAACGCAACGCCTGCATCGTGGGTTCGGAGCTCGTCACACGGTATCATCTGAAGGTCGGGGACATCTTACCGCTCGAGGGGGACATTTATCCCGGCCGCTGGGAATTCGTGATACGGGGGATCTACTCGCCGAGAGACAAAGCGACCGATCCGTCGAACATGATCATGCACTGGTCCTACATTGACGAGCAGATGAAAAAGGACGCACCGATGCGTGCGGGGTGGGTTGGCTGGTATGTCGTCGCAATCCACAATCCCGGGGAGAGTGCGACGCTGTCGAAGCAGATCGACGATCTCTTCGCGAATTCCCCCGCGGAGACGAAAACAGAGACCGAGAGGGCGTTCCAGCAAAATTTTCTCGCCGGGGCCGGAGCCATTCTCACCGCGATGAACCTGATATCGTTCGTCATCATCGGGATCATCATGCTCGTGCTTGGCAACACGATGATCATGGCTGCGCGTGAGCGTGTACGGGAATACGCCGTATTCAAAACGCTCGGATTCTCGGCCCGGCATCTTGTCGGGCTCATCGCAGGCGAATCGCTCATGCTCTCGTGCATCGGGAGTGCGATCGGAATCTCGGTCGCGTTCCCGGCGACGATGGGATTTGCGTCGATGCTCCCCAAGGGGTGGTTCCCCATATTCGAGCTGGAATCCACCACGCTCATGCTTGCCGCAGGAGCGGCGATCCTGGTCGGAGTCGCAGCGTCGCTTTTCCCGATCCAGCGGTCGTTGAGCACGACCATCGTCGACGGACTCCGTCAGATCGGATAGGTCATGAACATACCCTCAAAATACATCATCAGGAACCTTTTCACGCGGCGGTTGACGACCGGTCTGACCGTGCTCGGTGTTTCGCTCGTGGTTTTCGTCTTCACGGCCGTCCTGATGATGGCTGGCGGTCTGCGGAAAACGATGGTCGCGACCGGGTCGGCCGAAAATGTCATTGTCCTCCGGAAATCAGCCCTCGCGGAAATCTCCAGCATCATCGGGCGGGACGAGGCAAACATCATCCGCACCCTGCCGCACATCGCCCGCTCGATCGAAGGCAGGCCGCTCGTCTCGGGTGAAGTCGTCGTGGTCGTCAACCTGACCTACACGACGGGCGGGTACGGCAACGTCACCGTCCGGGGACTCTCCCGGGAGGGGATTCAGATGCGTCCGCAGGTCATGCTGACGGCGGGAAGGATGTTCCAGTGGGGATCGCGGGAGATCGTCGTTGGATCCTCCATTGCAAAGCGGTTCCAGGGTGTGGGTCTCGGCTCGAAGATTAAATTCGGCGGGGACGAATGGTCGGTTGTCGGGATCATCAGTTCCGACGGCAGCGGATTCGATTCCGAGGTCTGGGGGGATGTGGATCAGCTTGCCGCGGCGTTCAACCGGCCGGTATTCTCGACCATTGTCGCACGCCTGGACAATCCCGCCTCGTTCGAGGATTTCAGGGATGCATTCAGGTCGGAGCAACGTCTTCAGTACCTCGATATCAAGCGGGAAAAACAGTTCTACGACGAGCAATCGGAGGACATGGCAATGTTCATCCGCATCCTCGGTTTATTTGTCACGCTGATTTTCAGCGCCGGGGCGATGATCGGCGCGATGATCACCATGTACGCCGCGGTATCCAACCGGACGGTTGAAATCGGGACGCTCCGCGCGCTCGGGTTCAGGCGCCGGAACATCCTGTTTGCATTCTTTCTGGAATCGGTGATGATTTCGGCTGTGGGGGGGGTCATCGGGATCGTCTTCGCCTCAGGGCTGGAGTTCCTGCAGATCTCGATGATCAACTTTTCATCGTTTGCCGAACTTGCGTTCCGGTTCGCGCTTTCCCCGGGGATCGTCATCTCCTCCCTGATATTTTCGTTCGTCATGGGTTTTGTGGGGGGGTTCCTCCCCGCGGTCCGGGCTTCGCGTTTAAACATCGTCAATGCATTGCGGTCTTCGTAATGGTTGTCCAACACACAACAAATCACGAGGTGTTATGAAAAGAACCACAATAATGTTCATCACCCTGTTCGTCATCCTGCTGGCTTCGTTTCACGCGTCCGGTCAGGAAAAAGGTTTTGGAGCGGGGATCATCATCGGCGAGCCGACGGGTTTCAGTTTCAAGGGATGGGTCAGTGAAACGAACGCCATCGACGCAGGGGTAGCCTGGTCATTCAGTTCGCCGTCGTCATTCCATCTTCACGCCGATTATCTCTGGCATGCCTTTCACATCTTCAAGACGACGGAAATACTTCCGCTCTACTACGGTGTTGGCGGGAGGCTGAAGGCGGGAGACGGTCACGACGACACGCATGTGGGGGTCAGGGTTGTCGTAGGTCTTGATTACATATTCAAGACCGCCCCGGTCGATCTTTTTGTTGAAGTGGCCCCGATCCTGGATTTTGCTCCAAGGACCGAACTGAACGGGAACGGCGGCATCGGCGTGCGTTTCTGGTTCCGCTGACATCCGGTCCCCCGGCGGGTATATTTTCCCATAACCGGTATGCCGGGTGGGGGGGGTGAAAAGGCTGACGGGTCGATCGTCTTCGGCTCCCCGTCGGGTGACTACTTGCGCGATTGAAAATACAGGGGATTCAAAAAAAGATCCCCCATGCGTCGCACCCGTTTGCGGGAATCGGTCTTGCGAACATGTCACAAATTTTGTATATTAGGCTCCCGAACGAATTGAAAAAACCGAAAGCAGGATTGTATGGCAAAAGTATGTGAAATATGCGGAAAAAAGCCGGTCAGCGGCAACAATATCAGTCACGCCCACAACAGGACCCGGAGGCGGTGGCTTCCGAATCTCCGGAGTGTACGGACGAAGATTGACGGACGGATTCAGCGGATACGCGTCTGCGCGAGTTGCATCAAGCAGGGCAGGGTTGTCAAGGCCGTATAATCCGACGTCCCTCCTCAGATGGATAAAAAAACCCGACCAAGAGTCGGGTTTTTTCTTATGTTTGATAATCGTGAAAAAAGTCATACATTAGCAAAAACGCGTCGCACGAATGTCAATTCCAAATTCTCTGACAATCTTCAGGATCATCCTCACTCCTGTTTTTGTCATACTCCTCCTCTCCCATTCCCCCTTTCTGAAAGAGTTATCTCTCCTTGTCTACGTGATCGCGGCCCTGACCGACTGGTATGACGGGTGGGCGGCCCGGAAGTACGGGTATGTATCGCGATGGGGGAAATTCCTGGATCCGCTTGCGGACAAAATTCTTTCCTCGGCGGCGCTGTTCACGTTTGCCTATCTGCATCTGGTCAGGCTCTGGATGGTCTGGATCATCGTCATACGCGATTTTACGATCACCGGTCTGCGGAGTGTGGCGGAGTGGTACGACCGGCCGATCGTGACATCAAAAACAGCGCAGGCGAAAACGTTCGGAGAATTCATCGTGATCTACTACATCCTGATCCTCTACGTCGCGGATCACTCGCCCCGTCTCCACGCCCGGTACGAGCAGCTGATCCAGACGCTGATGAATTCCCAGGTTCTTTTCGGCATGATGCTCCTTGTGACCCTTTCGACGATCGGCACCGGAATCATGTATTTATTCGACAACAGAAAATTTCTGATGGAACTCTATGGCAGACTCCTCGGCACGCGAAGCTGAGGCACCGGTCCCCTCGTTCCTCACGCGGTTTCTGGCGACGGGAGCATATTCGGGCTATTCGCCCGTTGCCTCGGGCACAGCCGGCAGTCTGGTGGGGCTGCTGGTCTACCTCATCCCCGGGTGTGAAACCACCTGGATCCTCGGGGCGCTCATCGTCATATTCTTCATCCTCGGGGTCATCACCTCGTCGCAGATGGAAAAAATTCACGGCAAGGATCCCTCGATCGTCGTGATCGATGAGGTCGTCGGGATGTGGATTTCGCTTCTGTTGTTCCCGAAGACCGTCGCCATCATCTGCCTGGCATTTTTCCTCTTCCGGCTTTACGACATCATCAAGCCGCCGCCGGCCCGCCAGCTCGACACGCTGCATGGGGGCTTGTGGATCATGGCGGATGACGTGGTCGCGGCTGTCTACGCCAATGTCACTGTTCGGATCATCGGGCTTTTTGTGCCCGCGATCTTCGGTTCATGAGTTCATCATCCGGGGGAAGATGCGGGCTCTCATAATCACCATAGGCGATGAACTTCTGATCGGGCAGGTGCTCAACAGCAACGCGGCATTCATCGCCCGTGCGCTCAACGGCATAGGGATAGAAATCCACCGCACGCTGACCATCGGGGACAACCTTGACGAGATCACCGCCTCGATTGAAGAGGGTATGACCCGTTACGCGCTGACGGTCATAACGGGCGGTCTTGGCCCCACGCACGATGACGTGACGAAGAAAGCCCTTTGCCGGTATTTCAAGGCGGAGCTCGTCGAGAGCGCGGAGGCCCGTGAAAACGTGGTGCGCTATTTGAAGCTCCGGAACTCCCCATGGACCGATGCTGCGGAGGAACAGTCGAGGATCCCCGCCGGTGCCATGATCATCCCCAATCATCGCGGGACGGCCTCGGGACTGGTCTTCGAGCGGGATGGCAGGCATTGTGTTGCGATGCCGGGTGTCCCCCATGAAATGGAGGCGATGACGGCCGATTGGCTCGTCCCCTATTTCACGCCAAGGGCCGGCGGGCGGGTGATCATTCACCGGACGCTCAAGACAACCGGTATTGCAGAATCGATCCTCGCCCAGAAGGTCGGAGAACCCGGTCAGTTTCTGGAGGGGGCAACTCTGGCATTCCTCCCGTCGCCGTCGGGGGTGCGGTTACGGATCAGCGCCTCGGGGAGCGACAGAACATCCGTTGCGGGGCTCATCGGGCGGATCGAAACGCACATCCGTTCGAAGGCGGGCAGGTACATTTACGGTACAGACGATGAAGAACTGGAGGAGGTCATCGGAAGGTTGCTGACAGAGCGGAAATTGCGCATTGCGGTGGCGGAATCGTGCACAGGGGGGCTCATCGCAGACAAGATCACGAATGTTCCGGGAAGCTCCGCATACTTCCAGTGCGGCGTCGTCGCGTACAGCAACAGGTCAAAGTCGGGGCTTCTGGGTGTGGAGGAAGGGCTGATCCTGGCCCGTGGTGCCGTCAGCGAAGAGGTTGCGGAGGCAATGGCGGCGGGGATCCGGAGGGCGGGGGATGCCGACATCGGGCTATCGACGACCGGCATTGCTGGTCCGGCGGGTGGGACGGTCGAAAAGCCCGAGGGGCTGGTATGGATCGGGTATGCCGATTCCGGGGGAGCGAGTGCGATGCGGTATCTTTTCGGGAGGGGGAGAAGATTTGTCAAGGAGCGGGCCTCTCAGGCGGCCCTGGAGCTGGTGCGGAGAAAAATTCTCGGCCTCGGCGGATGACCTCAAAAATCAGGACATTCATCGCTTTCGAGACCCCGGCACCGGTCAGGGAGAAGGTCCTGTCGCTCCAGGCCCGGCTGCGGCAATCGCGTGCCGACGTACGCTGGGAGTCGGGCGACAAGTTTCACATCACGATTAAATTTCTGGGGGATGTGGAGGAGAGTTTGCTTCCGGAGATCCTGGGATTAACCGAGCGGGTGGCGCGGGGCCACGGGGGTTTTGAGGTCATCTACACCGGACTGGGAGCATTTCCGAACACAACGAGGCCCAGGGTGGTCTGGATCGGCTGTGAGAACCCGGATGGGGTCCTCCTGAGGTTCAAGAACAGTCTCGACGCCGAGCTTGCGCCGAAGGGCTTCGAGATTGAGGAACGGGCATTTCATCCGCATCTGACGCTCGGGCGGGTGAAGGGCGCGGGAGGTCTTCATCACTTGACTCCGATGTTAGAAAACCTTACCTTTGAGCCACAATCGATAAAGGTCGCTGACATCGTTGTCATGAAGAGCAAGTTACAGCCCGGGGGATCCATCTACACGGTCCTGAAAAAAATTCATTTACCATAATCTCGAGAGGGACAGAAACGCAATGCGGGAGAACGTTCAGAAAAAAAATTCCATCATACTCTTCATCGACGACGAAACAAACTGGCTGGAGGCAATACGCATGGCTGTCGACGATCAACCGTTGACCATCATCACGGCGACAAGTGGTGAGGAGGCGCTTCGGAAAATCCGGCAACGCAAACCCGATCTGATCCTCAGTGACGTCCGCATGCCCGAGATGAACGGCTTCGACCTGTTCGAGAAGGTCCGCAGCAATCCAAAATTCAAATCCGTCCCCTACGTCTTCATGTCGTCGATCGACGATTTTGACGCAAAGCGGACGGCAAAGCTCATAGGGGCAGACGGATACATCGAAAAACCGTTTGACCTCGAGAGCGTGAAACGGGTTGTGCTCGATCTCCTCCTCCGCTTTAACGCAGCACGCCGCTAGAAACCGGCGATCGTTTCTGTTTTTCAACACAATTTTGAAAGGGAGTTTCTATGACAAACGACACAGGACGGGAGTCCCGATTACAGGCGTTACGCATTGCCATCGAGCAGATCGAGAAGCAGCATGGCCGGGGTGCGATCATGAAGCTCGACGAGGGTCCTATCGCGAAAGTCGAGGCCATATCCACCGGTTCGATATCGCTGGACGCTGCGACCGGGATCGGGGGTGTTCCGCGGGGGCGCGTGGTTGAAATTTTCGGTCCGGAAGCCAGCGGAAAAACCACGATCTGCCTCCATGTGATCGCCGAAGCCCAGCGGAACAGCGGGATTGCGGCCTTTATCGACACCGAGCACGCATTGGACATCGTCTATGCAAAAAAGCTCGGCGTGGATGTGAACAATCTCATGCTCTCGCAGCCCGAGTATGGCGAACAGGCGCTCGAAATCGTCGAGACCCTGGTCCGGAGCGGGGCGCTTGACGTCATCGTCATCGACTCGGTGGCGGCGCTCACCCCGCGGGCGGAGATCGAGGGTGAGATGGGTGATCCGACGATGGGTGTTCAGGCGCGGCTGATGTCGCAGGCGCTCAGGAAGCTGACGGCCGCGATCAGCAAATCGAAGACGCTGGTGATGTTCACCAACCAGCTGCGGCAGAAGATCGGGATCATGTTCGGCAACCCCGAAACCACGACCGGCGGAAACGCGTTAAAATTCTACGCCTCGCTCCGGCTCGACATACGCCGGATTGAGGCCATCAAGGATGGACAGACCATCGTCGGGAACAGGGTGAAGGTCAAGGTTGTGAAGAACAAGGTCGCCCCTCCCTTCCGGGAAGCCCAGTTCGACATCCTCTACAACGAGGGGATATCGCGGCTGGGCGATCTGATCGACACGGCGGTTGATCACGCGATCATCACCAAGAGCGGATCCTGGTTCGCCTATGGCAGTGAGCGGATCGGTCAGGGGCGGGACGCGGTGAAGAAATATTTACAGGAAAACGAGAAGCTTTCAAAAACCATTGAGCAGGAGCTGCGGAAAAAACTCGGACTTGTTACCGACGATTCCCAGGCAAAGCAGCCAAAAGCGGAGGCACCTTCACCGAAACCCGACCAGGGGATGAAACGGACGGCAAAGACATGAGGCGGTGACCTCTCCGATGAAGATCACCAGGATCGAACGGCAGAAAAAGAATCCCAGGCGGGTGAACATTTTTCTGGATGATGAGTTCGGTTTTGGACTCGACACGGAGACCCTCATCCGGTCAGGTCTCCGCGAAGGCGACAGCATCACCGAAGACCGGATACGGGAGCTCGGGCGCAGGGGTGAGGAACAGATGGCGCATCAGGCCGCGCTGCGGTATCTCCGCCGGAGGCTCCGGACGGAGCAGGAACTGCGTATCAAACTCCAGGCGGCTGATTTCAGACCCGAAATCATCGATCAGGTCATCTGCCGGCTCCGGGAATCCGGGCTTGTCGACGACCGGAAGTTCGCCCAGGCGTTTATTCACGATCTGCAGCTGCGGGCCCCGCTGGGGCTCCGGCTTCTGCGGCAGCGGCTTCAGCTGAAGGGCCTCACCGGGGAGAGTATCGAACATCTCCTGGCTGAGGAGGCTTCAGACGAGCAGCAGAGGAAGGCCGCCCTGGAAGTGGCAAAAAAATATCTCCGGAAGGTGAGGCGACGCGGAACCAGCGATCTTCAGCGCATGCAGAAGACAGGAAAATACCTTGAGCAGCGGGGATTTGAGTGGCAGAACATCACGCCCGTCCTCAGGAAACTCTTTTCATCAAGCGAATAGACCACCGGCATGTCCTCCGTAATTTTTGACATCGAAACCCTCGGTTTTCCGCTGGATGTCTTTGATGAAGTCCAGCAGGAATATTTGCTGAAATCCGCCGAAACGGAGGAACAGCGCCGGGTTGAAGTCGAGAGATTCGCCCTTTCGGCGCTCACGGGCCGGATCATCGCCGTGGCGATGATCAATCCCGACACGATGGGAGGAAAAGTGTTCTTCCAGTCGGGCACCGCGGAACATTTTTTTTCCGAAGACCGGAAAACCGAGTTTGTGTCGGGTGACGAGAAGGACATACTCACACATTTCTGGGGAACGATCCAGCGGTACAATCAGTTCATCACCTTCAACGGACGCGGGTTTGACTGCCCGTTCATCATGATCCGATCGGCTCTTCTGGGGATCCGGCCGACGAGAAACCTCGTCCCCTACCGGTACGACTCGTCCGTTCACTGCGATCTTCTTGACCAGATGACGTTTTACGGCGTCGTCAGAAAATACAATCTCGACTTCTTCTGCAAAGCCTTCGGCATTGAAAGCCCGAAGAGCAAGGGAATCACCGGTCTTGATCTCGCCCGGTTGTTTGAGGAGCGGCGTTTCAGGGAGATCGCCGAGTACTGTCTCGGGGATGTGATCGCGACGGCCGAGCTTTTCAAGCGCTGGAACGCCTACCTCAACATCAGACCATAGTTCATCCCGAATGAGCGCCGGATCCCATCTGATCTTGCCCGAGTCCTCGTTCGATGATGCGGAATTTCTCATCGTCGATGTCGAAACAACGGGGCTTTCCGCTGAAACGGGAGACCGGGTCTGTGAGATCGGCATGGTGAGGCTTTACCGCGGGGAACTCGAGGAGGTTTTCGGGATGCTGATCGATCCGGGGCGGGAGATCTCCGCCGGTGCATTCGCGGTCAACAAGATTTCGCCGGCAATGCTCCGGGGTGCGCCCCCCTTCCGGGCTGTTGCGCGGGAGGTCGGGGGCATTCTGAAGGACAAAATTCTCGTTGCATACAACGCCTCATTCGACCTTTCATTTCTCCGGAACGAATTCCACCTCTCAGGTCTGCTGCCGCTCAAAAACCGTGTGATCGACGCGCTCGGTCTCGCCCGCCAGCTCCTTCCCGGGCTTGCGAGATATTCCCAGGAGCATGTGGGGCAGGTGACAGGCGTATCGCAGCGCGTCAGGCACCGGGCGCTTGATGACGCCAGGACCACCGCCACGATATTTCAGCTGTTTCTGACAATTCTGAAGGCGCACGGTTGTTCTTCGTTGAAGGACCTTTGGCGAAAAGACCTCGCTCAGGTTTTGCAGGCCCGGCGGATGGATCTGATCCAGCATGCTCTGAGGGTAAAATGCAGCCTCTGGGTAAAGTACCTTTCCCCCGCGGATAACCTCATTTCCGACACCATCATCACACCCGTTGCCTGTATCGATGAACCGCATCCCTCGCCCGGCGGGGGAACGGTCGTGGCGCTCCATCATGCAACCGGTCGGCAGCTCAACCTGAGGGTGGTGAACATACTTGATCTCCGGTTCGTCCATCCGTTTTCCCGCTGAAAGAAGGTAGGCTGGAGGCAATCTTCGCGCGGTGACGCCACGTTAAAAAAAACCCTGACACGGTCAGGGGGGCGGAGGGATGGTGACAACCAGGCATGCAGCTGACCGGTCGACAACGCCGGAGGCCGGTCAGCGCCTCACAAATTTCACTTCCTGTTCATATACGGTCTGAGGGTTCTCGCGATACCGGAGGCTGCGAGGATCTTCAGCGCATCCCACCAGGTGAAGATGAGAAACCCGCTGCTGAAGGCCGCGGAAAAATCATGGTAGTAAAGGAAATAGAGCTGGAGTGTACCGAGACTGAAGATGATAAACAGGCCGACCACCATGGAAAGGAGCAGGCGGAAATAACTTCCGGATGGGTTGAACCAGCCGATGACATAGGCAGCGACGGGAAAAGCCAGGAGATACCCGCCCGTCGGACCGATGAGGGTTGAAAACCCGGCGCCCCAACCGGCATAGACGGGTAAGCCCAGGGAACCGCAGGCAAGGTAGAGAAGCTGGCTTAATGCCCCTTCCCCTCGCCCGAGCATGGCCCCGGAGAGGAGGACGGCAAAGGTCTGAAGAGTAAAGGGAACAGGCTGATGGGGAATGACAACCTGGGCGGACAGTGCGGTAAGACCTGCAAAAGCCACGATCCTGATGGCGGCAGAGGATATACCGGTCTGGCTGGCGATTCGTGCTGAAATGGATGTATTCTGGGCCATTACGTCTCCTATGAAATTGACTTCTTCAACCAAGTATGGGTAATTTTTATGACAGATTCAAGTGTGGAATAATCATCATCCGTTTTGCGTGCTGCGTTATACAAATGCCCCACGGCGTCGAGGGGCACAAATTCCTTCATCAGGGAGTTCGAGGCGTTGAAGAGGGACTCCCCTTCGCTGACGGGGACGGTGAGATCAGTCTTCCCGTGGATGATGAGCCAGGGTATGGTAATCCGTCCTGCTGCGTTCAGGATATTGAGGCTCTCGGAATGTTCCTCATAATCCTCAAGAAGCCGGATCCCCAACTTCAGAGGGCTGGGATCGCCGCCGCGTGAAAGTCTGAGATAACCGTCCCGTCGCCAGATGAGTTTCTGATGTTCGGTCCAGCGGTCGAATGTGGCAATTGACGACCACGTCACAAGTGCATTGACCCTCGGGTCGCGTGCGGCGGTAACAATGGAGATCCCGCCCCCTCGCGAATGTCCGAGAAGAATGATCTTCGGTGGATGGGATCCCGGAGGCAGAATGGAGCCGTCGCCGATCCGGTCAATGATCGTCTGGAGGTCGGTCAGTTCGTGGGTAAAGGTATTCTCCGAAAATTTCACAAAGTCGGTAATCCTGTCATTGCTCCCCGTGACGCCATTCCTGGAGAAGTTAAAACTCAGTGTGCCGTACCCCCTTCGGGCAAATTCCTCGCTGACGCGGGGAAAAAATCCCCAATCCTTGAAGGCCATGAAGCTATGGACAACCACGATGAGGGCCTGCAAGGGTGCTGAGGGGAGATACCGGAGATCTGCGGAAATGGTTTCCCCGAATTCATTCAGAATTTCCAAGGATTGCCGGAAAGGGGTGGCGCGAATCATAGCGGGCAAAATACAAAAACCGCTTCCGCCAGTCAAGGAATCAGGAACTAGCGGGCGGGGGGGGCGGGGCGGAGTGGACGGAAGGGGGGTAATATTTATCGGGCAGGATGTGTCATGAAATGGACAGACCGGCATCTGTCCCATTTACCCGCAATACTCAATTCTATAAAATTTTTAACCCTTTTTGGAAGAAATCGCTTGAGATTTTAGTTTACATTATCTATATTACCCAAATAATAACCACATTCTCGACCCGTTTCAACCAACAGCCATCGCTTCAAAGAATATTTACAGGCTTTTAATCGACTCGTCCGGCGATTTATTGGCAACGATGTGTGATATTCGGGTGATGATGTAGCGAAGTACGACAATTGGTACGCGAATCTAATTAAGACATTTTAGCCGCCCACATCAATTAAAAGTCAGGGATAGAACTATGAACAAAGCTATATTTGTCACCGGTATTCTCCTTCTGTTCGCGGCGAATCTTCCGGCGCAGAACTCGAGCTGGCAATGGGCTAATCCCCTCCCGCAGGGGAACCTGCTGAATGCGATCTGGAGCGTCAGTCCGGAGACATCGATCGCCGTGGGAGATGTCGGAACAATTTTACGGACCACCGACGGGGGACTCGTCTGGCAGGTGCAGCAAAACGCTGCCGGGGTTGACAACCAGCTTTTCGGTGTACAGTTCATATCGCCGTCGGTCGGCTGGGCTGTGGGGGAATTCGGGACAGTCCTGAAAACCACAAACTCGGGTGAGACATGGTTTCAGGAGCAGATCCAGACATTCTACGATCTCTACGGAGTTTATTTCATTTCATCGACGGTGGGATGGGTGGTCGGGTCAAACGGGGCGTTGTTCCAAACGATCGACGGAGGGAACACCTGGACGGCGCAGAACGGAAACACCACGGAAACATTTTTCGGACTCGCGTTCCAGTCCTCGACGATCGGCTGGGTTATCGGGACCAACGGGCTCATTGAAAAGACGACCAACGGAGGCGCAACCTGGACGGTTGTACCAAGCGGGACGACGCAGACGCTCTATTCGATACAGTTCACATCGCTCACGACGGCCTACATCACGGGCTCATTTGGGGAGATGCTCAAAACGATCAATGGCGGGGGCTCATGGATCCCGCTGAACTCGGGAACCGATCTCAGCTTATACACGGAACAGTTTGTTTCCTCGCTCGTCGGCTGGGCGCTCGGGTCGTACGGGACGATCATCAAAACGACAAACGGCGGAACGACATGGTTTTCGCAGACCAGTCCGACGCAGAATGACATCTTCGGCGTCGACTTCCCCGGTCCGGCGATGGGGTTTGCCGTAGGTGATTTCGGGACCATTTTAGAGACCACCGATGGGACCAACTGGGCGACGCTTTCGAACGGCCCTCAAAACACCCTCTACGCGATGTATTTCCCGACTCCAAGTGTGGGTTACGCCGTGGGCGACATCGGAACGATCATGCACACGACCGATGGTGGGCAGACCTGGACGACGCAATCGAGCGGCACCTTTCAGGTGCTCTGGGGGACATTCTTTTTAAACACGACGACGGGCTGGGCGGTTGGTGACAGTGCGACAATACTGAAGACCACGAACAGCGGGCTTACGTGGGTGAATCAGAACACCCACACCGATCCATCCCTCTATTCGATATTCTTCGCATCCTCGACAAACGGCTGGGCGGTGGGTGATTTCGGGACGATTCTGGCCACGACCAACGGGGGGACCACCTGGGTTGCCGAGAGCACGAATGTCAACACCTCCCTGACGCGGGTTCAGTTTGCGACAGCGACAATCGGTTGGGCGGTGGGTTACGGGGGTGCGATCGTCAGAACGACCAACGGCGGGAAAAACTGGATCACGCAGACCAGCAACACGTTATTTACGCTGAGCGGCCTTGCGGTCATCGACCAGAACACCGCCTATATCGCGGGTGACAACGGATTGATTCTCGGCACCACCAACGGAGGAACGACATGGACCCCCTCCACGACGGACACCTATTCGTCGCTGTATGGAATCAGCTTTTATTCACCGCAGGTCGGCTGGGCAGCGGGTGACAACGGGACCATTGTCGTCACGAACGATGGTGGTCACAACTGGGTCTCGCAGCTTCCGATTACGGACGTAACCTTCTTCGAAATCCAGGATGTCCACGGGACATCGGGAGGAATCATTTACGCCTCGGGTGAGGGGGGAACGATCATCTCATCGGTGGTTTCGCCCCTGCCGATCCGGGTATGGACGGGTGCGATAGATTCCCTCTGGTTCAATGCGGGGAACTGGAATCCCTTCGGTACGCCCCAGAGGCTCGACAGTGTGTACATACCCTCGACCACCCGTAATCCCACAATCCGGGCAGCAGAGCAGCAGATTGACATCGGTGCGCTCTCGATCGGCGCAAATGCGAAGCTCTCCATTGGCGGTGGTCTCACCGTCCTGACGGTCAAAAACGGAATATCGCTTTTCGGATCGCTGGCGTTGGATCCGGGAGCGATGACGCAGATTTACACCGGCGGAAGTTTATCGACATCCTTCAATGGTTCGTTCATCCCGGGGAAATCGACCATTGTCTTCACGGGGACCGGGCAGGTCAAGGGGGCATTCTACAACATGGTTCTGACCGAATCCTCGAATATGCAATCAATCGGGAACATCAGCATCAGCAACAACATCAACGCGCTGACGAACTTTTATCTGCGGTCGTCCGACACCCTACGGATCACCAATCCTGATCCCTCGGCATTTGAGGGGCCGGGGATCATTTCGCCCGGGACCATAACGCGGGCGATCCAGGGGACCGTCAATCCGATATACCGTTTTGAAAGTGCGGTGACTTATGTTCAGTTCTACCAGCTGGGGACGGTACCGTCGACAGTATCGATGACGGTATTCCCCAACGCCCTGCCGCCGGGGCTGCCCGATACGCTGTTTGCCCGCCGGTATTACTCGATTTCCGCGACCGGGGGGAGCAATTATGAAGCGACGCTTTCCCTGCGGTACGACTCCGCCGAGACGAACATCTCGATTGACGATCTCGCACTTTTCCGGGATTCCGGGGGGGTGATCACGAACATGGGCAGTTCGGATTTCCTCGACAGCGATCTGGTGGCTGTCTCCCTGGACTCCATCACGGGATTTTCCCAGTGGTATCTTGGAAAAGCCGAATATTTTCCGCGTCATCCCTATCAGTTCAACGACACGATATTTGTCAGTGACAACGGCGGGAAGAGGGATACGCTGGTCTTCGGGGCGATCGCGGGGGCGACCGACGGCATTGACACGCTCCTGGGTGAAGCCGTGCTCGGGCCGGTGCCTCCGGCGGGGACATTTGATGACCGCTGGTATCTCCCGACCGCGCAGGCATCCAAGGTTGACATACGCGACCTTCTGAGCCCTCTCAACCAGCAGCGGACCTATTCGATGACAGTCCAGCCCGGTCCGGGGGGATATCCGATGCTTCTCAACTGGGACAGCACAGCTCTGGCAAACGGCACATTTTTCATGCGTGATCAATCGACGCACGGCGGACAGTTCAACATCAACATGAAGGGCCAGTCGACGTTTGTCGTATCTGGTTCGGCGACCGCGGCGATCGAGATCGTCGAGAAAATACCGGTCTATTTCTCCTTCACCAACGGCTGGAACCTGGCATCGCTGCCGCTCAATCCGGCAAACAATGCGAGAAAAATCATCACCTTCCCGACTGCGGTGTCGGAGGCCTTTGGATATGCAAGTTCATACTACGTGGCTGACACCCTGAAGATCGATCGCGGGTACTGGATTAAATTCGCCAGTGCACAGAGCATCGGTTTCGAGGGAACGGTGCGGACGCGCGATACCATCACCGTATCAGACGGCTGGAACCTGATCGGTGCGGGAAGCTCGCCCGTCTACAGGGGTTCGATAACGCCGACCGGCGGTACGAGTGTGATCAGCAACTATTTCCAGTACACCAACGGTTATCTCCTCACCGACACGCTGGCTCCCTCGCGCGGCTACTGGGTAAAGGTCAGCGGGAACGGTGCTCTTCTCGCCTCGACCGGCGGATCGTCAAAATCCTCCGGGCCGGTGGTATCGGCCGTGGAGAGCGTGAAGAAACTGAACACGCTGACCATCAGTGACCGTCAGGGGGGAAAACAGGAATTATACTTCGGAGACGGGGAATCCGGATCCCTCGATGCTCAAGAATACGCCCTTCCGCCCCTTCCGCCCGGCGGTATATTTGACGCGAGATTCTCGACCGGATCGATGGTAGCGATCGTACGGCCCGCGCATTCAGCTCACCCGATCCAGATCCAGTCAAATGCCTATCCCGTGACGATCCGGTGGGAGATCAGGCAGCACGGGGTACAATCGATGTCGTTCCTTGATCCACGGAGCGGACGACCGGTATACACGACGGGGAGTCCCGAGGGAAGCTTTGAGATCACGGATCCCTCGCAAACGGTGCTGGCGATGGATATCGACTACGAGCCGTCGATTCCGCGGCAGTTCGGCCTCGAGCAAAATTATCCGAATCCGTTCAATCCCACGACGCAGATCGTCTTCCAGCTCCCTGTGGACGCGCGGACAACGGTAAAGATCTTTGATCTACTCGGCCGGAATGTGGCGACGTTATCCGATCATCAGCTTTACGCTGCGGGGGTTCACACGCTGGTCTTCAACGGAAGCAATTTGAGTTCCGGTGTCTACTTCTACCGGCTGGAGGCGCAGCCTGTGCACGGGAAGGAATTCACGCAGGTCAGGAAGATGCTGATGGTAAAATAGAAAAACCCGTTGCCCGGGGGGGGGAGGATGCGGTTTGGTGGTCGTGAAGCGGGGTCAGGGGCGGGGTGTCCCGGTAGCGGAAGCAATTTGTTGCAAAATTGATATGCTTTCATTATATTTGTAGGCTTAAAACAGTCGAAAAGCCTCAGAATTGAAGCTTTTCCGCATTCATCGAAAAACCACTACCCCGTTACAATTTCTTGGATGCTTGACCTGAAGTTATTCGCCGGCCGTTCGAATCAGCGGCTTGCGGAAAAAATCGCAAAGCGAGTCGGCACGAGGCTCGGTGCCTGTCAGATCAAAAATTTCAGTGATGGTGAGATCTGGGTCAAATACTCCGAGAACATCCGGGGGAGTGATTTGTTCATCATCCAGTCGACCGGACCGCCGTCGGACAATTTGATGGAATTGCTGATCATGGTGGATGCCGCGCGGCGGGCTTCGGCCCGGCGTATCACGGCGGTGATACCCTATTTCGGGTATGCGCGGCAGGACAGAAAAGACCAGCCGCGGGTTGCGATAACGGCGAAGCTCGTTGCAAAACTTCTGACATCGGCCGGGATCGACCGTGTGATCACGATGGATCTGCATGCACCGCAGATTCAGGGTTTTTTTGACATACCCGTGGATCATCTCTACTCGTCGGCGGTGTATGTATCGTTTTTCCTGAAGAAAAAATTCAGGAACCTCACGGTGGTATCGCCGGATGTCGGCGGCATCAAGATGGCGCGGGCATTTGCCAAGCGGCTCGGTGCCGATCTGATCCTGATCGACAAGCGCAGGCCGAAGCCGAACGAGGCAGAAATTATGAACATCATTGGTGAAGTAAAGGGCAGGAACATCCTCATCGTCGACGATCTGATCGACACCGGCGGGACGTTCTGCGGGGCTGTCGGGGCGTTACGCAAGGCCGGAGCCCGGGAAATCTACGGGGCGTGCACGCATCCGCTTCTCTCGGGGCAGGCTATCGGGCGGATTGCGCACAGCGATGTTTCGACGCTCTTTGTCACCGACACGATACCGCTCGAGGCGAAGGCCGTCGCAAGCGGGAAGATCGAAATATTATCCGTCGCGGACATCTTCGGTGAAGCAATCAGGCGGGGTTATAAAAATCAATCCATCAGCTCATTATTTGACATCGATAAAGGATAAGAGGTTTTTCTATGCGAGAGATAACACTTCAGGCAGAGATACGGACACAGACCGGCAAACATTCGAGGGTATTGCGCAGGGAAGGCAAGATCCCCGGCATCTACTACATGCATGGTGAAGCGAACGTTCCCGTCGCGATACCGGAAAAATCCCTGAAACCCCTTATCTACACGGCAGAGACGCATCTGATCAATCTGACCCTGAACAACGGGGACACGAAAAGCTGCATTCTGCGGGACATTCAGTTTGATCCGATCACCGACCGGGCGATCCACATCGATCTCCAGGGTTTGCGTGAGGACGAGGAGATCTCGATTGAAATCCCGGTCACGGTTGTCGGCGGCACGCCCGTCGGTGTACGTGACGGCGGCATACTCCACCAGTTTATCCGCAAGATTGAAATTTTCTGTCTTCCGCGGAACATCCCCGACCACGTCGAAGTGAATGCGGAAGAGTTAAAGATCAACCACTTCATCCATGTGGGTGATCTGAAAATCGAAAACGTGAAGATCCTCGAAGACGCCGACACGACCATCGTCGGGGTCATTCCGCCCACGGTAGAGAAGGAAGAGACGCCGGCTGCAGCCGTTGAAGAGGCTGTGGAGCCGGAGGTCATCGGTAAAGGCAAGAAGGCTGAAGAAGGAGAAGAAGGCGAAGAGGGGAAACCCGGTGCCGAAAAGAAGGCTGAAGCCGCTCCTGCTCCGGCCGCTGCACAACCGAAAGAAAAAGAAGAAAAAAAGAAGTAGACCGGATACTATTCCCGTTTCATGTTCGCCCTTATCGGTCTTGGAAATCCGGGGGCGGAGTATGCGACGACGCGTCACAACATCGGGTTCATGGTTCTTGACGCGGTTGCAGAAGTGCTCCGGGTGCGGTTCCGCAGGCGGTGGGGCGGCCTGTACGCCTCGGCAGAAGCGGCACATGGCGGTGAAGGAATACTCCTGGTGAAGCCCATGACCTACATGAACAATTCGGGGGTGGCGGTCGCCGGAATGCTTCAGGAGCACCGGCTCGGCGCGGGGAAGATGGTTGTGATTGCGGATGATTTTCATCTGCCGCTCGGAAGGCTGAGGATCCGGCTGCGGGGATCCGACGGGGGTCACAACGGATTGCGTTCGATAGCGTACCATCTGCAGACGGACGATTTTGCCCGTATCCGGTGCGGGATTGGCGGTGAGACCATGCCCGTGCAAAAGCAGGACATGGCCGATTACGTGCTGGCTTCGTTTGATGAAGACGAACGGGAACGTGTCGGAGATCTCATCGGACGGGCATGTGAGGCTGCACTCGGGACTGTGGCGATGGGTTTTGACGCGGTCATGCAGCGATACAACAGGAAAACAAATTAAATCACCCTATTTCTGAGTTTGCACCCGAAGGGTGCAATTATTCAGAAATCATTCTTTAACGACCAGAGGGAACATCCATGACACACACGAAGTACCCCTACGAAACGACGTTTATCGTCAATGCCTCTCTTGAGGATCCCCAGGTAGACGCCATCATCAATCACATCCAGGAAGTCATCACGCGGAACGGCGGTGAGATCACCGCGCTCAACAAATGGGGGCGCAAGCGGCTGGCATACACGATCAAGAAGAAAAACAACGGATATTACGTCAACATCGAATTCGGCGGTACCGGATCCGTTGTTCCCCAGCTTGAGCGGACCTATCTTCTGGACGAGAACATCCTGCGTTTCCTCACCATTCACCGGGACAAACGCTCTCTCAGGGCGGGTGTGCTGGGTGCATCGGCCGCGGCGAAGCAGGAAGTCGCGGCACCGGAAGCGCCGGCGCCACCACGCGAGCCGCTCTTTACCGATGACAGCGCCGAAACACCGAGCTAATCAAACCTTGTTCATCTGGAACGATGACTCACGTCAACATGTAAGGACACCGTATGGCCGACTTGAAAATGCCTGAACTGAATGCCGTCATCATCGCCGGCAATTTGACCAAGGACCCGGTTTTCCGTCAAACCACGAACGGCACTCCCGTCATCAATTTCTCGATTGCTTCGAACCGGAAATACCGGGATGCGAACAATCAATGGCAGGAGGAGGTCTGTTATGTCGGCGTGGTGGCCTGGAACAAGCTTGCGGAAAGCTGCACGAACCGTCTGAAAAAAGGGAGTGCGGTGCTGATCGACGGCGAGCTGCAAAGCCACGTCTTTAAAAGCGACGACGGCCACAGCAGGAACATCGTTGAGATCAAGGCCCGCCGGATACAATTCCTGAACAGGAAAGGAACGCAGAGTGAAATCCCCCACCCGGTCGGTCACACGCAGCCGCATGAGGAAGAACCGTCGACGGTCGAGGACGATTCGTTCGACAAATTTCTGACGAGCGAGGAATCCCAGCTTTTGAAAGAGCATCCCCCACAATCATCAAGAACTTGAGAGGAACCATCTTTATGGCTAAGCAGGAACAGCAACTCAAGAAACGGCGTGTCTGCCGTTTCTGTGAAAACAAGGAAATCTACATCGACTACAAGGATGAGAAGCGGCTTGTGCGGTTCATATCCGAGCAGGGGAAAATCATCCCAAAGCGGATCACCGGGACCTGCGCGAAGCATCAGCGTCAGCTCGTTCAGGCGATCAAGCGCGCGCGACATCTTGCCCTGATACCCTTCGTATCAGAGACCATCCGATAATCAGAACGATTCTGGAAGAGGAACTGTATGAAAATTATCTTGCGTCAGGATTTTAACAAACTCGGAAAAATCGGCGACATCGTGGAAGTCAAGGAAGGATACGCACGGAATTTCCTCATCCCGCGCAACATCGGGTATGCCGCATCGGAGGGGAACCTGCGTGCGCTCGAGGAGGAGAAGAAGCAGCGGCAATCGCACGAAAAGAAGGAACTCCGGCATGCGGAAAAGCTCGCGACTGATCTGGAAAAGATCTCGATCACGCTGAAGGTCAAGGTCGGCGAGGACGAAAAACTCTTCGGTTCGGTCACCGCGCAGATGATCGCAGACGCGCTTCAGGAGAAGGGGGTGACGATGGACAAGCGGGCGATCGAGCTTGACGAACCGATCAAGGCGCTGGGCATCTACACGGTCAGCATCAGGCTTGCGCAGGCCGTTACGGGAAAGGTCAAGGTCTGGGTGGTCCAGGAATAGGGCCCTCTCAGTGCCGTACGATTTGAAAATGTATCAAAATAATCGTACGTTGTTCTTAGGTAATGGCACGTATCAAGGAGGATTTGTCCATTGGAAAATGTCAGTATTGCAACGGCGTTCATTTTTGGCCTCATATCGTTCATTTCGCCGTGTGTTCTTCCCATAGTACCGGGTTACATCTCATTCATCTCAGGAGTCTCCTTTGAAGAAATGCAGGATGCGGAGCACCGCGGCAGGGTCAGGAAAACCATTGCGGTAAACTCCATCCTGTTCATCCTCGGTTTTTCCGTCGTTTTCATCGCCCTGGGGGCATCGGCGACGGCTTTCGGGCAGTTCCTTCACGATAAAATCATCCTCATAGGCCGCATCGCCGGGGTCATCGTGGTCATCTTCGGCATCCACATGACGGGACTCATCCGGATACCCTTTCTCAACTATGAAAAACGGTTTCAGGCTGAGGGGAGAAAACTCGGGCTTCTGGGGGCGTTCATCATCGGATTGGCGTTCGCGTTCGGATGGACACCCTGCATCGGGCCTATCCTGGCCGGAATCCTGACCATTGCCAGCCAGCAGGACACGGTGGGAAAGGGGATCATCCTCCTGACGGCCTACTCTCTCGGTCTGGGCATTCCCTTTTTCCTCACCGGGATCAGCATCAGCGCCTTCTACAATTTTTTCAACAAATTCAAGCGGCATCTTCACACGGTGGAAATCATCGGGGGGATCCTCCTGATCATCGTCGGCATTCTCATCGCGACGAATTCCCTCACGATCATCTCCGGGTACCTCTCGAGATGGTTTCCAATTTTGAATGAACTCGGATAACGGCACAGGAAGAGATACGGACACGATATGATGGACAAGGATATCAAAAATCTTGATGAAGTGACGATACGATTTGCGGGTGATTCCGGCGACGGGATGCAGCTGACCGGGATGCAGTTCACGAGCACGACAGCGTTTGTCGGGAACGACCTGAGCACGCTTCCCGATTACCCGGCTGAAATCAGGGCTCCCGCCGGGACCTTATTCGGCGTGAGTGGTTTTCAGATCCATTTCGGCTCGACGGAGATCAACACACCGGGTGACACCTGTGACGTGCTGGTGGCGATGAATCCTGCGGCGCTGAAGGTCAATCTGCGGAGCCTTCGCCCCGGCGGTGTCATCATAGCCAACAGCGACGGATTCGGCGAGCGGAACCTCCAGCTTGCCGGGTATTCGGGTAACCCGCTGGAGGACGGATCACTCGAACAGTATCAGCTCCACACGGTGAACATTACGAAGCTGACGGAAAACGCGCTTTCAGATCTCGGTCTCTCGACCAAGATCACCGACCGGAGCAAGAATTTCTTTGCGCTGGGGATGATGTACTGGATGTTCTCGCGGCCGCTTGAGCCGACGATCAAATGGATCCGGGAAAAGTTCGCCAAATCCCCGGATCTTCTTGAAGCCAACACGCGTGTCTTGAAGGCGGGGTATGCGTTCGGCGAGACGACGGAAGCCTTCGCCGTGCGTTACGAGGTGAAGCCCGCCTCGCTCCCCCCCGGAACGTACCGCAGCATTACCGGCAATGAGGCTGTCGCGTGGGGTCTGATTGCGGCCTCGGTCAAATCGGGGCTTGAGCTCTTTCTCGGTTCCTATCCGATCACCCCGGCCAGTGACATCCTGCACGAGCTGGCGAAGCACAAAAATTTCCATGTCAAGACCTTTCAGGCCGAAGACGAAATCGCAGGGATCACCTCGGCCATCGGCGCGTCGTACGGGGGGCTTCTCGGAGTCACGACAACGAGTGGTCCGGGGATGGCGCTGAAGACCGAAGCGATGGGACTCGCGGTGATGCTGGAGCTCCCGCTTGTCATCTGTGACATTCAGCGTGGGGGGCCGAGCACCGGACTTCCCACAAAAACCGAGCAGGCTGATCTTCTGCAGGCCGTTTACGGGCGCAACAGCGAGGCGCCGATCCCGGTCATCGCGGCCAGCACGCCTGCGGATTGTTTTTTCACCGTCTACGAGGCATGCCGGATAGCGGTGAAGTACATGACACCGGTGATCTTCCTCTCGGACGGGTATCTTGCGAACGGGGCGGAGCCCTGGCTCATCCCGCACGCATCCGATCTGCATCCGATTCCGGTACGCTTCAGGACAGAGGCGGAAGGATTTTTCCCCTATCTCCGCGATGAAAAAACCCTCTCGCGGCCCTGGGCGATACCCGGAACTCCGGGGCTTGAGCACAGGATCGGGGGTCTGGAAAAAGAGCACATTACGGGGAACGTGAGTTACGATCCGGAAAACCATGAATACATGGTCAGGATGCGCCAGGCGAAGGTCGACGGCATTGCGCAGGACATAGGGCCGGCCAGGGTCGAGGGGGACACGAAGGGGAAGGTCCTCGTGGTCGGCTGGGGTGGGACCTATGGTGCCATCCGGACCGCGGTGGAAAACAAGCGCCGGGAAGGAAAGGCGGTTTCGCACCTGCACCTGAAGTATCTCAACCCCCTGCAGAAGAACACCGGTGAGATCCTGCACAACTTCGACACCATCCTGGTTCCGGAGTTGAACCTTGGGCAGCTGTCGAAGATTCTCCGGGCAAAATACCTCCTTCCGACGGTATCCCTGAGCAAGGTCCAGGGTCTGCCGTTCAAGGCTGGTGAAATTGAAGACAAGATTGACGAACTTTTATGAAGTTGAGGATCCCATGAACGTAGCGAAAGAAACACTGGAACGTCTCCCGCAGCCGCCCGCTGTGAAATACAGCTCGAAGGATTTTTCATCGGATCAGGACGTACGGTGGTGTCCGGGATGCGGTGATTATTCCATCCTGGCGCAGGTCCAGCGGTCGATGCCTGATCTCGGGATACCGCGGCACAAGATGGCATTCATCTCCGGCATCGGTTGTTCGAGCCGGTTCCCCTATTACATGGAGACCTATGGTTTCCACGGGATCCACGGCCGGGCGCCGGCCATTGCGAGCGGTCTGAAGATCGCGAGACCGGACCTCTCGGTATGGGTCGCGACCGGTGACGGCGACGGTTTAAGCATCGGGGGGAACCATCTGATTCACATCTGCCGGCGGAACATCGACGTGAAGATCCTCCTCTTCAACAACCAGATTTACGGGCTGACCAAGGGTCAGTACTCCCCCACCTCGGAGTTCGGGAAGGTGACAAAGTCGAGCCCCTACGGCTCGGTCGATCATCCGTTCAATCCGCTTCTTGTGACGCTTGGTGCTGAAGCCTCTTTCGTGGCGCGGGCGCTTGACCGTGACCCGAAGCATCTGCAGATGGTGATCCGGCGGGCGGCCGAGCACAAGGGGACCTCGTTCGTCGAAATCTATCAGAACTGCAATGTGTTCAATGACGGGGCCTTTTTCACCTGGACGGAAAAAGAGACCAAGGATGACAATGTGGTTTATCTCGAAAACGGCAAGCCGATGATCTTCGGGAAGGAAAAGGACAAGGGGCTGAAGCTCGATGGATTCACACCCGTGGTGGTTTCGCTCAAGGACGGGCGCAGCTCGGTGAGCGATCTCATCGTGCACAACGAACGGGACACGATGCTTTCGTTCATTCTTGCCCGGATGTCGAATATTCCGGCGCTCCCCCGCCCCGTCGGTGTGGTCTACGCCGTCGAACGGCCCCTGTACGCCGCCGAGGTGGAGAAGCAGATCCAGCAGGCGGTGGACAGGCAGGGTGAGGGTGATCTCGAACGGCTGCTCCACCACGGTGAAACGTGGACGATTCAATGACAAACGGCAGAAGGAAGGATTAAATCCCATGGCGAGAACATTTTTCTCGCCATTTTATTATTTTCCGTCATGAACGAAACGACGAAAGGGCCATTCCGGCTCCCGGACGAGATACGGCGGGTGATCACCGCTGCGCGGCGGATCGTCATCACGACGCACGTCAATCCCGACGGTGACGCACTCGGTTCGGAGCTTGCGTTTGCTGCGGCGATGCGGCATCTCGGGAAGGAGCCCCGCATCATCAATCACAACTCGACCCCCGATAATTACACATGGCTTGATCCGGATCATCTGATCATCCATTTCGTGCCTGAAACGCACCGCGAGATGATCCTCGGCGCCGATCTCATCGTGATTGCCGATACAAACCATCCCAACCGTCTGCGGAGCATCGAACCGTTCGTGCTGCAGTCGCGGGCCCCGAAACTCATCATCGACCACCATCTTGAACCCCATCCGTTCGGTGCATACTACCTCGTCGACGACGAGGCCACATCAACCGGGGAATTGATCTACAAGCTCTTCCGGGCGATGGAAATTCCGGTCACCTCCGACATTGCGACGCAGCTCTACACCGCGATCATGACTGACACGGGATCCTTCCGTTATCCCCGGACCGATCCCGAAATCCACCAGATCGCGGCCGATCTCATCGCCCACGGTGCCGATCCGACGGCATGTTACGTCAATGTCTATGAGCAATGGACCACCGGGAGGATGCGTCTCATGGGGGAGGTTCTCGATTCGATGAAAACCGCATACGAGGGGAAGCTGGCCTACGTAACATGCACACAGAAAATGTTCCACGACACGGGGACGACGGAGGTTGAGACCGACAATTTTACGACCTATCCGATGAGTATCCGGGGTGTGGTGATCGGCATTCTCTTCAACGAGCTCATCAACGGCGTGAAGATCAGTTTTCGTTCCAAGGGTGATATTCCGGTGAACCAGCTTGCCGCCGAATTCGGCGGTGGGGGGCATTTCAACGCTGCCGGGGCCCGGCTCGTCGACATCTCGCTTGAGGAGGCGGTCCGGGACGTCGTCGACAGGGCAAAAAAATACCTAAACCACGGAAACGGCTCCAGGTGACGGTCGGGGGCCCGTTCCAGACAATTCCACATCATCCATCGAAAGAAGAGCGTTTATGAAAGTCAGGACAGAAATCTCCCTCCTCGGGCGGCTCCGTGCGGATGCCGCAACCTATTTTGTGCATGAAGACCCGGCCCTGTTCCGGGAAAGCCAGGCCAGGCTCAGGAAATTGTTCGGGAAAAAACTCGACACGGCAATCGATATCCACAGGTTCACGGGGAAGGAAAACCAGATTCTGGAATTCACCACCGACCGAAAAATCCGTGCTCCCCGTCTTTTTCTGATCGGGCTCGGGAAAAGGGAAAAATGCACTCTCGAGCGCTACCGCCAGGCCGCGGCTGCGGCGGCCAAGCACGCCAAGGAAGGCCACTGCAGTTCGCTTGCCTTCGTCCTCGGATCGGCAAAGAACACGCCCGAATGCGGATCACTCTACGATCATGTCACGGCGGTCACGGAAGGATCCCTCCTCTCGCTCTACAGTTTCGACAAATACCAGACCCGGAAGGAATCACCGGTGACCAGGGTGTCGGAAATCATCCTCGCCGGCGAGGCACGCGAGGATGAGAAGGTCATCAGGAAGGGTGTACATGACGCCACGATCATCTGTGAAGGGACGATGCTGGCCCGGGATCTTGAAAACGCTCCCGCCAATGAGATCTATCCCGAGACGCTGGCGGAGGCTGCAAGGAAATCGGCCGAGCGTTTTGGATACTCGATCACCATATGGGACAAAAAGAGAATCGAGAAAGCCGGTTTCGGGGGACTTCTGGCGGTGAACTCCGGGAGCAACCATCCGGCGCGGTTCATTCATCTTGAGTACAACAACACCAAAGGGCTGCCCGGTATTGTTCTCATCGGCAAGGGGATAACATTCGATGCGGGGGGCATATCGATCAAACCCGCTGCGGGGATGTCGGAGATGAAGATGGACATGTCGGGTGCGGCGTCGGTGATCGGCACGATTGAAGCGGCGGCGAGGTTAAGGCTGCCGGTCCATCTGACCGGTCTCATCCCGTCGACGGAAAACCTCCTCGGGGGTTCTGCGATGCGTCCCGGCGACATCATCACGCATTACGGCGGGATGACCTCGGAGGTGGACAACACCGATGCAGAAGGACGTTTAATCCTTGCGGACGCGCTTGCCTACGCAGCGACGCTGAAACCCGACATCGTGATCGATCTGGCCACGTTGACCGGTGCATGCGTGGTAGCGCTCGGGCAGCATGCGACGGGGATGATGGGAACCAGCGATGAAGTGATGAAGCAGCTCCGGAAGGCGGGGGAGAAAACCTATGAACGGGTCTGGCAGCTCCCGTTGTTTGAGGAGTACGAAAAACAGATCAAAAGCGACATTGCGGATGTAAAAAACGTCGGCGGGCGGTGGGCGGGGGCGATCACGGCGGCATTATTCCTGAAAAAATTCATCGGAAAGTACAAATGGGTGCATCTCGACATCGCCGGCACGGCAATTCTGGAGGAGCATCACCCCTATGCGCCGAAGGGCGGATCGGGTGTCGGGGTACGGCTGCTCGTTGAATTTTTGAAAGGGCTCGGGTAGCGGGCCTACCGGGATGCACAAGGAGAAGTGCCACGGCTTCAGGTGGCGGCATGGAAACATGAGTCCGGAAATCCGCCCGCGTCGGGTGGTCGCAAGAATACCGGTAGAAATATTTTGTCCCTCGGCCCCCTTCCGGGGGTTTGTTACCCCCCGGGGGGGTGGGTGTGCAATCCCTCCAATCTTGCATTTCGTCGACGCCGTTAGTAAATTTCTTTTAAGGCCGCAAGCGCCTTCCATTATGCGAAAATTGATCAACTGTACGATTCTCGTGATACTTCTCTCATCCCCGGCACACGGTCAGCGCCGCCCGGAGGGGCCACGGGAGGCAGGACGGCCTGTGTTTTATGAAACCCACAATTTCCCCGCATCCGACCCCCTGAAAAGCAGGGTTGACGTCCTCTACAGGATACCGTACGATTTTTTCATTTTCGTCAAAAACAGATCTCTCACGGCGAGCAAACCGTTTTCGGGCATTTCCGACATTGCTATTGAAATCCTTGATTCATCAAAAATGTCGGTCGCGCGGAGCCTGGTCGAGCGCCGGCTCGAGGCGGACGTATCCGATCCGGATTCCCTGAAGGGGAAATTTCTGGTCGGCGGCACATCCGCATCGCTGGCCCCCGGTGAATATTCTCTCGTGGTCGAGGTCAATGACAGGGAATCGGAGCGGCATTTTCTCGACAAATCGAGGGTCATCAGGCTCAGGGATTTTTCAGGGGAGCAGCTCGATTTCTGCGACCTTATCCTCACGGATCCGTCCGTACGCGACACATCGGCTCCGATCATCCCGTTGAACTACAATGAGACGGTACCCTTCGGGGCGAAGGTTCAGGTGATCGCGCAGCTGAAGTTGCCGCTTCCCGCCGAGTCACTCCGCGTGTCGGTACGGATCTACAAGCGGCTGCGCGGGCAACCGGGCAGGAAGCCCATACTGGGTGATTCATCGATGAACACCTTTGTGGTCACTCCAGGTCTCCTGGTCCCGGTTTTCAGCGATTCAGGGTTTTCCTACAGGCAAACGAGCTCCCCGGGGGGGCATTATGACCTTCTCTCGGCCGTTCTCCCCACGGATTCGTTCCAACTGGGAGAGTACGAGATGGAATTTCGCCTGGCCTGCGGCGGTGTGGAAAAAAAGGCGAGCCATCGTTTCCAGATACGCTGGCTTGACATGCCGCGGTCGTTGCGGGATCAGGATCTCGCGATCGCGCTCCTCCGCTACATCATGTCCGACACGGAGTACCAGAAAATCCGGCATGCGCGGGATGACGAGCGGGACTCCCTGTTTGAGCGTTTCTGGAAGCAGCGCGATCCCACTCCGTTGACGGCGAAGAACGAGGTGATGGCTGAATACTACAAGCGGGCCGACTATGCAATCTCGCATTTCGGGACGCTGAAAAATCCCAACGGGGCTGAAACGGACCGGGGGCGGATCTACATGCTCTACGGCCCTCCCACACGGGTTCAGAATATCATGCAGCCGGACGCGGCGCCGCGTGAGATCTGGGATTATGCACCTCTTCAGAAACACTTTGTTTTTGTCGACGAAAGCCGTCAGGGGAATTTCACCTTAATCTCCTCAAATGACTGAACGCGGAGAATCCATTCCGGCGGGCGAAAAACCGGTCATCGGCATCACGCTCGGTGATTTCAACGGAATCGGACCCGAAATTGCGCTCAGAAGCGTACGTACTCCGCAGGTACAGGATGCATGCATTCCGGTTCTCATCGGACCGGCCGAAATTTATCCATTATTCAGCGGCATGTTCAACCTGGGTGTGAGTGTGGAAGAAATTGCGTCGGCGAAGGATGCACGCCCGGGGGGTAGGGTGGGAGTCATCGACCCCTGGGGAAGGAAAAAAATCAAGATTACGCCCGGCACGTTCACCCGTCAGAGCGGTCTTCTGGCGGCCGAATCGGTTGCTCACGCGGCCTTGCTCTGCAGCAGGGGTGAACTGGACGGAATGGTCACCGCGCCGGTTTCGAAAGAGGCGTTGGTCAGGGCAGGATACAGGTTCCCGGGGCAAACCGACATGCTTGCGGAATACACCAATTCGCGGAATGTCGTGATGATGTTCGTCAGCGGGGCGATCCGCGTCGCACTTGCGACCATTCACATCCCGGTGAAGACCATCGCCCGGGTGCTCACCAAAAACTATTTGTCGGGGAAGCTCACGACCATACTCACGTCGCTCAGAAACGACTTCGGGGTAACATCGCCGCATGTGGCGGTCCTCGGGCTGAACCCGCACGCCGGTGAGAACGGCATGCTCGGGAAGGACGAGAAGGCGACGATCATTCCTGTCGTGCGCAAATTTCAGCGGCGGGGGGACAGGATCGACGGTCCGTTCCCTGCGGATGGATTCTGGGGAAGGGCGCGGTTCCGGAATTACGATCTCACGCTGGCGATGTATCACGATCAGGGATTGATCCCGTTCAAGATGCAGTTCTTTTCAACGGGGGTGAATTATTCGGCGGGTCTCAAGGTCGTCCGGACATCGCCCGATCACGGGACGGCATTTGACATTGCCGGCAAGGGTCAGGCGGATCCCCGGAGCATGATCCAGGCGATTAGACTGGCAGCACACATAGCAAAGAGAAGACAACGTTTATGATCGACTTCAAAGGCGTATCGGTGACATTCAACGGCGAACCGGTCCTCAGGGACATCACCCTGCACATTCACCCGGGGGAAATCATCTCCATCGTGGGCGAATCGGGCGTGGGGAAAACCACCCTTCTGCGTCTGATCTATTTCGATCTCCTCCCGGGGCGCGGGACCGTCAACGTGGGGGAATTCAACTCCTCGACGATCAGGAAAAAGGACATCCCCAAGGTCCGGCGGTCTCTGGGAGTCGTCTTTCAGGATTACAAACTCCTCGAGGACCGGAATGTCTTTGAGAACGTTGCATTCCCGATGGAGGTGACGGGGTTAGGGCGGGAGGAGGTCAACAGCCGCACGCTCCGGATTCTTGCAGACACGGGATTGAGCCACAAACGCAATCAGATGCCGTCGGAACTCTCCGGCGGTGAGCAGCAGCGGGTGGTCATCGCCAGGGCCATCGTGAACGAGCCGCAGGCGCTTCTGGCGGACGAACCGACGGCGAATCTCGATCATGCATCCGCAAGCGACATCCTGCGTCTCCTGCAGCAGATCAACGCCCAGGGGACGGCGGTCATCGTCGCCACGCACGATTACAATCTTGCGAAGGCGGCAGGCGGGCGGATCGTCGTGCTGCACGACGGCATGTTGAGCGAGGGGGGACGGGCGGCATCAACCGACTGATTCGACGCGCCTGATTTCGGGAACGCTGCGGAGGATGGCACGTTCAATCCCGGCCCGGAGGGTCATTTTTGACATTGCGCACATGGCGCACGTACCATGAAAGCGGAGTTCGACGACTCCTCCCTCACAAATCCTGCTGATCTCCACTTCCCCGCCGTCGGCGTGAAGAAACGGCCTGCAGACATCGAGGGCCGCCTCAATTTTCTCACGAAGAGCCGTTGTATCGGTCTGGTCCGTCATACGGAGGATCATCCATTGAGGTTAATTTCAAGACCGCCGGCCGACTCCTGTGAAAACTGCCGGATGCTGATTTGTGCGGCCATATTCCTGGCGATCTGCCGGATCATGTTCGTCTGTTCGGCGGCGGGTTCAAGGATGACGATCGGTTTCCCCTCGTCTCCCCCGATGCGGATCGGGGTATAAATCGGTATCTCACCCAGGTAGGGGATCTGCAGTTCCAGGGCGGCTTTTTTTCCTCCCCCCGTGGCATAAATATCCTCGCGGTGGCCGCAATGGCCGCAGATGAAATAGCTCATATTTTCGATAATGCCCAGAACGGGGACATTGACCTTCTCGAACATCTTACAGGCCTTTCTCGCGTCGGCCAGGGAAATATCCTGTGGTGTGGTGACGACGACGGCGCCCGTCAGGGGGATGGTCTGAACGAGCGTCAGGTGAATGTCGCCGGTCCCCGGCGGAAGATCAAACACGAGGTAATCGAGCTCGCCCCACTGGACATCCGACATGAACTGTTTCAGGGCGCCGCTGACCATCGGTCCGCGCCAGATGACGGCCTGGAGGGGATCGATGAGAAACCCGATGGACATCACGCGGACGCCGAATGCCTCGAGCGGGACAAGCTTCTGATTCGCCAGCCGCGGGCGTTCGTTGATGCCCATCATGAGGGGGATTGAGGGACCGTAGATATCGGCATCGATCAGTCCGACCCTGGCGCCGTCGAGGGCGAGGGAGACGGCAAGATTGACGGCGACCGTCGATTTTCCGACGCCCCCCTTCCCGCTTGCCACGGCGATCGTATTTTTGACATCCGGAAGGAGGTTCGTCTGTTGCCGGGGGGCATTCCTCACGTTGGAGGTCATTTCAATGGAGATTTTTCCGACCCCTTCAATCTCGTCGCGGATTGCGCGTTCGGCCTGCATTTTCATTTCGTCGCGGACGGGGCATGCGGGGGTTGTCAGCTCGATTGAGAACTGTACGCTGTTGTCCTGGATAACGAGGTTTTTTACGAAATTCAGTGATACGATATCCCGGTGAAGATCGGGATCGCGGACAGTTCTGAGAGCATCAAGAACCGCTGTTTCATTCAGAGCTTTTTTCATACGATATCAGTTAAATGATGTGAGACACAGCACTACTATAATTAACGCAAAATCCGGCTGAAAAACATCGTCACCGCCTCTCCGCTTTTTACAGAACGCCCAGTTGTTTCCCGACCGACTGGAAGGCATCGAGGGCCTTGTCGAGGTGTTTTTTATCATGTGCGGCCGAGATCTGGACCCGTATTCTGGCTTTTCCGCGGGGGACGACGGGGTAGAAAAAACCGACGACATAAATCCCCTCATCATAGAGCGCCCGGGCCATGGTCTGGACGACCGGGGCTTCATGGAGCATGATCGGGACGATGGGGTGCATCCCCTCCTCGACGTTGAAACCGATTTCGGTGATTCTCCTCCTGAAATACTTCGTATTTTCCTCGAGTTTGTCCCTGAGGTGTGTGGAGGATTCGAGGAGCTCGAGGGCCCTGATTGTTCCCGAAACGATCATCGGGCTCAGGGTATTTGAAAAAAGGTATGGTCGTGACCGCTGGCGGAGGATATCGACGAGGACTTTGCGGCCCGAGACGCATCCTCCGGATGAACCGCCGAGCGCCTTGCCGAAGGTGGTTGTAAGGATATCGATCTTTCCCGTGATCCCGAAATACTCTGCGGTACCCCGGCCTGTTTTGCCGATAAAGCCCGTGGCGTGGGAATCATCGACCATGAGGATGGCGTCATACTTTTCCGCAAGGGCGGAGATTTCCCCGAGTTTTGCGAGGTGGCCGTCCATTGAAAAGACCCCGTCGGTTGCGATCATGCGGAAGCGTTTTGACTGAGTTTCCCGGAGGTGGTGTTCGAGGTCGTTCATGTCGAGATGTTTATAACGGCGGCGGTCGGCTTTGCAGAGGCGGATGCCGTCGATAATGGAGGCATGATTCAGTTCATCGGAGATAATGGCATCCTCCTCGCCGAGGAGGGTTTCGAAAAGGCCCGTATTGGCGTCGAAGCAGGATGAATAGAGGATTGTATCCTCGGTCCCCAAAAAGCGGGACACCTTCGATTCCAGGATTTTATGGATATCCTGTGTGCCGCAGATAAACCGTACGGAGGACATCCCGTAGCCGTACCGGTCGAGCCCGTCCTTGACGGCCCCGATGATGGCAGGATCATCGGAAAGGCCGAGGTAATTATTCGCGCAGAGATTCACAACACTCTTCACTTCCGACCTCGGGGGGTATTCGACGCCAATCTCAGCCCGCTGGGGGGAATGGATATAGCGTTCCTCCTTATAGAGGTCCGCCTCCTCGAGTTCCTCGAGTTCGTTCTGAAAATATTCGTATGCGTCACCACGAAGTGCCATGGCGATCTTCCCTTCCGATGATTGTCAAAGAGCGGTTAATCTCGCGTATAGTCTGATGTCAGGAACAGCTGTTACATACCATACAGTGCAATGATCTCGTCTTTTTTCTTCCCCAGGATGTGGTACTTCGCGCCGATCTTGGTAAACGCCGCAATGGCCCTGTCGAGGTGTTCGCGTGTATGGGTGGCAGAGATCTGGGTCCGTATGCGGGCCTGTCCCTGGGGGACGACGGGGAAGAAAAATCCGACGACATAGACGCCCTCGTCGTAGATATCGCGGGCGACGTCCTGTGCGAGTTTGGCGTTATAGAGCATGATCGGGACGATGGGGTGAAAACCCTCCTTGATATCGAACCCGGCCGCGGTCATTTTTTCCCGAAAATAGAGCGTATTCTTTTCGAGTGTATCCCGTCGTTCGGTCGAGGACGATATCAGGTCGAGGACCTTGAGCGATGCGGTGACGACGACAGGCGGGACGGTATTGGAGAAAAGGTACGGCCGGGCGCGCTGCCGGCACAATTCGACAATTTCCCGCCGTCCGCTGACGCAACCGCCCGCAGCGCCGCCGAGCGCCTTGCCGAGTGTTGTGGTGATCGCGTCGATCCGTCCGACGACGCCGCAGTGCTCATGGGTCCCCTTCCCCTTTTTTCCGAGGAATCCGGTGGCATGCGAATCATCCACCATAACCATCGCGTTGTACTTATCTGCAAGATCGCATATCTCCCGGAGTTTTGCAACATCGCCGTCCATGGAAAAGACGCCGTCGGTGATGACAAGCCGGAACCGGCAGTTCTGGGTCTCCTGGAGTTTTTCCTCGAGGTGCTCCATATTGGAATGCTTGTAATTATACAGCTGGGCCTTGCAGAGCCTCATCCCGTCCACGATCGAGGCATGGACAAGCCGGTCGGCGATCATGGCGTCGTCCTTATCGAGGAGGACCTCGAAGAGGCCCGCGTTGGCCTCCATGCAGGAGGGAAACAGGATCGTATCCTCGGTCCCGAGGAACTCCGAAAGTTTGTTTTCGAGCTGGCGGTGGGTATCCTGTGTTCCGCAGATAAACCGGACGGAGGACATCCCGTAGCCGCGTGATGCAAGGCCTAGGCGGGCTGCATCGAGGACATCGGGGTGGCTCGAAAGTCCCAGGTAGTTATTGGCGCAGAGGTTTATGACCTCCCGTGGCGGCCTTCCTGAGGGGTATTCGACCGTGATGGTTGCCGACTGGGGTGATTCGATGTAGCGTTCCTCCTTGAACAGGCCCGCGGTGCGGATATTCTTCAGTTCATTCTCATAGAAGGATTTTGCTTTGTCGCTATAGGACATACCTCCTCCGTCAAATGTGAGCGAATTGTTTCAGGAGACTGATGATATTGTTCACGGAATCGAAGGCATCGGGGGTGGCCTTCTCATCCGGAATTTTTATCTGGAACTTCTTTTCGAGGAACATTTTGAGGGAAACCATGGAAAACGAATCGACGATACCGCTGGAGATGAGTTTCGTATCGGGGGTGATCTCCTGGTTTGAATCCTCCTCGAGATATTCCTTCCTGATATAGTCAATGATGATTTTTTTTACGTCTTCGGCCATGATGGAGTCTCCTTGTAGGTGATGGCGTACGGGGTTAGTCAGTCGTTTTCAAGCGTCGAGATATCACCGATATCCTCCCCCCATTCTCGGGCGCGGAGCAGTCTTCGCATGATCTTCCCGCTCCGTGTCTTCGGGAGTGAATCGACAAATTCGATCTCCTGCGGCATGGCGAGGGGGGAGAGTTTTTTCCTGATGAAATTCATGATCGTCAGTTCGAGGTCGCTCCCCGGCTGGAATCCGGGTTTGAGTGCGACAAACGCCTTCACGACCTCCATATTGATGGGATCGGGTTTTCCGACTGCGGCGGACTCGGCGACGGCGGGATGTTCGAGCAGGGCCGATTCGATTTCGAACGGTCCGACCAGGTGGCCGGCGGTATTGATCACATCATCGTCGCGGCCCACGAACCAGAAATACCCCTCCTGATCGACGCTCGCCCTGTCGCCGCAGATATACCAGCCGTTTTTAAACTTCTCGCAATAGGTGGCACGGTTATTCCAATAATCCCGCATCATGGATGGCCAGCCCGGTTTCAGGCCTATCAGGCCTACCGAACCCGCCTTGGTGATCGGTGTAAAGGTTTTAGGATGCACGATGGCGGCAGTAACCCCGGGAAAGGGTTTTCCCATCGATCCGGGCTTAATCTTCATGCCCGGGTAATTCGAGATGACGATGGAACCTGTTTCGGTCTGCCAGTAGGTGTCGAGGAAGGGCTTGCCGAAGGCTTTTTCGGACCATATGACCGCCTCAGCATTCAGCGGTTCCCCGACGCTGCAGAGATGGCGCAATGTGGAGTGATCGTACCGTTTGACGACATCGAGGCCTTCCTTCATCAGGAGCCTGATGGCGGTGGGGGCGGAATACCAGACCGTGACGCCGTATTTTTCTATAAAGGCGTACCATTTTGACGCCCCGAAGCCCGCATCGAGGACGACCTGGGTAACGCCTGCCGACCAGGGTCCGATGATGCCATAGGAGGTTCCTGTCACCCAACCGGGGTCCGCCGTACACCAGAAAATATCATCGCCCTGGAGGTCGAGGACCCACTTTGTGGTCATATACTGCGCGATAATGGATGAATGGACATGGAGGGCGCCCTTGGGTTTACCGGTCGTGCCGGAGGTATAGTGGAGCACCGAGGGAAACTCCTCATCGACGGGGACAATATCAAACTCCTCGACGGGGGCTGCCGTGTGCATCGAGTAGGCGATTTCATTCTGTTCGAGATCCTTCCCCCCGGCATCGAGAACGATGATGCGGTTGAGGGCGGGGAGTTGGGCCTTGATCTTGCGGACCTTGGGGAGGTGTCGTTTCGTCGTCAGAATCGCACGTGTCTGGGCATCCGCCAGGCGGGTCGAGAGTGCCTCCTCGCCGAACGCCGAGAACAGGGGTTGAACCGTGCCCCCCATCTTGAGGACGCCGAGGAAGGAAATATACAGCTCGGGGATACGGTCCATAAACAGGCAGATGCGGTCACGGGGGGCAAGACCGATCTCCTGAAAGAAGGCGGCAAAGGCATTGCTGATGCAGCGGACGTCGTCATAGGTATACTTTCTGACCGTCCCGTCGAACCCCTCCCAGATCAGTGCGGTTTTATCCCCGAGGCCCATCTGGCAGATCCGGTCGCTGCAGAAGTATCCGATATTGTAATGGCCGTCGCAGCCGTAGCCGAGTTCGTCTTTTGCATGATTCCAGGTAAACACCCTGTAGACTTCATCATATGATCCGATATTGCTCATGGTCTGGCTCCTTTGTCTGGTTATTCGAGAACGACAAAAGCGATTGCATGATTTTTTGAGGATGAGCGGCAGGTGCGGAGATTCGGACGGGACTCCCGCCTGAGGGCGCCCGTCGGGATATGCACCCGGGCGTCGGAAAGTGTCTCCATATCCTTCCAGGATGACCCGAAATAGAGGCCGCGGCCGAGGGCTTTGAGTGCGGCTTCCTTGGTTGCGAACATGCGTGCAAAGGCGAAAACCTGTCCGGGGTTGCCGGCAACGGCCTCGGTCTCCGTGCGGGTGAACACCTCGGACTGGAAGACGGTGTCATGCTCGATCTTTCGGAACCTCTGGATATCGGCGATATCGATACCGATGCCTTTAATCATGTTTCATCATTCATCAACGGTGACGGACATCATTCCCCGCACGTTGGCCAGCATGGATGAGTCGGGGCGGCGTACGACGGGAATGAAGGAAAAAATCTGAAAGAACGCTGAACACGTTGAAGGGTAAAAAGGACGGGACAATATAAAAATTTTTACGCTCAATTCATAGGCAGAGTGTGTCCTGTCGGTCCATTACCCGACCTTCCTGTCCGATATCACGGCCGGAAGAGGACCTTCAGAGCATCCCCTGATTCGATCGCGCTGAATCCCTTTTCAAACTTGTCGAGGGGGAACTGATGGGTGACAAATCCCGCGGAAACGAATCGTTTCGCGAGCCCGCGTTTCAGTATGCTCGTCATCAGATCCCATGTCGACCAGACCCTGCGGCCGATCACGCCATGAATCGTCACACCGGGGAAAATGATATTCTTTGCAAAGTCGACGCTCATCGAGCCGCTTGGCAGGCCGAGGAGTGCCATTTCGCCCCCCATACGGAGGATCTGGAAGGCATCGGAGTAGGCATAATAGCTTCCGGACATTTCGAGGACGGCGTCGACGCCCGCGCCATGATTCTGCCCCTTTGCGCGTTTATAAAATTCCTGTTTCTCCTCGGGAATCGACACATCGAAGCACTCTGTTGCGCCCAGGAGCCGTGCCATTCTGAAGCGTCTCTTTTCAAGCTTCTCGTGTGTATTCTCGCCGTGTGAGGCATCGGTGACGAAGATTTTCTTCGCGCCGGCCCCCTTGGCGATGGCGACTGACATCAGGCCGATCACGCCCGCGCCGAGGACGGCGACAGATTTTCCCTCGATGGATGAGAGCGACTGGACGGTATGGGTGGCATTGCCGATGGCGTCCATGAAGGCGACGATTTCGTCGGGGATTTCACCATGTTTGAAGATCAGGATATTCTGTGCCGGCAGGACGATATACTCTGCGAAAGCCCCGTCGCCGTGGAGGCCCCGGATGATGGTATTGGTACAGACATGAAATTCCCCGAGTCTGCACTGGGCGCATTTTCCGCAGGTCAGGTGCATTTCGGCCGTCGCGATGAAATGTTCGTTCAGGTACGGAAGGAAGCTCCGATCGGCGGCGATTTCGCGGGCCGAGCGGTTCTTCACGTATCGTTTGACGGAGATATACACATGGGACTTTCTGATCACCAGTTCAGCCAGGCGGAGTTTCGCGCGGTCTCCCGCATCGGTCACGCGGCCGCAGAACTCATGGCCGGTGATGACGTTCGGGGATGTGATGTGGGACATGCTGTTTTTAAGGGAATCCTTCGACTGGTAGATGCCGACGTCCGTCCCGCAGATACCTGCGGCCACCACCCTGAGCTGGACGTCATCGCTCTTCCGCACTTCCGGAACGGGTCTGTCGATGAGTTCCAGGCCCTTCTTCCAGTCCTTGTACAATTTCGGTTGTTCCTTGACAATCGCTTTCATGGGTTTTCCTTTTGGTATGAATCGGATTTCCGCAACCGTGCAGCGAAGGACCCGTCGATATGTTGTCGGTGGGTATATGTCTCGATGAATCCCTCCTCGCTGACAACGGCATGGTTGACAAACTTATCGGCATGTTCGAGCCTGAATTCCGGGTGGAGGCTGAGAAATGCCCGGACGACATGGGAGTTCTCCTCCGGTTCGGTAGTGCAGGTGCAGTAGACGATGACGCCGCCGGGCTGGAGAAGCTGGGCGGAGCGTTCGAGCAGTTTCATCTGGAGAGCGGCGAGGCGGGGAATGTCCTCCTGTTCCCTTTTCCATTTGATGTCGGGTTTCTTCCGCAGGACCCCGAGGCCGGAGCAGGGCACGTCGAGGATGATTTTCTGCACGGGCGGAAGGGAAAGCTCCAGGGCGTCTGCGGCTGTAATCCGGACATTGGTAATCCCGAGCCTGGTACAGCTGGTCTGGATCAGATTCAGCTTGCTCTCATACTTATCGACGGCATAAATCACGCCGGTATTATTCATCCGTTCCGCCAGGAAGGTTGTTTTTCCGCCGGGGGCGGCGCAGAGGTCGATGATCGTCTCGCCCGGCTGCGGGTCGAGGAGGAGAATCGGCAAGGCCGCGCTTTCGTCCTGGATGGAGAACAGCCCCTTCTGGAAGATATTCAGATGGGATATGGCCGAGAGACTCTTGACTTTCAGAAAATAATCGATCAGGCTCGAGCCCTGGTAGGTAATATGCTGCTGGTCGAGGAGCGATAAAAACTGGGCCGGATCCGTCTTCAGTTTATTAATCCTCAGGGTGAGGGTCGGGACCTCGTTATTGGCGACGAGGAGTTTCTCCACCTCCGCGCGGTCGAAACGCTGCAGCCATCGTTTCACCATCCACTGGGGATGGGAGTAATAGACTGCGAGGTACTGGCTCAGGTCCTCCTCCTCCTTGGGATAATGGATGCCGTCGAGAGTCCGTATGATATTCCGGAGAACGGCGTTGACAAAATCGGCCAGCTTCGTTCCGCGGATGTTTTTGACAAATTCCACGGCTTCGTTCACGGCAGCATAATGCGGGACATGATTGAGGAAGAGAATCTGGTAGAGAGCGACGCGGAGAGCGTTTTTGAGGTTAATCTCCGATTTGATGAAGTTTCCGTGTGTGAATCCGTTCAGAATCCAGTCGAGGCGGCCCTGCCAGCGGATGACGCCGTGGACGATCTCCGCGAGAAGGCTTTTATCGACGTCGGAGATATCGGTTGCGCGGAGCTCCGAATCGAGCAGCTTGTCGAGGTAGGCATCGGTCCGTTCGACGCGGTTCAAAATCTTTATGGCGGTTCCGCGCGGCCCCTGGTAGATCGTGGTTATTTGAGGAGTCTCGGGTTGCATCTAGCGGACGTCCCCCTGCGGGGTTCGGAGCCCTGCGGTCTGGCGGAACAGATCCCTGAACAGGGACTCATAGGATGGGGTGAGCCGTACATTGCGCCGGGCCATGACGCGGCGGGCTGTTTCCAGGCTCTTCTCGACATCGTAGGTCTCGAACGACGTTCCCCTTCCCCACGAAAACGACGGCAAAAACTTCGGCGGCAGTTCCGGGCCGAAAATATTGCATGAGACGCCGATGACCGATCCGGTATTCAGGGTCACATTGATGCCGGTTTTCGAATGATCGCCCATCACGAGGCCGAGAAACTGCATTCCGGTCTGGAAGGGTTTCCCGTCGAGGACGACCGTGACGGGTCCGTAGGTGTTCTTCAGATCGCTCGTATTGGTGTCGGCGCCGATGTTGATCCAGCTTCCGAGATAGGAATGGCCGAGAAACCCGTCATGTTGTTTATTGGAATAGGAGTGGATGACGGCGCCGTCGATTTCACCGCCGACCTTGCACATCGTACCGATGGAAGTTCCGGGGTAGATTTTCGCCCCGATTTTCACGATCGAGGAATTCCCGATATAGACCGGGCCCTGAAGAACGGCGTTCGGCATGATATGGGCATCGGGTCCGATCATGACCGGTCCCTGGCCGGCATCGAGGACGGCGCCTGGTTGTATGCAGGTGTTTCTGCCGATAATGATATCCCGGGGATTGAGGAAATGGGCGCCGCGGAAACCGCGCAGGCTGATTTTCCGTGAGGCGGACCTGCGGAGGGTAGTGAAATCGCGCTCCAGTTCCCGGTGGTTGTAGCGGATGATATCCCAGGGATATTTCACGAGTGTGGTCGAAACCGTCCGTTGCGGCAGATCCTGGAAGAAATCCTGATCATGAAAGCTGTCGATGCGGGTTGACAGAGTTTTGAGTCTTGATGCGGAAACGAAGGCGGCGACGATGTCCCCGTCGTGACGGAACAGTGCTTCCCCGGGGTGCCGTGCGGAGACAATTTTTTTCAGCTCGTCATCGACGAGTGTGCGGCCATTGACGAACCAGGTGGGTTCTTCGTCCAGCTGATTGACGCGCAGGCCGGGGTTTTCCTCCTCCGTGACCATGCGGAGTTCCGGGCGGGTGAAAAGGGCGGTTTTCGCGCGCGGCATGAGGCGCCCGATTTTTTCCCGGAGGGTGAACACACCGCAACGAAGTTCATAGACCGGCCGAAGGTAGACGAGCGGGTACAAGCTCGTACAGGAGGTATCTTCGTATAGACAAATCTGCATGACGCTGAATGAATGAAAAAAAAACGGAACCCCGATCTACCGAGATTCCGTTTACGCGTTAAAGAAGGAATCCACCCTTCAAGAGACTGCAGCAGCCGATTCGGCGGTTTTCTTTCCGTACTTTTTGTTAAAACGCTCAACGCGGCCTGCTGAGTCGACCAATTTCTGCTTTCCGGTGAAGAAGGGGTGGCACCGGGAGCATATTTCAACCTTCAGATTGCCGGCAGTGGAGCGGGTTTCGAACGTATTGCCGCAGATGCACGTCACGATTGCCTTCTTATAGACCGGATGGATGCCTTTTTTCATTATAACTCTCCAATGTCAAGAATTTTCAATGCTTAATATACAAATTATCCGGCTGAAGAGCAAGGCAGTTTGATCTTCCCCCCTGCTGCACTCCGGGGTCAGTCTGGACCGATCCAGTACCCCTGTTCGAATGCCTGTCTGAGGCTGTCGACGAGAGTCCTGGCTTCATCCGCACTTGCGAAATGACCCAGCGCGACTCTCGACCAGCCCGACATGTCGCTGACGAAGGCGTCATAACCCGCATCCCGCCAGCGTCCCGCTTCACTCGCGGCTTCACGGTGATCCCGGTACGCAGCGATGAAAACCGAGTATTGTCGTTTTTCGACCGCAACCGGCACAGGCTGGGCTGTATCGGGGACAATCGCCTGTGAGGTTGGCGGAGGGGCAGCTGATTCGGGGATCGTCGTCTGTTGGGGCCGTTGTGCGGGTTGTTCGATCTTCTGGGTTGTGGAAGGTGCAGGTTTCGGACTCCGTTTGAAGTCAAAGATACCATAGGTATAGAGTAAAAATACGACCGCGGCCAGGACAAGAAGAAAGAACACGATACCGACCACTCTTCCCAGGTTCACCGATCGATCCCGCGGCAGGGGTGCCAGGGGTTCCGGGGTCGGAGGACGCCGGGGGGTGCGGTCACCATTATCATTTTGCGTGTTAAAAGGCATCGTTTCAAAAATGGAATATGTCTGTAAAGTGCCTCAATGTACAACATATGGGGCTTTATGTCAAGTAGGAACTGAACTATGGTCACATATCATACACTCGCGGAGTGACTTATTACGGTCAGTATTGCGCCCTTCCTCTGAATTAACAAAATTTCATGAAGGATGAGTGATCAGCTGAGGCTCGATACTTGACAGGCCAGGCAACCCGGCAGCAAACGGTCCGGGTGCCGCATGCGGGTCCGGTGCAGGTGGGCGAACGGGGTGAAGGAGGGGTCAGGGAAAAATCATTCTTTCGGGCGTTTCTCCATTGCCTTCGGAACGAACTGTTTTTTCAATTTCTTCAGTGAATCGAGTCTGAGGCTATCGGCGAGGGAGGACGATATGCCCTGTCCGAGGACGCCGACGCCCAACGCATCCCTGACGCGCGGTGTAAAGGGGAGTTTATTCGGACCGTTATGGCTGGAGGTATCATACCGCTTGAGTTCCAGTATTCCGGTGGTCGTACTATTCTGATCGATCGTCAAACCCTCGCTGACGCTTTTAGGTGGGGCATTTTGGCTCTCTGCCGCCGAGGTCCCGGTGGAATTCTGTGTCGGGGATGATCCGGCCAGTTGGTTATTATACTCAGGGTTCCCGGTCGGGAGGGAATGACTCCGGGCTTCCGGGGGCACCGGTACGGCAGGAACTCTTTTCAGAGTTGGCGCAAGGGGCGGTTCACGTGTTTCATTCCCGGAGGCGGTTCCGGCAGGATTAAGGGTGGCCTGTTCACCTGATCTGATCTGTGTCTGCCGTGTAACCTTCTCAATCTTCTCGGGAGGCCGGATCACCGGATTGATATGACTTTCAGTAAAGAGATAATAGAAGAGGACAAAGATCAATGCGACGGCGATCGAGGAGTAGGCAAGTGAGGGATTCCCGAGGGGCCGGGGAGAGGCAGTTTCAAGGCTTTGATTGATTCTTCGCCGGAGTCTCACCTCAAATCCATCACCTGTTTTGATCCTGGGCAATTCGTGGAGAACTTTCCTCAGTAAGTGCGATCTGTCATTTTCCTGTGTCATAGTCTTTATCGTGTCAAATAAAATCCTTCAATAACTTCTGAAGCTTCAGCCGTCCGCGGTTCAGGCGTGATTTCACCGTACCGATATTGAGGCCGGTGATATCCGATATTTCCTCGTAGGTAAGATCCTGAAGATCGGACAGAATGATGACTTCCCTGTATTTCGGCGGCAATTTCATCAACGCGTCCTGGATCATCTCATGATCCGATGAACGTTCTGCTTCATGGTCCGAGAGGTAGCGGGAATCAGGGATCTCGGGGTATTTATCATCGGCCCCTCCCCTCGTTTTCGAGAGGGAGAGGAAAAAATGGCGTCCGCGCCGGCGAAGTTCGGTTTTGCAGAGATTCGCGGCGATCGTATAGATCCACGTTGAAAACTTTGCGATCGGGCGGTAGGTATTCTTCTTATGATAGACCCTGACAAAAACTTCCTGAAGAATGTCGTCTGCTTCGTCGCTGTCGCCCACATACCGGTAAATATAATTTATCAGTTGATCCTTGTACCGTCCGACAAGCTGAGTAAAGGCGGCTTCATCGCCGTTCTGAAACTCAGTGATAAGCTCTTCATCCGATTTCCCGTGACGGGCCGTCGGTCGTTCAGTCATTTGTACACTACTTAAACGCTGTTTTGGGGTAAAATGTTCCACGTGCGAGAAGGAAAATCACGGACTTCTGATCAAATTAAGCAGATCGGACACAAAAATCAATGCCATTTTGGCATAGCCTGAATCCTAACCGGTTCGGGGGGATTTGATCAGGTTATAGACCAGGACGGTCATAACCGCGGCCGGGTCCATTGAGGTCGATTTCAGCAGTTCGTCCGCCCTGGTGAGTTCAAAAAAGGAGTTTTCCAGCTCCTTTTGGGAATAGAGTCGTGCGGCCTGCCGGTACTCCCTGATGGCTGCCGGCCTGAGGCTGAGGATGGGCGGGAGCCGTGATTCCGACAATGAGCGGACGGAGGGATCATGCAGGAGCCAGAGCCGCTGGCAGTATCTCGAGATCATGACAATCATCCCGACCGGGCTCTCCCCTTTCCTGAGCATATGTTCGAGGATTTCGAGAGCGTGTGGCAGGTCCCTGAGGCCGATGAATTTCTGGAGTTCGAAGATATTATACTGGCGGGACATGCCGACCAGGTGCTGAACGTCATCTGACGTGATGCTCCGGGCATCCCCTATATAGACGAAAAGCTTGTCGAGTTCGTTCTGGATTTCGCGAAGAGACCGGTTGACAGAGGCGGCAACCATGTCAGCGGCATCGGGGGTGATGTTCTTCCCCAGCGAGCGGACGCGGCTGGTGATCCAGCCGGGGATTTCGTTTGCGGAAAGCCGGTCGCATTTGACAAAGGTGACGCTTGGGGCCGCTGCGTCGTAAAATTTCCCGGTCAGCTCCGATTTCGGAACCACGAGAGCCAGGATTGACGTCGGGGAAGGACGCTGGAGGTAGGGAACCAGCGATTCCTTATCGGTCACCTTATCAAATTCCCGGACAAGGACCAGGCGTCTGTCATCCATCATCGGGAAGGACAATATGCGGGAGAGGATATCCTGGCTGGAGACATCGGAGCCGTAGACGACATCGAGGTTAAAGCTCCTGGTCGGTTCGGCCAGTGACTGGTCGATGAGGTTATCGGCCAGGTTATCGATCAGGAAATCCTCCTCGCCGTAGAGGAGGTAGACGGGATCAAACGAGCGGTGGCGGATTTTCTCCTCCGCCGCCGAATACCCGAGGTTCGGATATTTCCTCATAGCCGTCATAGGTGGATGCTGGGGGACTCACGTGATGTCCCCCGGCTGTCGACTGCGAACTATTTGAGTGTAATCTTCTTGATCATGACATCAATCTTTGGTCTGCCGTCGGTCGGGCCCATCTGGCCGGGAATGATCTCGACGCTGCCGATTTTCTCGACCACATCCATCCCCTTCGTGACTTTACCGAATATCGTATAATTATGGGGAAGCTGGATGTTTTGCAGACAGACGAAAAACTGGCTGGTATTGGTATTCGGACCGCGGTTGGCCATGGCCACGACGCCGGTCTTATAGCCCTCCTTATAGCTGGGGGTATTCGGATTCAGTTCATCCTCGAACGGTTTCCCCCAGATGCTCTGTCCGCCGGAGCCCCACTCCCCGATTTTTTTGAGATCCTTCGATTTATCGTCGCCGGTCTGGATGACGAAGCCTTTTGACACGCGGTGGACGCGCATCCCGTCAAAATACTTCTTGGCCGCGAGTTTTTCAAAATTCTCGACAGTCTTCGGGGCATCCTGGGGGTAGAGCTGGATCTCGAACGATCCGAGGGATGTCTCGACAACCGCCGTATTTTTCCCGTCTTTCACTTTAGTCCCTTCCTTGGATGATGGATGTTTGCCCTTACTCACCTTCTGGGCCGCGGCGGGGTTTGCGAAGGCGGCGAGGATGAGTATGGCCAGAATAAACCGTAGCTGATGCATAATGACTCCTTGAGAGTTGATGGAAAATGTTTTTATAAACGGGCATGTGCGGGCAGAGCGTGCCGGCGGGGCGTTAAGAAATCTCATTGAGTTCGGGCTCCTCGTCTTTCGCCTTGAATTCGGCCAGATGAAGCTTGTCGATCCAGAAGTAATAGAGGCCGATCAGTGTAATGCTGATGAAACCGACGGCGTGGGTGACGGCGGCATAGCTCCGGGCAAGTTCGGCGTCCACGTGATACAGTTTCGTCAGGGTTTCGACCGTAAAATAGTGATATGATCCGGTCGCGCCGGGAGTGGGGATCATGTAACCGATGCTCGATATGGTCTGAAGGACGAAGGCGGACCCGAAATCCAGGTTATATTTCTCCGTCAGTCCGAAGGCATAAAACGGAAGATAGGTCATGAAAATGTAGAGCCCCCACACCAGGATGCTCAGAATGCCGATGATCAGGTAATTCCCCGGATCCTTCAGGAACAGAAATCCGTCGAGGAAAGAGTGGGCGATCCGGTGAATCAGCTTGGCTCTCTTCTCGGAGAGATGGCGGGTAAAGAATTCCAGGAACCTGACGACGGTCTCCCTGTTGACCATGAAAAAGACGCACACCCCGAGGCCCGACAGTGTCACGATGGTGATCCAGATCCCGGCCTCCCTGAGCCAGGGGAACGTCTGGAGGAGGGGTCCGGAATAGAAAAGGGGGAGGAGGGCGACCATGACCAGGAACGACAGGACATCGAATATCCTTTCAACGATCAACGTTCCGAACGCAGCGCTCCGGGAAACCCTCTCCAGTTTATTGATCGCCAGTGGGCGGACGAGTTCACCCACCTTGGGAAGGAGATTATTGAGCATATACCCGACGACCAGGGCTGACCAGAGGTTACGGAACCGGAGATCCTTCTTCACCGGCCGGAGAAGGTATTCCCACCGCCAGGTTCTGAACAGGTGGCTCACCAGGAGGGGGGGCAATGCCGCCAGGACCCATAGATAGTTCGTATGGGAGAGGATGTCGAGGAGTCTCGGAAAATCCGTACCCTTATAGGCGAAGTAGAGAAAACCGACAGTCAGGATAATGCTTACGGCATATTTTGCGAACGTCTTCATCGGGTGATCAGGCGAAAGTATGCATGAAGAGGCCGGGGAGGATCAGCGAAGGTCGATAACCTCCACACCTTCGGGTGCGGTAAAGCGGAAGAGGGAATCCTGAAGATTGGTGTTGAGCCGGATATCGGACAGTGTATAGGTGGTGAGGTTCTCGCTGATATCCTGTATCTGGATTTTCCGCATCAGCCAGTCGGACCGGTTTATCCAGACCTTCATCCATTTGATCTGGGATTTTTCATCCCTGGGAGTGAGTTTCAGGACGGCGGACTCATCCTTGGATTCCTCCCCGGGAAGGAGCGTGGCGAAGTAATTTTTGGGGACATTCACGAGCACCTTATCCGGAGAGAACGATTTCGGATCCTCCTTATAGACATCGACGACGACCTGATGATTCTCCCGTGAATACGTCCAGACAGAGTGTCCGTCGGTGACGATTGTTTGTTCCTCTCCTTCGATCCGATACATCCCCCCTTTTTTCATGAGAAATCTTCCGGTGAAGGTCTGCTCGGTGTTCATGACGCCGAACCGGACATGTTCGGTGAACCTGACCGAAGCGTCGTGGACGGTATCGTACTTTTTCTGAACCTTCGAGAGGACATCGTCGGCGCTATCGTCTCCCCTCCTGAAACCCATCACCATGAGGAGGGGTACAATGATGGCCGTAAGGAAAATTCCGCGTATCATAGAGCGTGGAGGATGGATTCCAGTTCCTCATCGGATTCGACGAGGACTTCGCGTGCCTTGCTTCCGTCAAAGGGGCCGACGATTCCGGCGGCTTCGAGTTCGTCGACGAGTCTGGCGGCGCGGGAGTACCCGACCTTGAGCCGCCTTTGGAGGAGCGAGACAGATCCCTGTTGATGGCGGACGATAATTCTGGCCGCCTCCTCGAAGAATTCGTCACGTTCCGACTCCCCGCCTTTCAGGCCCGACCGTTTCCGTTCGAACGCAGAGGGAAGCATAAAGGGTCTGGTATATCCCTGCTGGCGGGCGATATGTTCCGTGATCCGTTCGACCTCATCGGATGAGATGAAGGCATTCTGGATGCGGACCGGTTTCGGGCTCCCTGCCGGAAGGTAGAGCATATCGCCGCTGCCCAGAAGCTGTTCCGCGCCGTTCATATCGAGGATTGTGCGCGAATCGGTTTTTGAGGCCACCTGGTAGGCGATTCTGGCCGGGAAATTGGCCTTAATGACGCCGGTGATCACATCGACGGACGGCCGCTGTGTGGCAAGGACAAGATGGATGCCGACAGCCCTTGCAAGCTGGGCGAGGCGGGCGATGGGTTCCTCGACCTCGCGGGCTGCGGTCATCATCAGATCGGCAAGTTCGTCGATCACGACGATGAGGTACGGCATCCGGTGATGAACAATGGTCTCCGTATTTTTCAGGCGTCCCGCCTTCAGCCGCTCGTTATAATCCTGTATATTCCGCACGCCCGCGGCTGCGAGTCGGTCATATCTTTTCTCCATCTCCATTTCGGTTCCCTTGAGGGTCTGGACGGCGTTCTCCGGGGTGGTCACGATATCCTCATTGATATCGGGCGACACGGCCAGAAAATGGTGTTTGAGGCGTGCGTAGTTCGTCAATTCGATCTTCTTCGGATCAATGATAATGAACTTCACATCCGATGGATGGAGGCGGTAGAGGAGGCTTGCAAGAATTGTATTGATGCCGACACTTTTGCCTGAGCCGGTCGACCCGGCGATGAGGAGATGGGGCATTTTTGACAGATCGTCGGTATAGATATCGCCGGAGATTGTTTTCCCCAGAGCGAGGGGCAGATACGCCTTGGATTCCCGGAATTTTGATGAATTGATAACGCTCCGCAGGTACACCATTGAAGGATTCCGGTTCGGTATCTCCACGCCCACGGCGCTCTTGCCCGGAATGGGGGCCATGATGCGTATCCCTTTTGCGGCCAGGGCGAGTGCGAGGTCATCTGCCAGGCTGACGATCCGGCTGATCTTGACGCCGGAGGCCGGGACAAGTTCATAGAGGGTAATGACGGGGCCGGGGGTGACGCTGACGCTTTCGATCTCAACGCTGAAGTTGGCGAGCTTTGACCTCACCAGTTCGGCGTTGGCTTTCAGTTCATCCTCGGGTATGGAGTCTGATTGCCGCGGTGTATCGAGGAGATCGACCGATGGGAAGACATAGTCGATCTCTTTTTCTTCATCAACCTGCAGCTGGGGCTCTTCTTCCGGCGGTTCATCGTTCACGTCCGCCGGGGGTTGGGAGTCAGCGGGTTCCGGTTCGTCGGGAAGAGGTTCCGGGACATCCCGGTCTTCGTCATCCCGGCGGCTGATCACCGGTTCACGCGGTTCACGTGCAGGCGGCAACTGCTCATCGGGGTAGGCATGGATCGTGACATCGGCCTCGTCCGGTTCAGGCTGGTACTCCGGCCTTTGTCTATTCAGGGCGAGGTTCCGGAGTAGGTTCCAGAAGCCGGCGAAGCGGGTGAGCGATTTATGGACATCGAGATCGGCCGCAAAAATGATGACAATGCAGAACACAAAGAAGATGACAATCGACGCTCCCACCGATCCGAGGAGATTCACGAGGATATCGGCGACAAAGGCCCCCATAATGCCGCTCCACTCCTTGCCGATATTGCCGATGACGGCGTTACTGACGCCGAACAGTGAGGCCGTGACGAAGCCAAGCAGGAGGGCATAATTTGTCAATGTCAGGGCTTTATCCCTGGGGCGGCGGAAGAGGAAAATCCAGCCCCAGAGGATCATGAGGCATGGAAAAACGAGCGAAAAAAATCCGATGGTGAAAACGACAAAAAACCTGGAGACAAGTGCGCCGATAAAGCCGAGGTGGTTATGGATGAGGGCGACCTGGGCCTTCACGTCCGTGTTATAGAGGACCCTGACGGCATCCAGGACATTCAGCCGGTCGAGGAGGGATTCATCGGCGCGGGAGAATGAAACGATGCTGAGGAGGATAAGAATCCCGGCAAGGATCATCACCAGGGAGGCGATGGAGGCACGACGGTCGCTGGCGCGCTGCCGCTGGTGTTTCTTCTGCGTGCCGCCCGCGTTATTTCTTCCCCGTTCGGCCATCAGGTGGTTATCCCGCCAAAGTTTTCCTGTCAGGTTCCGTGGCAAGCCGTACGGTACTCCCGGCCAGGAGCGGAAGAACGGGAAGGATATCCTGCTTGCTGCAGAACACAAGGTCATCCTCGAAGCCGATCTCGCACAGGTACTTACCGTGTTCGGTGGCTTTCAAAAGTTTGAGAATACTTCTGCCGAAGGATTTATCGAGGGCCTGGGCGGCCTCGGCGGCGTCATCCGTTATGCAGCGGCCGGGTATCTTCTTCTTCAGCTCATTGACAACCCTGCCGGCGCAGACTGCATCCTCGAGGGAAAAATTGTTTGCGTTTCCTGCGCAGATGATCGTCACATTTTCACTGAGGCGGACGAAATAATCGACAACGGACGAAAGGTTGACAAAGGCCGCGACGACAAGCTTCTTGGCGTACCGGCCACGGACGATGGCGCCCGAGCCGTTCGTGGTGATGAAAATAATGGATTTCCCCCTCACGACCTCCTCGCGGTATTCGAGGGGTGAGTTCCCGAGGTTGAATCCTTCGATCATCTTCGCATTCCGTTCACCGGCGCGGAGGGTCACGTCGCCCAGCAGATTGCCGGATATTTTTGCGGCGTTCTCGATACTCCCCACCGGGATAATTTCCTTCGCGCCGTTATAGAGGGCAACCGCGATCGTTGTACTGGCCCGCAGGACATCGATCACGATGACATTTTTATCCTTCAGCTGCATCTCCTCGACATGTTTCGGCGTGAAGAAGACTTCAATGCGGATGTCTGAGTTTGCGGTCATAGATTATTTTTTGATAAAGGGTAACTGAACAATATGTGCGCCCGCCTTTTTGTCCCGGATGCTGATCTGGAGCGGTATGGGGGAGTTCACGACGGAAATCGTGACATAGCCGAGGCCGATGCCCTGTCCGAGGACGGGTGAAACCGTTCCGCTGGTGACAACGCCGACATAGTTCCCGCCCGCATGAATTTCATATCCGTGGCGGGGGAAGGCGCGCGGATCATCGAGCACAAAGCCGACAAGTTTTCTCTTCATCCCCTCGCGTCTGACATTCTGGAGGATATCGGAGCCGATGAACGGGCCCTTGTCGAATTTTGTGATCCAGCCGAGGCCGGCCTCGAGGGGATTCGTCGTCTTATCGATATCATTCCCATAGAGGCAATAACCCATCTCGAGCCGCAGGGAATCGCGTGCCCCCAGCCCGACCGGTTTTATGCCGAATTCCTTTCCGGCATCGAACACCGCGTTCCAGACCTTGCGGGCAAGGGTGTCATCCCAGGGGAAATAGAGTTCATATCCGAGCTCGCCCGTATACCCCGTGCGGGAGATGAGCATATCGACGCCCGCAAGGGTGCCGTGGGTAAACGCGTAATAGGGTATCTCCGAGAGCCCGGTGCTGGTCAGTTTCTGAAGTGTTTCAGCCGATCGCGGGCCCTGGACGGCCAGGAGGGATATCGTATCGCTCTTGTCGGCGACCTCAACGTCGAGGCCTTTGGAGTTCGAAACAATCCAGGTATAATCCTTCCTGATATTCGAGGCATTGACGACGAGCATATAACCTTCCCCGAGCCGGTAGACGAGAAGGTCGTCGACGATACCTCCGTCGGGGTAGCACATGGCAGAATACTGCACCTTTCCCTCGACGAGTTTTGCCGCGTTATTGGTGGTGATGCGCTGGACGAGTGCGGATGCATCGGGGCCATGGATCTCGAACTCCCCCATATGCGACACATCAAAGACGCCGACAGATTCCCTGACGCTCCTATGTTCCTCGCGGATGCCGGAGTACTGGATGGGCATCTCAAAACCGGCGAACTCGACAAGTTTCGCACCGAGTTCGCGGTGGATGGGTGTAAACGCTGTAGGTTTCATTCTGGCTGGCCTTTCACTTCTGCGTTTTCTTCCAGTCGGCGAGGAATTTTTCGAGGCCGATATCCGTGAGAGGATGTTTGATGAGTTGTGAGAAGACCGCATAGGGCATCGTTGCGATATGGGCGCCCATCATTGCAGATTCGACAACATGCAGGGGGTGGCGGATGCTTGCGACGAGGACCTGGGTTGGAAAATCATAGTTTTTATAGATCGTGACGATCTGGCCGATCAGGTCCATGCCGCTCGTGCTGACATCGTCGAGGCGGCCGACGAAGGGGCTGATGATATACGCGCCGGCCTTGGCTGCAAGGAGTGCCTGGTTGGGGGAAAAGCAGAGGGTCACGTTGGTTTTGATCCCCTCGGCCTTGAGCTGTTTGACAGCCTTCAGCCCCTCCTTGATCAGGGGAATCTTGACGACGACATTGTCGGCGATCTTCGCAAGATTGCGGGCTTCGCGGAGCATCCCGTCCATATCGGTGGAGACAACCTCCGCGCTGACATCGCCGCGGACCACCGAACAGATCTCCCTGAGGAGCGGCAGAAATTCCTTCCCCTCCTTTGCGACGAGGCTGGGATTTGTCGTGACGCCGTCGAGGATGCCCATGCTGGCCCCCTCGCGGATTTCATTAATATTCGCTGTATCAAGAAATATCTTCATTTTCCCGTCCTAAGAATCATGAGTTGAACTGATCGGTAATATCCTTGGAATACTTCCGCGACACAAAATGAAATTCCGCGATCGGCAGTTTCGGATCCTCCTCCATTTTGATCGCGACGCGGTATTTGAACTTAAACTTCGTCAGTCTGCTGATGGTTCCCTCGTGCAGGTAGGCGGCAACCGAGGGATGGACCCGCAGTGCGAGTCTGAACCCCCCGCCTTCGGATTTAAACCGGCGGATCCACCGTTCGATATGGTTGACGATGCTCGATTTGGACTGGACGAGGCCTCCGCCGCCGCACACCGGGCACGGTTCGCTGAAACTGTGCAGGATATTCTGCCGGATGCGCTGGCGGGTGATCTGCACAAGGCCGATCTCGGTCATCGGCAGAACGGTCACCTTCGCCCTGTCCCTTCTGAACTCCTTGCGGAGCTCGTCGTAGACCTTCTTGCGATTCTTGTCCTCCTCCAGGTCGATATAATCGATGACGATGATGCCGCCGATATCGCGCAGGCGGAGCTGGCGGCAGATCTCGCGGGACGCCTCGAGGTTCGTGCGGAGCGAGTTCAGTTCCTGTTCCCGTTTCGCGGCATACCGGCCGCTGTTGACGTCGATGACGACCATGGCCTCGGTCTGGTCGATGATGATATAGCCGCCGCTCTTGAGCCAGACCTTCCGGTTGAGGGCGATGGCGATTTCGCGCTCGACGCCGAAGACATCGAACACCGGTTCCTTATCCTTATAGAGTTCGAGTTTGTCGAGGAGGTTGGGCGAGTTGAGTTTGATATAGGCGCGGATCTCCTTGTAGAGTTTGCGCGAATCGACGACCACGCGTTCGACCGAGTCGGTGAAGAGGTCGCGGATGACCGAGGAGGTCGTGGCCATATCCTTATAGAGTAGAGCGGGTGCCTGTTCCGACTTGACGCTCTTTTCGATCTCTCGCCAGGTGGTGATGAGGCTTTCGAGGTCCTGTTTGAGCAAGGCCTCATCCTTATCCTGGGCGACGGTACGGATGATGACGCCGAATCCGTCGGGGAGCATGCTTCTGACGATTCTCCGCAGCCGCCGTTTTTCCTTGAAGTTGGAGAGTTTTTTTGACACGCCGATCTTCCCGTCAAACGGGAGAAGGACCAGAAAACGTCCCGGGAGGGAGACTTCGCTTGTCACGCGGACGCCTTTTTTCCCGACCGGTTCCTTTGTCACCTGGATGATGATATCCTGGCCCGATTTCAGATCGGGGATAGTATTGGACCGGCCGTCCGAGCGGCCTGACGGCTGGGATGGGGGGCGCTGGGTGACCCTGGGCGGGGCAGCTACCTGGGGTGCAGTGTCCCCGTTCGGGGCGGGGAGGATTTGTTCCTCATCGTCGTCGTTTCCTTCATCGACATCGACTTCGGAATCGTCGTCGCCGATGAGGGATGAATACTCGTTAAAGGAGGTACCGATGTCGGAAAAATGAAGAAATGCGTCCTGCTTATGGCCTATATCGATGAAGGCGGCCCTGATTCCGGGCATGACCTTGGCGACTTTTCCAAGATAGATATCGCCGACCATGCGTTCTTTTTCAGGGGTTTCGACATACAATTCAGCTAGTCGCTTGTCCTCCGTTATCGCGATACGGATTTCGTTCGCGGTGGCATTGATAATAATTTCTTTTCGCATATAGAACACTTCGCTCCTGATCACCCATCCGGCATATCGATCTCCCTGGAGAGTCCGGACAGAGTTTCATTGTTAAAGAGGGTAACTTGCGACGCCGCTCGCGGATCGAGGCCGGAGCAAGGTCCCGGAACGAAGGGAGTTTATCCTCTTTTGCGAGAAAAAACACTCTTATAAAGCCATAACTCAACATCGTTAACCAGAGGCCTGTCGCCATGAAGTACATCATTTTAATTAGTTGAATTAATCAGTTTTCGGGAAAAATGATTAATAATTGTTAATATACAAAATTCCTGAAAACATTGCAATAGGAAACAAAGGAGGCCAAGTTTATCCATGTCACACGGGAGGGATTTCGTACCGTTGCTTCCTTCCGGACCTCGCGGGGTTCAGAAACTTCCCGTTGCATGGGACTTGACCTCGTATCCATATAATACGCATCAGGCGATGAATATTCAAGCTCGTGGGGGGAAATATTCGGACAAGCGGTTTCCCCGGGGGGGGGAGGGGGAGTGCGCGCCGCAGTCCGCTTGTTCCGGGTCACTTGGCCATGACCCGGTTTATTGCATCGACAAGCTGGTTGAGTTCGTAAGGTTTTGTCAGATAATCGTTTGCGCCGTTTTTCACAGCTTCAATCGCGACTGCCAGATCGCTTACGGCCGTCAGGACGATGATGCGGGAGGCGATTTTTCGTTTTTTAACAGCCTTAAGGACCTCAATACCACTGAGTCTCGGCATGCGGATATCGAGGAGGATCATGTCATATTTCTTGTTTTCCAATATTTCCAGTGCAGTATCCCCGTCATCTGCGGTCTCGACATGGAATCCCCTGTTTACGAGCTGATCCTTTACAAGGATCCGCAAAACTTCCTCATCGTCCACAAAGAGTATTGAGACAGGTTTCGTCATTCTATGTTCTCCATTCAATGATGTAGATGAATGTACAAAATTTTTTTAACTTTCCTACACCGGGCGCGGTTCGCTGCCCGGGAACCGGTTAACCGTTTTATCCCATTTCAGATCCTTTTTCTGGATCAGGGATTTTGTGAACGTATAGAGCGCCCGGCCGGTTGCGGTAAAATTGATGATATTGGAGACCGGGAGGCGTACGATGCTCAGCAACGCGGCGGTCATTCCGTACACACGGCGGACGGTGACAAACCTGTGGAGTATCCTCCAGAGCATCAGGATACTGTCGATGACGACCAGATCCCACAGCATCGTCCCTTTGACGACAATGGGGGGCAGTTGTTCATACGCGGCAAAACCGAACCGGATGGCCTCATAGACCATGAGGTAGACAACCACGACATAGGCGAAAAAGTTGATGATGTTGGCGATGACGGCTTTGCGGTCCCTGTAGAGGACGAAGCGGAACCGTGCGTCCCCCTTCCAGCCGACGAGTTTCCATGACTGGAGGCAGATCCCGGTCACCCAGCGGCTTTTCTGGCGCACGGCGGTTTTCAGGGTATAGGGGAAATAGCTGCGGGTGGAGCAGTTGATGCCAAACGGCTTATAGACAAAAAGCATATTGGCGTGGCCCAGTGCCAGGCGCAGAGCGAGGTCGTAATCCTCGGTCAGGGATTTTGAGCGGAAGATGTTCTTCGCAAACGAGGTGCCGATAAATTCAATCAGCCACCTGTTGAAGGCTGTTCCCACGCCCGCCGAAGGAACAAAACCGCTGAAGTACTGCCGGACGTGAAGGTCCTTCGTATGATATTCCGCGAATTCATCCGCATACGTCCAGTGAATGAGATTGAAATGGCTCATGTTCAGGGGAAAGACCGGCATCTGCAGCATATCGAATTCCGGGATGAGGTAGTTCTGGATTTTGAGCGACAGCGGATGGATCACATCCTCGGAATCGTGCATGACGATGATATCATACCGGGTGCCCGTCTCATTCTCCCACCGGAGCATGCCTTCATAGATCTGGTTCAGGTTATCGGCCTTCGTCGTCGGCCCCGGATTGCGTGAGACCACGGGATGGACGTTGGGGTAGAGCTTCTTGACCATCATGACCTTGGAGATCGTATCGGGGTCATTCGGGTAGACCCCCACAAAGAAGTCATAATTTTTATACTGGATCGTCGAGCAGGCGTTCATCAGCATCTTATCGATGACCTCGTACTCCTTCCATGCGGGGACAAAAATCGCGACGGGTTTTTCAGGGACCAGGTGCAGCTTTTCGGGGTCATCGAAGGTAAAGCGGTTGAATTTTTTCCGCGCAAAAAAGTGATGGAGCCAGTAATAGAAATCGATGAACACGTCATCCAGGCCGCTCAGGAAAAGGGATGTCGCGACGATGAACGTCGCAACGTACAGGATATCGTAGGAACTGCGCAGAAGATGTACAAGGAGGTCGATCATTCGTCAGAACGTCCTGTCAAAAATCAGAAAGAACCTGTAGCTGGTATAATAGGGGTCGCGGCCGGCCGGGAGGAGGTCCTGGTGCGAGTAGATGCCGCGGAGAAATTCCGCATCGAGGTAGACGCCCCAGTCGACATTGGGGGTGAGTCTGCAGCCCAATCCCCATTCATTGATGTTATTATAGTACTCCTTCGCCTTGATGGAAGGATCATTCACGAGGATATTCACGGCCCAATCGCGTGCAAAATTCAACTTCCCGTAGACATCCATGACCGTCTTCGAGACCTCCAGCACGCGTGCGCCGGCCTTCAGCTGGAGGTAGCCGATCGTATTCTTGTATTTCGAATACGCCCCGAGTGATGAGTAGAGATCGAGGATCGGGTAAAACGGAAATCTCACGTCAGGATGATCCGTATAGGGGGCATAGATCCCGTTCCCGTAGGTGAGGTAGAAGCGGAAATCATTCCGGACAAAGTTGATATCCTTCCGGCCGATAATGTCCAGGGCGGCGCCCTCCTGGGCGCTCACCGAAAAGCCGGTGAAGAGCTGGGCTCTCACGCCAACGCCGAACATCAGGGAATTGTCGGAGAAGATCTGCGGAACGGTGCCGGCGCTCGATTTCGTGTCTGTGGAGAGCGACACAACCGCGTAAGCGCTCAGGATCCTGTTGAGGCGATATCCCTCCTCTGCCGTGAGATAGATGAACGTGCTCTGCCAGCGCGTATCGAAGTAGTCAGCCGAATAGATACGGGTCCACCAGGGTTTCGCCGGAGCCGCCCCTCCTCCCCCCCCGCCGGAGGATTTAAACTTCAGCTGATCACTGGCACTCATCCTGATATCGGGGTACGGGCTTGCGGCGAGCCGGTCGAACAGGCTATAGGCTGCAGTATCCTGCCCGAGAGACATCAGTGTATAGGCCATCTGAAGTTTCAGTGTATCGGAAGGCTGAAGGTGGTCGGCGGCGGAAAATTCCTTCAGTGCGTTAGGGTAATCCTTCAGTGAATGATAGAGATACCCGAGTGCGGCATGAGCCTGGAAGTTTGTTGAATCGAGCTCGATCACGCGTTGAAAATAGGGTACAGCCATAGGGGGGTCGACGCGCATTGTAGCATACCCCCTGGTGAGGAGCGAAAAAACCGAGGTATCGGTTATCGTCTGAGAGTCCCCCGGCCGGGGGAAAAGGAGAATGACGAAGGTAATGAGGTGGAGGGAATATTTCCTCAAAACCTGGAACACATCAGGGGAAGAAATGGTCTTAATAGGTACCTTCCCCTCTATTTCGGCTGTTCGTCATTGAGAAGCCAAAAATAACAAAATAATGAAGATATTCCAAACCGGGGCCTCGGGGGTATGCTGGTCATAATTGACGCTGACACAACATATTTATCGATCTATTTCAACAAACGTATGAACAGGAACCGTCCGGCATCATTTCATCCATCCGGAAAGGACCAGTAAAATCCCTGTAAACAACTACATGATATTCATTTAAAGATTCTGGTAGTTGACGAAAATCAACGCCTGTATCGTGGGGCACAGCGGCGGTGAAGATCTTGATTCTGGTTGCTGAATTTCATACTATGCCGGTAGTATGGGATTAGTGCAATGCCTCGAGTGAAGTCTTTACTCCGAATCCTCCTCATTTCTCTTTTTCCGACAGGGATCTTACTGGGATATTCATCCCATGACGAGAGCGTCGTCGACAGGTTTTTGCGGTATGTGAAAATAAACACCGAATCCCGGGAGGGGGTGGATACGGTACCGAGTACGGCGGGTCAGTGGATTTTAGGCCGTTTACTGGTAAAAGAATTACAGGAGCTCGGGGTGAGTGACGCCCGCATCGACAGCCATTGTTGTGTCTATGGTACAGTCCCCGGCAATCTCCCCGGGCGTGATAGCGGAAGGGTGCCGCCCATTGGATTCATATCGCATATGGACACATCTCCCGATGTATCGGGGAACCATGTTGTTCCGATCGTGCACCACGATTATCAGGGGGAGCAGATCATACTTCCCGGGGATTCGTCGCAGATACTCACCACCGGGGCAAATCCGCGCTTACGCGATAACATCGGGAGTGACATCATCACTTCTGACGGAACGACAGTACTGGGGGCTGATGACAAGGCTGGTATCGCGGAGATCATGACAGTCGTCCAGACACTTCTCAGGGATTCGGCACTCCATCACGGGACGGTGAGGGTGGCATTCACGCCCGACGAGGAAACAGGCACAGGGATCGCAAAATTTGATATCCGCGGATTCGGAGCCCAGTACGCCTATACGGTTGACGGCGGTTTTCCGGGGGAGATCAGCAATGAGACCTGGAACGCGGATGAGGCGATTGTCACCTTCGGGGGTCACAGCACCCATCCCGGCGATGCGAAGGGGAAAATGATCAATTCGCTCTACCCTCTTTCGGATTTTATCTCCCGGCTCCCCGAAAACCTGAGACCTGAGGCGACCGAAAAGCGCGAGGGTTTCATTCATCCCTACACGGGGACGATGAACGCCGAGGAATCTGATCTGAGGATACTCCTGCGGAGTTTCGATACGAGCGGTTTGACCAAGCAGCGCCGGATCCTGATGGACATCCGGAAGGAGACCATGGAAAAATTCCCATCGGGAAAAATCGATATTGTGTTCCGTGAGAGCTACCGGAACATGAAACTCAAACTCGACAAAGTACCCTTTGTCACCGAGTATGCGCTCCAGGCCTGTCGGGACGCGGGGCTTCAGCCGAGGATCATACCGACGAGGGGCGGGACAGACGGCTCGGAATTGACCCAGATGGGGCTTCCCTGTCCGAACCTCTTCACCGGAGGTGAAAATTTCCACAGCAAACTCGAGTGGATACCCGTCCGCGGGATGGAGAAAGCCGTTCAGACGATTCTGAATCTGGTAAAAATCTGGACGCAGCAGAGTTTACCCCCAAAATAGCACAACACACATCGACCGCCTCCCGGGCGCAAACGCATTTTTATCCGGAGGTGGATCATGAAATCATCCCTATGTGCAGTCCTGCTTCTTCCATGCGCCATTCTCAACGCACAGATTGAGCGCTATCCGTACGCTGAAGATTTTGACACCGTCTCGGTCCCCCAGTTACCCCGCGGGTGGCTTTCGAGTTCAAACCGTCTGAATGGGGGAGATTTCGCGACGACCGCATCAACTCCGCATTCGGGTCCGGCTGCGGTGATCAGTACAAACGCGGCAATTGAGCAGGAACTGATCACCCCACTGATCGATCTGACGGCGGCGGCACCCGAAAGCCTGATATTTTACGAACGGCGGTCGGCCAGTCACAATTCCGATCTGGTCATTGAGGCATCGACTGACGGCGGGTCGTCGTTCGGTATTCCGGTCGGAGATATTTTAAAAAACCCCGGTACGACGGCCTATGTCAGGAGGGCGGTCTACATACCCGGTGAACTCTTCCTGCAGAAATCGGTCCGACTCCGCTGGCGTGTCGCTGGAAACGGAACCGGAACCACGGGAACGCTCCGTTTCGATGACATCAGTATAACGGCACGACCGATGTCGGATCTTGCCATAGGGTCACTTTCGTGCAGCCCGGTGAGGCCCCAGGCAGGTGACAACGTCACCATCCGGGCAGTCGTGAGGAATGCGGGTCTGCAACCGATTTCGCACTTCACGACAAATTTCTATCTCGACACGAACAAAAATGGCTGGGCCGAGCCCGGGGAACTTTTTTACGGTTACGAATACCCACAACCCTTGAATGCAGATGATTCGGCGGAAATACTTGCCCCCCTGCAATCGGTCACCGCGGGTCTCGCAGACATCCTTGTTGTCATCAACTCCGCGGCAGACAACGACCAGACGGACGACACGTCGGGGGTTACAATAGCGGTCGGGTACATGGCGCATTCGGTTGTGATCAATGAAATCATGTATGAACCGGCCGCGGGAAGCAGCGAATATGTTGAGCTCTACAACACCTCCCCCTATCCGGTAGATTTTCAGGACTGGAAACTGACAGACAAGCCGGAAGCGGGAAACGGAACTTTGGCACATGTCATAAGCCCCGTACCGGTCATCATCGGAGCTTCGCAGTATCTGGTTATCGCATCGGATTCGTCAATCTATGATAAGTTTCCCTACCTTCGCGGGGAGGATATGCGGGTCATCGTCAGGCAGAGCGGCATGAGTCTGAACAACAGTGGTGATCAGGTCATTCTCTACGATTTCGCAGAACACACCATTGACAGTGTCCAGTACAGTCCCGGGTGGCACAATCCGGCAGTGGACGTCGTGCGGGGGCGTTCGCTTGAACGGATCAATCCGTTTCTTTCCTCGGTCAGCAGGCAAAACTGGACAACCTCCGCCGCCGCTGGCGGCGGTACACCATGCACGACCAACAGTGTCTACACGAAGCTTGTGCCCTCCTCTGCGATCATCTCGGCCGCCCCAAATCCATTTTCACCCGACGGGGATGGTTTTGAGGATATGACGATTATTTCCTATCATCTGCCATTGAAATCGGGTATCATCAGAGTCCGGATTTACGACAGTCAGGGCCGGTTGGTGCGGGTACTGGCAGACGGTGCTCCGGCGGGGTCGGGCGGAACGCTGGTATGGAACGGTTTAAGTGACCGGAGGGAGCGGGTGAAAATTGGGATATATCTGATTTTTTTAGAAGCATATGATAGTACAAAAGCAGAAGTGGTATCTGCAAAGGGAGTTGTTGTCGTTGCGACAAAACTCTGAGGGAGATCTCAGTGAGCATGGTCCATACAAAACCTATTGATGGGGCCGTTTATTCAGGAAAAAAGTCGAACAGTATCCGGATTGTACACCCCAGCCAATAAAAGTTCCCAGTATCACATAAGGGACCATAGAGCCATTCGAAGTCCGGACAAATGCTTATGCGAGCGGGCAGTCGGTATTATTCTGCCTGCGACCTGAGCCCTTCATAACAACCCATTTTGTATCTTGTAGCGTGGGTCGGTGGTCTGCTTCCTATATCCTGATCTATTGTAGGTAAGAAAAATTTGAGACACTCACCTAGGTTGGAAAGGAGAAAAGACATGAAGAAGCGGTTCAGTAAGGAGCAGATCAGAGAGCTTCGGCCCGTTTATCTCTGTGATGACACAAAAATGACCCCATGATTCAATAGTGGCATCAATTGCACACACCGATCATAATGCGAATAGTAGTGGGGGTGTGAGCACTCGAATTTTAGATGAGGATTACGCAAGGGGCCATGGGGTAGTCACCTCTTCGGGAGGGGGGTAGTTACCTACGACATCATATGCTGGACCGACTGTTGTGTTCGCAATAAAAATTTCCTCTATAGATTTTTCATTTTTTGAGATGGGGTTGGCGATTCTGATATTTTTACGGCGATGATATACTAACCCAGCGATAATGGAAAGCACGCTGAATCCATTCGTGAATATTCAGGGTAAAATTATAAGCCGCCCTGCTCGTTCACCATAAAATGATCCAATCGTCTAGATGGAGCCAACGTTATCAACATAGGTAACTACCCCATAGTGAAATAGGTATTTACCCCATTGACATTGGCACATGAGATACGTATTTTTTAGAACGGCGGGCATGATACAACTCGCGCCGATGCATGTTAAGTGTCTGTGTGGCCATGAAGTTCATTATGATATTGTTGGAGAAGGGGGGTGTTTTTACTTTCCAACGGATCCGTACCTGCGGAAAAACATTATCACAGTTCCTCACTAATCCACGATGAAGAAACAGAATGACATTTTAAGTCTCAATGATATAGAGCAAAAACCTCCGCTGTCATCATCTCAGAATCATCGTTTTCCCATCGAGTATAGATGGAATCTTCATGGTATACTCTACTCCTCGGTTTATAAGACAATTTATCCTTATCCATACGGCAAGGAATCAGTTTATTTCAGACGAACGAGTTCCGAATTTAATTTATCCCGTGAGTTATTCTTCGATAGGCAATAAGATGGAAAATATCCTTCAAACAAATGCTATATACCTGGGTCTCAGCTTATCCCTGTTACTCAGTGCTTGTAATGATTCAAACAATCCATTAACTCCTTTTCCTGGAGGAAAACCGGGTCCTATCCTCTTTGTTTCAAATAGATCGGGCACTTATCAGCTTTACAGCATGAAGCCTGATGGTACCAATATCAGGCAGATTACTTATAACTCTAATTTTCCAATTTATCGCGCGTCCTGGTCGCCTGACGGTTCTGCGATTGTCGTCGAAAGCACTGGTGGTTATCAGAATTATGGTCCAGCCTTATATGTATTCAAGGCCGATGGGACAAGTATGTGGCGACTGACTAATCCGACAAGCACTAACCCCAATTATGCCAGTGGACTTTATGAAGCATGGTCTCCAGACTCACGGCGTATCGCCTTCTCTCGCATAATGATCCCGGAGGCCGTAACGAATTATGAAATATTTATCATTAACGCCGATGCTACTGAAGAAGTGAAAATTACTAATACTCACGACACAGCAGAGTGGGTCAGCGACTGGTCCGTCGATGGGAAGGTCATAATGGGAAATGCGTGGGCTGGCGGTGCTACACCCCTCTCAATGGCATGGTGGGATCTCAAGGGTAACTTACTTAGAACAATCGGTCAGCCCGACGCAAATTTCGTCCATCCCCGTTACTCGAGGAAAGGGGATCGAATCGTTTACATGTCAAATAAGAATTTGGCACAAAACATCTATGTCTCGAACGGCGACGGAACCAATGAAACACAAGTTAACCTGCATTTTTACCAGCAATATTTTCCTGTTGATTGGTCTCCCGACGATTCACTTATTCTATACAATGCCGGGCCAACAAACTATGTCAGTGGAGACTTCGGGAAAATATTCCTCACCAATGTCTTTACCAAGATGACGACAGACATTACCCCATGGAACGATAGTATTTACTCGTACGCTGTTAGTTGGTTAAGGAGGTGATATTTATGAATGGGCAAGTATAGTACAGGGTAGTGCGGTTACACTACCCTGATAGTGTGGCAGATAGATATCGATCCTTACGACATTCAGACATTGTTCTAAACAATGCCTTTTCTATTTGCCATTGTAATATAATCATCAAGAGGAAACAAGTCAAGCTGAACAATCTCAAAAGCAAAGGAGGATAAAATGAAACACCGAGTATTCATATGGATTTATGCCTTGATTTCAGTCACTCTAACAATATGGCCGTACCAGGACATTCTCGCACAAAGCAATATTTCATTCAGGGATAAGCATGGTAACCTGAATTATGCGGAGCTTGATCCCCGCACTGGCAGCGTCCATCGAATAATAGGACTCGCTGTTACGGTTGGCGATTATGGGCTTACGACAAGCACGTTGAATGGACCGGCTATAGATGAGATGACTACGAAGTTATTAGAGGATTACTATCCTGCCCTCAAGCTTTCTAGATCTGATCTTACACTTCAAAAGATCGACTCTAACGGCAAGTGGTGGTTTGCTCAATATCGACAGTCTGTTAATGGAATCCCTGTTTATGGGACTGAAATTGGATTCACCATCGACCCGCAGGGAAAAGTAGTGACGCTGGGTTCCAGTATTTATCCGCAGATCGGCATTTCGACGAACCCAGCACTAACTGCCGACGAAGCAACGGAAACCGCCATACAAAAATTCGCCGATGATAGCTCTTCTGTAGTGGGAAAACCGGAGTTGACCATATTTCCAGTGGACGATAGTACTACAAGTACAACTTTTGGCTACCATCTTTCCTGGAAAGTGGAACTTGTGTCAATGAGTGCTTTCAAGCACTTCATATATTTAATAGATGCCCAAGATGGAACGATATTGCGCGAATTAAATAACGTGAGAGATTATAATTTCTATGGTACTATCACGGGAAGTTATTGGCCAGTCCGAGCGTCCGACCAGACTGTAAGCTCGGCGTTCGTCACCACGAATGTGGCGATTTTTAATTCAGCAGGACAGGAAGTCACTGCAACAAATACCAATTCAAATGGATACTATTCTATGTACGTTGATGCCTTTCAATACTATTATGTGCATATCCCACTCCAAAATAGTTGGATTAAAGTACGTGACTACTCAAATGGAGACGATATTGTTACCCATATAGTTGGGACTGTTCCAAGCGAGGTCGATTATGCCTGGTCAGCGAGCGATGGATCCAACGTCAGACGGCACGCAGACGATATTCATACGTATTACTCTGAGACTATCGGTTATTCTGGAATGAATTACCAAATGACAGGGCGCATAAACTTGGGTTCAAGTGTAAATGGAGGCTCAGACGGAACTAATATAGGTTTTGGTTCTGAGTATGGGGAGCCATGGGCCCATTCGAGTGATGTCATCTATCACGAATATTGTCCGTCTTCAAAGTGTTTCGGACTGTTCGGCTCGTAAATTAAGAGATACTTTTTGGCAAAGTCAAGAGCTTTGTTGTTGATGGTTGCAGTTGATTTAGTGTAAGATTCTGTCTTCTTCGTAACCC
>JAWOKN010000005.1:0-6308 GCA_033854175.1 Bacteroidota bacterium | reverse complement strand
GACAAGATACCGTCGCTGTGCAAAGACGGAAACTGCCGCGCAGGCAATCAAAAATGTGACTGTAAGCGATTTCATACGACAATCCCTCCTATCACGGTATGACGATTATAATTCGTAACCCTGGGAGGGCGGCCTATGCTCCGCCCTCTCCATGGTTTCTCGGCTCTCCCCTTGCCGACGCAGAGACTTCACGTCTTCTGAGAATGGATAATCCCCTCGATATCCATCAGATGTTCCTTTGAGACAAAGTTACGAGCACCCGAGTGTTTCGCTTTTTCCCTGAACTCACGATCGTTGTATTGAGTCACAATAATGATTTTCGCGTCCGGGAATGATGCAAGGATGTTTTCTGTCGCCTCGAAACCGTTCATCTTCTCCATCCTGACATCCATCAGCACCCAGTCCGGCCGGAACCACGGATACATCTTCACCGCCTCCGTACCATCGCTGCATTCGCAGAAGGTATCATCGCTCTGGTCCAGTATACTGTGAATCGTCCTTCGTATCGACGCATTATCATCGACGATCATGATTTTCATGGTAGCAATACTTCTCATTGTGGACAGTGAGAAGTTGCAAAAAATTATCGACAGCGGGAATAGGTAGGACTACCTGATCGCGGTGAGTAGGAGTACTTATTTGAGAACAGCGATGGAGTAAGAAGGTAAAATGAAGATTTTCAGCGCAGGGAGGGAAATCACTCAGCGGGGGAAATCACAACAGCGATTTATTCTCCAGTGCAAATTTCAGCAATCCGTTACTGCCGTGGACGTTAAGTTTCGAACAGATGCTCTGCCGGTGATTCTCGACCGTACGGACGCTGATAAAGAGAAGGCCGGCAATTTCCCTGCTGCTCTTGTTTTCTGAAATCAGTCTGAGGATCTTGCGCTCGGTGGGTGTGAGCTGGTCGAGCCAGGGATAGTGTTCCCGCAGCCTCCGTGCGTCGGATTCACGCCGGATAAGATACTGCGAGATCGTGGGACTGATATAATACCTGCCGCCGGCCACTGTTTTGATGCAGTCCAGGATATCCTGCACGGCCGATTCCTTCAGCACATACCCGTGCACGCCAAGGTCCATGGCCTTATTGAACATGGCCTCCTCATTATGCATCGTCAGCACAATAATATGGACAGAGAGGTTTTCCTCGCGAATTTTCCGGGCGATCTCAAGACCGTTGCAGCCCGGAAGATTGAGATCAAGGAGAAGGACATCGGGTGTACGGGTACGGACCAGATCGAGGACGGCGGATCCATCGCCCGTCTCCCCGACGACCTGGTAACCGGGCGCTTCGGAGACGATATCCTTCAATCCCTTACGGAACACGGGATGATCTTCGGCGATCAGCAAAGTCATCATATCACATTGTTCTCCATGTGGATGCATACAGGAGTTTAGGGCGCACTTTCGAGGGGAATCGTCACCGTCACGGTTGTCCCCATGCCGAGTGATGACTGGATATTCAGCGTCCCGCCGAGGATCCTCACCCTCTCCCTCATGCCGGGCAAACCGAAGCCACCCTTTGCGGTCATCTTGACCACGGGAGGAAGCACATCAAAGCCCTTGCCGTCATCCCTGACGGCGATTTCAATCCTGCCATCCTTCACCGTAACGTCGATAATCGCCTCGCTTGCCGACGAATGTTTACAGACATTATTGACACATTCCTGAACGATTCTGTAGACGCAGATTTCCTTATCTTTCGGCAGGAGCGAATCGACAGAATCGATGTGGGACGACACTTTCATACCCGGAATGGTGAAAACCTTTTCGACCATCGTCCGGAGCGATTCTGTCAGTCCAAGCTGTTCGATATGATACGGGCTCAGGTTAAAGGCGATCTCCCGTACATTCTCGATACTGCGGGTTGAAGCCTTCACGATTTCCGAAAGCTGTTCCCGCGCCCCGTCGATGGAACCGGATTTCATACCCATCTGTGCGCGGTTGATAATAACCATCAGATCCTGACCGAGGTCATCGTGCAGCTCGCCGGCCACCCGTTTTCGTTCGACTTCGTGCGATTGTATCAAGGCGCGGGCAAAGGATTCAGTTTCACGCTGCCGGCGCTTCAGCCTCTCGGCCTTATTCCTGTAAACAAAAACAATCCCTGAAATCAGCAGCACGATGACACCGCCGGTAAAATACTCCGAATACCAGAACGGGCCCGATATCGAAAATGTCCGGGAAGCCGGAATCGCGCTCACCGTACCGTCGACATTCACGGCTCTGACCTCAAAGGTATAGGTACCGGGATTGAGATGACCGTAGGTAACAGAGGTGTTATAGGTAGGGCCCTGCCAATCGTTCTCGAGGTCTGCGAGCCTGTACAGGTACCGGATGGCGGTTTCATCCCTGAAGCTGATCCCGATAAAGCGGATTTCGACCCGGTTTTCATCATAGCCGAAATCCATGACAGGCCTCATGGCCGCCCGCACGCCGTTCACCAGAAAATCGGTCACATAGACCGGCGGTGGCATTGTAGCCCTCCGGTGTTTCAACTCTTTATAAATCCACAGATTGTTATGGGTAACAAACCAGAGGAGGCTGTCCTGAGTCGTTCCGGCTGCAAGCACACCCATGCCGAGAAATTCCTGATTGCGGACAAACGTCTTCATTCCCTGCCGGTCTTCGTACACCATTCCGCTGTTCGTCCCCAGCCAGAGGCGGTGTGCATGATCGGTGACGATGCAGTTGACGATAGTGCTCGGCAGACCGTTTTTAACGGAAATTGCATCGACGGCATTTCCCCGCACGACCGCCATCCCTCCTCCCAGGGTACCGATAAGGACGGCGCCGTTCTGATCCTCGGCAAAACAGAGGGCATTATCGCTCGGTAATCCGCTGGCGGCAGTAAAACGGTGCACCTGTCCGTCGCGGGAAATTCTCACCACCCCCTCGCTATAACTTGCGCCCCAGACATTTCCCCCCCTGTCCTCGTACAGCGCCCTGATATAATTTGTCGGGACGCCTTCTGCATCGCCGAATAGCCGGTACTGTGAAGAAGGGTTGTCGGGATTTGCATGAATGAGACCTTTATACCAGACAGAAATCCAGAGAGTCCCATCCCGGGCAACGAGGAAGGAGCTCACGGGAAATCCGCGGAAAACGTCGTCGCAGCGGACTCGTTTGGACAATCTGAGTTTTGAAGGATGATCCCCGAGAAACGACGTATCGGGTATAATCTGAAAACCCTCCAACAGGGGAGGCCCTTTCACAGAGGCCAGCCAGAGCCTGCCCCCGGTGTCGGTTGAAACACCGGTATAGTACGTGGTACTCAGCCCGCTGCGATAGAGAAGGCTCGAAGGCCGGTTGAACGTGTGTTGAGCATGGTGCCACTTCGCGTGCCGATCGCGCCAGAATTCGACGAGGGTATCGTTGCTGATGACCCACAGATGATTATTCCTATCTGAGACAGCGAATTCATGATTATGTGACGACTGGACATCCCCGATCGGAAAGCTCGCCATACTCCCCGCGGAAAGCTTCACAAGCCCGTAATCCCTCCCCCCGATCCACGTATTCCCCTCCCTATCGATAAACGCCGAACGGATCGTATTCTCCGGCAGGCCGTTTGCGGTCGAATAGGTGAGGATAGGAGTGACAAGCGGATCATCCGTTCCCATCTCGGAAATCCCATCATATCCGTAACTGGAAAGGATATTATCCGAGATGTTATACAGAAACGTATTGACAAAACCTGGCCGGATCGAGACGACACGCGAGCCGACGATATGAAACAGGTACGTCGCCGAATTCGTCGCCCAGACGGATCCGCTGGGATCCGTCAACATTGATCTGAACGTCCCCCGGGGTTTTCCGATAGCGTCGCTATGTTTCCAGGGGGGCAAGACTGTATCAACAGAAACAGCGGCAGCCTGACCACTGGTTCTGGCCGAGCGGATGAGGGACGTATCGGTAGCAATCCACAAGAAGCCGTTCCCGGCCTCGGCAATTCCAAAAATATCCCTGGGCATGATCTCGGGATGAAACCGGGAGATGGAATCGCCGGTTATCGTAAAAACCCCGGCATTCGTCCCGCACCACAGGACCCCGGCGCTGTCGAGATAGGCCGTATGGACGATCTCGACCGGGAGAGAATACTGACGGATAATCCCCCCGTCAACGTAGCACACAAATCCGCCTGCAACGACCCACATTGCGTCAGGATTGCGGTAATCGGGGACCATCTGGCGGATAAAATTATGCGGCAACCCGTCGAGTGTGGTCACATTTGCAAACGATTTGCCGTCAAATATCGAGATACCGTCCGTGGTACCGAACCAGAGGTATCCCCGTGCATCCTGGGAGATGGCCTCGACATCATTGGCAATCAAGCCGTCCTTCACGGAATACCGCTTCAGGGAGAGGGTTTGGGAGAAGCAGGATTCCACCGACGCCACCGCCGCCAGCACCGCCGGAAGAACGATCATGAGACTACGGAAAACCATTCTCATAATGCACAACATGAGACAGTAGTGAAAGACCAACAACTGACTTTTTCAATGCAAAGGTGGGAAATCACGGAAAACCGATATTACGGTTCTGTGATTATATCTCGCCACAGTTTATCTTTCCCGACTTCGCCTGAGATTCCCACCAATCCAAGCAACCGAACGATGTAATCAATGAAGAGTCACCGAGACACGCTCGCAGAATTTAAACGCAATCTACAACAGCCGTGGCGTCTCGATGAGATTTTAAATTCATTTTCGGAAAGAACGTACACATCCCAGAATGATACACCCAAAATAGACGTTTTTCTGTACAATGTCAAGATATGAAGACCGGAAAGCGTAAAATGAACAGTATCCCAAACACGCCGTTGTACGGCGACACGGACATATCACCTAGAGATTCTTCCGGGCGGGAGCAGTGGCCGCATCATACTTTGACGGGCATTTTGTAAGAATTTCCGAGGCATGAAACGAGGAACCTTCCACGCGCCCCTTAACGACGATGGCATTCGCCAGTTCAAAATTATTCGGTTTTGCGCCGTCGAAGACGACCCTCATCTCGCGGCCGCTGTCGTCCTTCATATAAAAGGAAAATTCCCTTCTCGTGGCATCATAGTTCGTCTCTTTCCCGCGCTGCCACTCCCCCTTCACCTGGACCCTGCGGCCCCTGGACAGGGCCGTCTGGAAATCCCCATACTCGACGCTCGTCTGGAGAAATGATGCGGCGCCGAAGACAATTGCGGCGGCAATCACGGCAAGGCCGATAATCAGATTGAGATTCATCGGGGATCCTTATTTCGGGAGCTGATCCTCGAGCCGGCTGATCTTCCTATCCAAACGCCAGAGGTAGGAAAAGATCCCTATCCAGCAGATCAGCACGATGAGAAGAACGATATAGAGAGCGTTTTGCGACAAGAACTCGTACATTTACTTTCCTTCCGAGTGATAATAGTCTTCCAACCGCCCGAGGCGGATTTTCACATTCAGCATCCAGGCAAACAGAGCCGTAAACCCGGCGAGCGAGGCAAGAAAAACGGTCAGCATCGCGCCGTTCATATGAACCTGGCCCTGGGCATTGACGATCGGTTCGGGGTGAAGGGATGCGACCATCCGCGGGACCACAAAAATAAAAAACGGGACCGAAACACCTGCGATCACGGAATAGACGGCAGACAGCGTCGCCCTTTTCTCATCGGAATCGACGGCGGAGCGGAGAGCAAAGTAGGCGCCATAAATCAGGAGGAGAACGACGATAGAGGTCTCGCGGGGATCCCAGTTCCAGAACGAGCCCCAGTTAAACTTCGCCCACAGGGAACCTGTTACCGTGGCCAGAACGCAGAAGAGAAGTCCGAGACCGGCGCTCGACACCGATTTCAGATCCTCATCAAAATTCTTCGTCTTCAAAAACCGGATCCCGTACACCATCGATGTCAGAAACGCGATCACGGTAATCCAGGCCATCGGAACGTGAAAAAAGAGAATGCGGGCTTTTTCCTCGAGACCGGGAATCACGGGGAATTCATTCCAGCCGTGCGGTTCCGGGACCATCGGGAACAGCAGACCCGCGGCGATAACGGCAGATAACCAGAGACCGAGAAATGATTTAAGAACCGTTTTCATGATGCCGAATGATGATGACAAAAAGCTGCCTGAGACACCCGATCAAAAGCTGTACTCCAGGCCAAAAACGTCGACCTTGCCGTTGATATGGGCGGTGCTGTCGATAATATTGCCGCTTGCGTCGACGACGCCTGTATGGCAACGGGCACAGTGATCGATTGTTGCGGCGATATGTCCGGCAGGCGGCAGACCGTGGCAGCTGCCGCACTGAATCTGCGAGGAATTCCCCGTCCA
>JAWOKN010000004.1:0-70578 GCA_033854175.1 Bacteroidota bacterium | reverse complement strand
GTAAGCAGGTGGCGTGATTGGGTGGACAATCTTATCTTGTCTCACTTTTTCAATTTGAAGGTTTTTAACGGGAGATTATTCCAGAACCCGAATTCGAAAGAATGAGGGTGTGGTATAATTATTAAGTTACAAAGAGGAAGTCATGGATAAAGATAAAAAGGTCAAATCGGCCGATGAAATAAACGGCGGATCCTTGGAATATCCGATCATCGGGAAAAGTCGGGCTGTTGATCATTTATTAAAGCAAATCCATCGTCTGTCAAAAAGCAGAAGTGATGTCATTATCATCGGCGAGGCCGGAGTAGGTAAAGGAGCCGTTGCGAAGAATATTTACTCCGCCGGGATCACGGGAGAAGAAACCAAACCGTTTATGTCGATAAATCTCTCGGTTCTTGATGATAAGGAACTGGAAGCAGTTCTCTTTGGATTTGACAGGGGTGCGGAGGGCCTGCCGTACACGACCAAGCGCGGTCTCTTCGAGATCGCCGATGGCGGAACAGTGCTCATTGAAGAAATCGAGGAGGCGAGTTTCCGCAACCAAATGAAAATCCTTCATTTTATGAACGAGCGGACAAGCCGCCGCATCGGAAGTACTCGTCAGGAACCCGTTGATATCAGGTTGATCGTGACGCTTAAAGAGGATCCCAAAATACTCGTCGAAAAAAGGAAGCTGCTCGAAGATCTATTTACAAAATTGAACGATTTCGAGCGTGTCGAAATTCCACCATTGCGTGAGAGGCCGGAGGATATTCCGCTTCTCGTCAAGCATTTTGCATCCGAACTCTGCAAGGAAATCGGCATCGGAGATCTGGTCATCGATATCAACGCGATTGATGTTCTTGTCCGTCAGACGTGGAAGGAGAATATCCGGGAGCTGAAAGCAGTGATCGACAAATCCGTATTGTTCTCCAACGGTGGCCGGTTCATGCTGCCGCCTGAGCTGGTTGATGAAAAGACTGAGGTTGTCAAGATGATCAACAATATTGCGACTGGTCAGGATTTTGTTCTTGATAAATCACTCGATGCGATTGAGAAGGGCATCATCGAACGCGCATTGCAAAAGTTCGGATTCAATCAGTCGAAAGCTGCGGGTTTTTTGGGAATGACCGAACAAACTCTCCGTTATAAACTGAAACGGCTCAATATTATCAGTTCCCGGGCCCGCGCATAACCGGATGAATATTTGACAAACTCAACCCCTGATCAGTCAGGGGTTTTTGTTATAAACGCCGTTCCTTCCAAACGACACTTTTGCTCGCCAGGGCAATAATTGGGAGGGTGAGGACGTAGAGCGTCAGGTAGACTTCAAAGGGGAGGAATGAACGCAACAGCTTCTTCATGGATGTAAAACGCTTCATCGGTTTCCAGACGAGAATCAGGTCGAATGCGACCACCACCAGGGAAAGCACCGCAGCTGTCGGGAAATGCGCGAGAAGCGTTTCCAGGATCACCATGAGTCGTATGAGCCAGCTGATGCCCATGATGACAAAGCCCCGGAATACCATATCAAGGCCGCCGACTCCCCACCGCTGTTTCTGGCGGTAAAGGTGTTCGAGGTTACGGCAGGGCTGGCTGCGGACTAGGCAGAGGGGATCGAGAGGAAAGCAAATCTTGAATTCGGTTCGCCTGAGGATTGCCTGGACCAGGACAAAATCCTCGGTGACGCTGAAGGGTATATTTTCATACCCGCCGGCCTGGAGATACGCATCCCGCCGGACTGCGAAGTTATTGCCGATCACCGTCAAGGGTATCTTCCAACCAACAGTTGCCGCAGCCACGCTGAACAGGTAAAGCCAATCGATGCATTGTATGCGTTCGAATAGGTTGTCGGTTTTGAGGAGCGTAAACCCTCCGACGACACCCGTCGAGGGTGCGAAATATCGTACCGTCCGGGATACCCATGACGGCTGCACCGTGCAATCAGCATCGGTGAGCATGATGATTTCCCCGCGCGCGTGTCGGATTCCGAGGGCGATTGCATTTGTCTTCCCGTGCAGGCTGCCCTGGCCCTGTGAAGTCGACAGAACCCTGAGGAGCGGATTTGGACAAAATGCATCAAGGATTTCACCTGTACGGTCGGTCGATGAGTCGTTGATGACAATAATGTCCAGTTTCTCGGGCGGATAGTCGAGGCAAAGTAGCGATCGGACGCAATCACCGATATATTCTTCCTCATTTCGTGCGGCGACAATGACCGACACCATCGGTTGATCCTCTACCACCTCTTCGGGGGAGTCTGCGCGGCCAAGACCGGCTCTGAGATAGATCATCTCGGCAATATAGATGGTGGTAATGCAAATGAGGATTGTCTCAAACATGTCCATGGCCAGATTTTCGTTTGGGACAAATGTAAAAAACCGAGTCATCAGATACAATTATCCGGCACCCGCACCTTGACGTGCGGGAGAGCAGGGGGAAGAGGGGGTGGATAAGGAGGCCACACGACCCCCCCTTGTTTGCATCTCCACCTCCATTAGAGTATATTCTTTCTCACATATGACATCGACTCCGCTTATCATAGGGATCGCCGGCGGAACCGGTTCAGGAAAAACCACCGTCACACAGCGGATTCTCGAGCGGTTGGACCCCGCTTCGGTGATCGTTTTACGTCACGATTATTATTACAGGGATATTGGTACTTTTTCCGGGCAATCCCCCGAGCAAGTGAATTTTGATCATCCCGATGCTCTTGAGACAGCGCTTCTCATCGCTCACCTGAGGCAGTTAAGAAAGGGGAAGAGCATCGAACAACCCTTGTATGAGTACAAGACATACCGCAGGCTGGAGGAAACAAAGCACATCGAACCCCGAATGGTGATCATCGTGGAGGGGATTCTTATTTTTGTCGAACGGGAACTGCGCGAGTTGATGGATATAAAAATATTTGTGGATACGGATGCTGATGAACGTTTGTTGAGAAGGCTCAAAAGGGATCTCCTCGATCGAGGCCGGTCGATCGAGTCGGTGATGGAGCAGTACACTGCGACGGTCAAACCCATGCATCTTGAATTTGTTGAACCGAGCAAACGCTGGGCGGATGTCATTATCCCCAAGGGGGGTGAGAACAGTGTTGCCATCGACATGCTGGTGACGAAACTCCGTGATATGATCCTCAATCCGGCATCCCGTCATCTGAAATAGTTGATTATCGGCCCGATTTATAGTATATTTTACTACGCACGATTACTTTGCTCCGGTCTCCTATGCTGAAAATTTCAGGACGTGAATCGGCAGATACTTCACCTCTGCTCCGGTCCAAATATCACAAGACAGTTCTTCCCAACGGATTATGCATCGTCTCGGAGGCAATACCCTACGTGCGTTCCATTTCCATCGGTGTCTGGATCAACGTCGGATCCCGTGATGAATCCGAGTCCAACAACGGAATTTCCCATTTTCTGGAACATATGGTTTTCAAGGGGACCGAGCGATTTACCGCGCCACAAATCGCGAGAAGCCTTGAACGTCTCGGGGGGTATCTGAACGCCTTTACCACGAAGGAGCACACCTGTTACTATGCGCGGATCCTGGATGATCATCTCAGGCAGGCGGTGGATGTCCTCTCCGACCTCGTCCAGAATCCCAAGGTTCCGGGTTCTGAGCTCGAGAAGGAGAAAGGGGTTATACTGGAGGAATTAAAGAATATCGAGGATGACCCCGATGATTTGATACATGATTATTTTGATCATAATATCTTCCAGAAGCATCCGCTCGGGTTTCCGATCATTGGCCGGGCAGAGACGGTAAAAAGTTTTTCGCGTGACGATCTCTTCGGGTACATTCACCATCATTACGTTCCGGAACGGATGGTGGTGTCTGCGGCGGGCAATGTGGATCATGATGCCCTGGTGGATCTGGTGGGGAAGTGTTTTCACAAGACAAAAAACAGCGGATCGCACATCCGGCGAAGCACCGGTCCCCGGCATTCCCGGCCCAGGAAGGATCTGTTTGAGAAACCGATTACGCAGGCACACATTTGCCTCGGGACGATCGGTTACGGGGTTAAAAACCGGCAGAGGTTTACGCTTCTGACCCTCAACACGCTCCTGGGTGAAGGCATGAGTTCCCGCCTGTTTCAGAACATCCGGGAGAGGTACGGCTTTGCCTACTCTGTCTATTCGTTTGCGAATCTGCTGAGTGACACGGGCAATGTGGGGGTGTACATCAGCACGGACACCAAAAACGTCGACCGGTCAATTGAACTCATCTACCGGGAGCTTCAAAAACTCCGGGAAACACCCGTAAGCCGTGCGGAACTTGCGCGGACAAAGGCCCAGCTGAAGGGCTCCATCATGATCGGTCTGGAGAGCATGTCAAACCGCATGATGAGGCTGGGGAGCGGAGAGTTTTACTTCAACCGCTGTATTTCGCTCGATGAGGTATTATCGTCCATCGATGCGGTGCGTATCGAGGATATTCAGTCTGTTGCGGACAAACTTTTTCAATTTGATCTGTTTTCTACCGTGATCATTACACCGATGGTGCCGGCGGGCGGTACGCACAAGGCGGCCTGACCGGAGCTGCATGACCACATCCGGGCAATCCGGTGTGAATTATCTCCACTAAATACAGACAGCGAAAAAGTCATGATATCACTTCAATCCCTTAACAAGAACCTCCTGCGGGCGGAGTATGCCGTTCGTGGTCCGATCGTGCAGAGGGCACAGGAACTCGAAGCTGGGGGTCGGAAGATCATCTACTGCAATATCGGCAATCCGCAGGCTCTGAAACAACAACCCGTCAGTTACATCCGGCAGATGCTGAGTCTCCTCGAATATCCGCCCCTCCTACGGAGTGACGCGGTCCTTACGCTCTACCCGCGGGATATCGTCGAGCGTGCCAGGGCATTTTTGGAGAAATACCCGATCGGACTTGGCGCCTACTCCCAGAGCGCCGGTATTCCGTTTGTCCGCGAGGCGGTTGCGGACTTTATCAGGCGCAGGGACGGGATCCCCGCCACCCGGGATGCGATCATTCTGACCGACGGAGCCAGCAAGGGGGTTCAGTCGGCCATCCTCACGCTTTTGCGGAATCAGAACGACGGATTCATGATTCCCGTGCCGCAATATCCTCTTTACAGCGCGACGATCGACCTCTACGGCGCACGGCAAATACCCTATTATCTTGACGAGGCAAACCACTGGCAGCTCAACGAGGATATCCTTGAGGAGAGCCTTCAGAAGGGAAAGAAGCAGGGCATTCATCCCGTGGCACTTGCGGTGATCAATCCGGGAAATCCCACGGGTGCAGTCCTGACGCGCGGGAATATCGAGATGGTGATCCGGTTTGCCCGACGGAACTCCCTTTCCATCATGGCCGATGAGGTCTACCAGGAGAACGTCTATCATACGGGATCAAAATTTTTCTCATTTGCCAAGGTCATGCATGACCTTGGTGAGAGGGAGGTGACGCTGTTCAGTTTTCATTCCGTCTCGAAGGGTTTTTTGGGAGAGTGCGGTCATCGGGGCGGATATGTTGAATTCAGGAACGTCCCCCAGGAAGTTCTCACCGAGCTCGTGAAGCTGCAGTCAATAAGTCTCTGCGCGAATCTTCCGGGCCAGGTAGCGACCTATCTCATGGTTTCTCCTCCCAAGAAGGGGGATGAAAGTTATGAAACCTACCACTCTGAACGCGAAACGATCTTGACGAATTTGAAACGGAAAGCGGAGTTGCTGGGGGATGCGATCAATCGTGTGGACGGGATGTCACTGGAAATTCCCCAGGGTGCGATGTATGCTTTTGTCAAGCTTGACTTCCCTCGTGATCCGAGCGTTGATGTCGGGGCGATGACACCCGAACAACGTTGTGAGTATGAATCGAAAAGGGATTTCGATTACTGTCTTGCCCTTCTCGAGGAAACGGGAATCTGCGTCGTGCCCGGATCAGGATTCGGGCAACTTCCGGGATCCTTCCATTTCCGGACGACGTTTTTACCGCCGTACGAGGAACTGACGGAGTTTGTCCGGTTGCTGAAGGATTTCCACATCGCGTATATGAACCGGTTAAAATCGGCACTCCAGCTTTCTCACGCATGAAGCAGGCGGGTGCGGAAAAGACCGGTTCCGGGTTCATCCGGGCCCGGCGCATGTTGCAGAGGTGTTTTTCATGTAATCAGAGTTGACACATGATGAAGAAGGTACGATGGCAAAGATTATAATCGACGGAAAAGAACTCGAGGTCTCCGGATCCAAGACGATCATTCAGGCTGCACTGGAGAACGGCATACAGATACCCCATTTCTGCTGGCATCCGAGCCTCTCCGTCGCTGGGAATTGCCGCATTTGCCTCGTTGAGGTGGAAAAATTCCCGAAACTGGCGATTGCATGCTCCACCCTGGTCACCGATGGGATGGTTGTCAGGACCCAGAGTCCGAAGGTCGTGAACGCACAACAGGCGGTGATGGAATTCCTGCTGATCAACCACCCGCTCGATTGTCCGATCTGTGATGAGGCGGGGGAGTGCAAATTGCAGGATTACGCCTACAAGTTCGGGGAGGGAGTCAGCAGGTTCGAGTTCGACAAAGTGAGGAAACCGAAGAGGGTCGAACTCGGACCGAGGGTCATGCTCGACACCGAACGTTGCATCATGTGTTCGCGCTGCATACGGTTCTGTGACGAGGTGGCGAAAAAGCCCCAGCTGGTCTTTACACGGAGGTGTGATCACATCGAACTGACAACCTTCCCCGGGGAAAAGCTGGATAATCCCTACTCGATGAATACCATCGATCTGTGTCCCGTGGGGGCGCTCACCAGCCGGGATTTCCGTTTTAAGGCCAGGGTCTGGGAGATGTCATCCACCGATACCATATGCATTGGGTGTGCCCGCGGATGCAACACCAAGATGTGGGTGCGGAACAATGAGATTCTCAGGCTCACCCCGCGGTTTAATCCGGGGGTGAACGGGTACTGGATGTGCGATCATGGCCGATTGGACACCTTTAAATACGTGAACAGTCCGCAGCGCATCAAGGGTCCGCTCCTCAGGAAGGAAAGGGAGTTGATCGAGGTGGGGTGGGATGAAGCTGTTGCGAAGGCGGCTTCGGAATTGAAGGGTTACAAAAAGCATGAAATAGCGGCAATCGGATCTCCCTTTGCCACGAATGAGGATAATTACCTTCTCGTGAAGTTCCTCAATTTCGCTGGCGTGAAAAAGTTTGATTTCCGCCGGGTTGTGATCGACGGTGATGAGGACGGTCTTCTCATAAGGGCGGACAAAACCCCGAACAGCAGGGGTGCGCGGGAAGTCGGTCTCATGCCCCCGGAACCGTCGAACGATTTTCCGGGGATTCTCGGTGCTATCGACCGGGGGGAGGTCAAAGCCCTCTATGTCATTGATGAGACGCTCGGCAATGATCCGAAGATCCTCGAGATTCTCTCAAAACTGGATCTTCTGATCGTTCACGCGAGCAGCGAGAATCCGTTGACGAAAATTGCCCATGTGGTGTTTTCCTCGGCAACGTACGCGGAGAAAAACGGCACGATGACGAATTTTCTGGGCTATGTCCAGCGCATCAGACCGGCTGTTGCGACCGCTGTCATTGAACGGGCGCTCGACGGTTTGTCGCTCAGCAGGCTGGACCGGTTTGGAGCGCTGAATGACCGTTGGATGAAGGGACAGCGACGCGACGCCCGACCGACGTGGAGGGTGTGCATGAATGTCGCCAATGCCCTTGGTGCAAAATGGCGGTACTCGACGGCAGAAGATGTCTTCAACGAGATGACCGCATCACTTCCTTCGTTTAAGGGAATGTCGTACCTTAAACTCGGTTCACATGGCATGATGCTTCAACGTGCGTCTGTTTCTGCCACTCTGGGAAAATCATAATGGAAATCCTGATATCGACAATAAAGATCGTCATCGTCATGGGGGTCATGGTCGGCACCGTGGCATATATTGTCCTGGTTGAGCGGCGGGTTGCGGCCGCAATTCAGAACCGGATCGGCCCGAACCGGGTCGGGTGGCAGGGTTTGCTTCAACCGCTTGCCGATGTCCTCAAGCTTCTGGTGAAGGAGGATATCGTACCCCGGCAGGCCGATCGCTTCATCCACGACCTCGCACCGATCATCTCAATAACGGTCGCGATGACGACATTTGCCGTTGTGCCTTTCGGGGATCACATCATGCTGTTTGGCCAGGATATCCCACTTCAGATTGCGAACGTCAATATCGGCATTTTGTATATTCTCGCCCTGACCTCGCTCGGTGTCTACGGTATCACGCTGAGCGGATGGTCATCCAACAGTAAGTATTCCCTACTCGGGGGATTGCGCTCCTCGGCACAGATGATCAGCTATGAGCTTGCGATGGGTCTGTCGATCATCGGTGTTGTGATGATCGCCGGCAGCTTGCAGCTGGACAAAATTGTCTCCGCCCAGGCGGGGTGGAGATGGAACATTATTCTTCAGCCCATTGGCTTCGTAACATTTGCCGTCTCCGCGTTCGCCGAAACGAACCGGCTCCCGTTTGACCTGCCGGAGGCCGAACCGGAACTCGTCGGGGGGTACCACACGGAGTACAGTGGATTGAAGTTTGGCCTGTTTTTCCTTTCGGAGTACGCCAACATGCTGACATCGAGTGCAATCATGACCACGTTATACCTCGGGGGATGGCAGGTGCCGTTTATTCATCATCTCGGGCTCGCGCCGGTCTGGATTGCGGTCATCCAGGTGGTGGGTTTTTGCTTCAAGGCGGGGATCCTGGTGCTCTTCTTTATTGTTATCCGCTGGACCATCCCGCGGTTTCGGTACGATCAGTTGATGAATATCGGCTGGAAAGTCATGCTTCCCCTTGCGATCGTGAACTTGTTTGCGACGGGATTGGTGATGCTTCTCGTCCAGTGACAGAGATTTTTTTGATGATAGGAGTGTAAACAATCCATAGTCTTCCCATGGCATCTGAACATCATATACCCATCGTTCATAAAAAGGATCTCTCATTCTGGGATCGGTTGTACATCCCGCAGATCCTTCACGGGATGAAGATAACCCTGACGCAGGTCTTCAGGCCGAAATTCACCCGGCAGTATCCCGAGGAGAAGTGGAATCCGCCGGCCTCGTTCAGGGGCAGACCTGTCCTTGTCGAGCAGAACGGCGTCGAAAGGTGTGTCGCATGCGGACTCTGCGCGCGTGTATGCCCTGCTCTTGCGATCGAGATCCAGGCATCCGAAAGTGAATTATGGAAAGAACGGTATCCCGTCAAGTTTGAGATCAACATGCTCAGGTGTATTTTCTGCGGGTTTTGCGAGGAGGTCTGTCCTGAGGAGGCAATCGTCATGAGCAATGAGTATGAGTTGACGTTCACGCGGCAGGAAGACGGCATATTCGGAAAAGATCAGTTGCTCCAATCGGCAGACAAGCTCCGGCCGCGGCTCGAGTACCTCCGGCAAAATCGCTGACCGCATACCGTTATGCTCCTGAGAGGACCTCTCACCGCACTTCTCTTCCTGATCGCATCATCCTCGCAGGGTCAAATCTCAGTATCGTACCACCAGCTGTCCCTCCCGAACGGTCTTCGGGTCATCCTTCACGAGGATCACGCGTTGCCCATCGTCGCGGTTAATCTCTGGTATCATGTCGGCTCGGCGAGGGAGGAAGCTGGAAGAACCGGTCTGGCTCATTTGTTTGAACACCTGATGTTCGAAGGATCGGCACACGTGCCCGTCGGAATGTTCGACCAGTGGCTTGAGGATGCGGGGGGAGATAATAATGCCACCACCAGCACCGATCGCACAGATTATTACGAGGTCATTCCGCGGAATGCACTCGATCTTGCCCTGTTCCTGGAATCCGACAGAATGGCGTACCTGATCGATTCACTGTCGCCTGCGAAGATTGATGTCCAGAAGGATGTCGTGAAGAATGAGCGGCGGCAGGCCCTTGATAACCAACCCTACGGGAGGGCGTTTGAGACGATCGATGAAAAACTTTTTCCGCCCGAATACCCCTATCATTGGCCTGTCATCGGGTCGATGGAGGATCTGACCGCTGCATCGTATAATGATATCGCGACCTTCTTCAAAACCTATTACTCACCGGCAAATGCCAGCCTCGTCATCGCGGGCGATATTGATACCCTGAATGCGCGGAAAACGGTAGAGTACTGGTTTGGCGATGTTCCGGCCGGAAAGCATGTCGATGGCATGGCGCTACCGATGCCCCATCGTGACACGGCGACATACATTGTCCAGGAAGACAACGTCCAGCTCCCCCGGTTATACATGGCCTGGATTGCGCCCCGGAAGTATGCACCGGGGAATGCCGAGCTCAATCTCGTGTCTCTTCTTCTGGCCGGGGGAAAAAATTCCCGGCTTTACAAACGACTGGTCTATGAGACTCAGGTTGCCCAGGACGTCACGGTGTTCCAGGACGAGATGGAACTCTGCTCGAAGTTTTACATCATCGCAACCGCCCGTCCCGGCCACACCCTGGCTGAACTCTTCACCATGATTCAGCAGGAGCTTGACAGGCTGAAACGGGAGCCCCCCGCGGCCAGGGAACTTGAACGGGGAGTCAATCAGATCGAGGTGAGTTTCCTCGATCAGATGGAACGTATCGGCCAGAAGGCCGACCAGATGAACGAATATTTCGTGATGACCGGGAATCCCGATTATTTTCATGAAGATCTCTCGCGGTACAGCAAGATCGATGCGGGGGCGATTACGGCAATCGTGCTCCGCTATCTCAGGGACGACGGAAGAGTCGTTCTCAGCGTCGTACCTCCCGGCCAGCGGAATCTCGCCGTACAGAATCCACCTGCACCGGGTCAATGAGGCGGAAGATTCCGATACAGCCCGCTCTGGCATGCATTCTTCTCTGTGCGGGGATTACGCTGGGGCAGATGCCCGACAGGACAAAGCCCCCCGTTCCCGGTCCGCTCCCGGGTCTCGGCTTGCCGCAGATTCAGCATCTCTGGTTATCGAATCACCTGCCTGTTATTCTGCTCGAGAAACACAATCTGCCGCTGCTTCAGGTTGAAGTCGTTGTGCGGGCTGGTTCTGTCGCTGACCCGGAAGGGAAGTCGGGTCTCGCCAGTCTTACAGCACAATTGATGGAGGATGGGGCGGGCACACGAAATTCGCTCGAGTACGCCGACGCCGTGGATTTTCTTGGCGCGACCATCTCCGCATTCGCGGGGTGGCACAGCTGCGGGGTGAGTCTCCATACCCCGGTGTCGAACCTCGATTCAGCGCTTGCGCTTCTGGCGGATATGGTTCTCCGTCCCCGTTTTCCGGCGGAGGAACTGGAACGGGAGCGGAATGACAGATTGACGACCATGATGCAATGGCGTGATGAACCGGAGGCCATCGCATCGATTCTGTCGCAAAAGGTCATTTATGGTGATCTCCATCCGTACGGTACACCGGTCATGGGGACTGCCGAGGGCATCCGCCGGATCACCCTTGGTGATATCAAGGGATATTATTCATCATACTTCAGGGGGAACAATGCCACGGTGATCGTTGTGGGGGATATATCCGCGAAGGGCATACTCCCGAAACTGGAATGGCTTTTTGGCCGTTGGCCGGAAGGTGAAATACCCAAAATCAGCCTCCCGGAACCTCAGCAGGTCCGGAAGATTGTTCTTGATCTTGTCGACAAACCGGGATCCGCGCAGTCTGAAATTATCCTCACCCGGATCGGTGCCCCCAGGGGAGATCCTGACTATTTTGCGCTCCAGGTGATGAACGATATTCTTGGCGGGGCCTTTACATCCCGGCTCAACCAGAACCTCCGGGAGGAGCATGGTTACGCCTATGACGCGTCATCGCTCTTCGACTGCAGGCTGCTGCCGGGCCCGTTCACCGCGCACGCTGCTGTTCAGACCTCCGTAACCGATTCGGCGATCATGGAATTCATGAACGAACTGAAGGCCATCCGCGAACCTGTTCGTGATGATGAACTCCTGAGGGCGAAAAATTACATCACACTCCGTTACCCGAGGAATTTTGAATCGGTGGAGAATATCGCCGACCGGCTGGTGGAACTGGCCGTCTATAATCTTCCTGATGAATACTTCAATACCTATGCGGATCATATTCTCCGGGTGGACAAGGAGGATGTGCTGAGGACGTCCCGGAAATACATCGATCCGGAGAATATCGCGATCATTGTCGTTGGCGATCGCAAGAAGATCGAACAGGGGATCCTCGATCTCCACCTTGCTCCTGTGCACACCATGGAGGTTGACGATGTTCTCGGCAAATCCGCCGCACCCGGAGTTCATCAATGAGGAAATGTATTCCGGGGTAATTACATTCTTCCGGAGAGTTGACATGGGGAATCCCCGGCATGGAGTGACCCGCCGGTACCGGGCGGTCGGCAGGAAATGTCCTGGAATCAGCGGCCGGGGGGTCAGTGCCGGATCTGTTTCCACCAGTTGTTGACGACTTCGGCGACGTTGGTGGCCACTTCTTTATTCTTCCATTTATCGAAGTAATTGATGTCGCCGCTGGCCGGTTCCGGACTCGGCATGTCGATCAATACCCGTACCGGCACGGGGACTGCGTCCCCGATGAAGTACGCCTCGCCCTGCCGCAGGGTCGGAAGAATCTCGATCATGTTCGAAAGGCTGTCCGGAACAAGTTTCCGGATATAGGCCTGGTCGTTCGGATTGAGAAGGCGCATGGCGACAAAATTATTGCACTGTGCGGTTATGGTGTCGGAGATTTCCGAGGGGCGCTGGCTGATAATCATGCTGCTGACACCGTATTTACGCCCCTCCTTTGCGATACGCTCGACGGTTTTGCGAGCAGCACGGCTTTTTCCCGTCATCGAGAGATAGGTATGCGCTTCCTCAAACACCACCAGGATCGGAAAATCCTGCCTGTTTCGGTTCCAGAGGTTGAAATCGAAAATAATCCTTCCGAGCAACGAAACCAGGACGTTCACGACATCAAACGGCACGCGGCTGAGGTCGATGATCGTAATTCTTTTACCGGTGTCGAGTCCGAAGAGTTTGGTGAGGAGGTTGGCGAATGTTTCCGAGGAACGATAGGTCCTGGGTCTGAAGAGAAATTCATAGCGTTTATCGGTGAGTTTGCTCTCGAGCCTCACGAGAAACCTGGTGAACTGGCCGTAAAACGGCCCTTCCTTGCCGCTGAGTGTACGTTCCGAGTCGAGGGAGCGCATGCGGGCACTCACGTCGAGAAAATCGAAATAAACCGGTGTATCGACCGTCAGATAATCCTTCAACGGCAGGTTTTTCCCTTTTTTTGAATCGAGGATTGCTTCCTTCAAAATCATGATCTGATTGTTCGAGGAGGATTCATTCTCATCGACGAAGGTCTCGACGATCTCCTCAAAATTCATCAGCCAGTATGGCAGTTCAAGCTCGGTGATTTTGATGACATTGCCGGCATCCTGGAATGCAGGGCCGTACTCCCCGTGGAGGTCGAGGAGGAGGATATGGGTGTTTTCGAACTTACTCACCTTCTGGAGGATTGAGGCGGTTGTACAGGATTTCCCGGATCCGGTCGAACCGAAGAGGGCGATGTGTTTGGCGAAAAATTTGTTGGGGTTCAGGAACATCCGCTCGTTCTGGAGAACAGAGATATAGCCGGGGGAAAATCCGTACCGTTGAAAAGTGGAAAAGATGCTCTTCAGATCCTCGCCGATCGCCGGATAGACCTTTGTACCGATCAGCGGGTAGGTGGAGATGCTTCGTTCGAAGACGCCGCGGGTGACTGTGCCGATAAGCTGGATTTCGATGGTTTCCAGGTGTGATTCCCCCCCGGGCACCTGGCCGTTTGCCGGGGTATTCTGCCGGACAGCGGTAATGCTTCCGACGATGGTTGTTTCCCCTTCCATCATGACGATATAACTTCCCAGCCTGGCCGCTGAGGCTCCTGCGCCGTTTGTCAGCACGGCGGAGATGACCGAGCTGTTGACTGAAGAGACCGTTCCGATATGGTTTGGTGCATCTCCCATAGGGCTTCCATCCTTTCCAGATTTACATATTGCGTTTAATCACGACAAGCGTCTTGTCGTCCGAATGAACACCGAGGCTGTTAAAAATCTGAACATCCTCCAGCACGAGTTGGGCAATTTCCTTCGGGGACCTATCCCTGTGGTGGAGGAGTTGCTCAACGAGTTTATTCTCTCCGTAGAATTCGCCCCGCTCGTTTGTTGCTTCGGTCACGCCGTCGGTGTAGAGAACCAGCATATCCCCCTTTTTCATATGCGTGCTTTCGGTTTTAAACACCTCGTTCGGGAAGGGTCCGAGCATCTGGCCTGTCGCATCGAGGAACTCGGGGTCAGAGACTTTCTCGCGAAGCAGGATCGGCATGTTATGGCCGCAGTTGGCATAGATAATGAGGCCGTTCCTGTCATCGGTGATTTCCGCATAGAACAGCGAGACAAAATGTTCTTCGGTGAATGTCTTATGGAGAAGTTTGTTGACGCGGGAGAGTAACACGCCGATTTTTGTCTGATATTCAAATCCCATCCGCAGAGCGCCGGACAGATAGAGAGCTTCGACGGCGGCCGAGATCCCCTTGCTCGTCGCATCGCCGATCACCACACCCAGACGCTCGGGGTCATTCTCGATCTGGAGGTAATCGAAAAAATCTCCCCCCACGATTCTTTCCGGGATTGAAATACCGTAAATGTCATATGCGTGAAATTGGATCTCGTGCTGCGGTAGGATGCTTTGCTGGATCTCCCGGGCCTTGTCGAGATCGCGCTCGAGGACCTTCGCCTTGCGTTCGATTTTCTTACCCCGGAGGACCGAGCTCAGGGCGGCGCTGATGATATTCAGTGTCGAGGTTATGCCTTCCCCGAGATCATCGGCGTTGAACGCAAGGACATAGCGGTAGAGGGTGTGTCCCCGCCATTGGATTTTTTCGCCGACACCGGTCGCGGAATATTTGAAAATTCCCCGCTTCCGGAGGTACTGGTCATTTTCGTTCGCAAGTACAGTACGGAGTTTTGGCAGCTCGAGAAAGAGAGGATAATCCTTCAGTTTTATCTTGTAATTCGCACGTATCTGCTCGATGTCGCCGATCTGGTGGAGAAGTTCGTACCCGGCGGATTTCGGATCGAATTTCCAGAGGCGGCCCCCCTTGATATTGATCTCCTCGTTCTGAACTATTTCAGCCAACACGTGCTTTAACAACTCCTCATCACTCTCAAACTTCTTCGAACCAAAAGACTCAATTGTACGATATAATTTCCGCAGTTGCATTCTTTTACCGTTGATGCCCCATCCAAATTCTCATAAATGTAGCGTGAAAATCAGTAAAACGCAATTTTTTGAACATACCTGATGATTCATCGCGAAGAAGCGCGTTCTTCCGGATTTACCCGGTGCCTCAGACGGGGGGGGTGCTTCTGCGCCGATCTCCGGATTGCCCGGGTCTCTAGGGGTGATATTTTTTTTCGCCGGCATGGACGGCAAAGGGAAGATGATCCTCCTTCATCGGTATGGCACACGAGTAGAGGGAACTATATGCGCAATATGGATTGTAGGCATTATTAAAATTGATGGTGTAGAGAAAGTTCGGATCGGGCTTTTCCTCACCGATGTCGATGTAACGGCCCACGCCGTAGGTTTCATGCCCCGTGGTTTCATCGGTGAACCAGACGGAAAGAGGTTCATCGTTTCTGAATGACTGCTGCGTATCCTTCGGAGCCCTTTTACAGATATTCAGGACATATTGCCGTCCACGGTAGTCGATTAGGAAATAGCCGTACCGGATCATCTTTCGTTCTTCCCCCTTGGTACCGTAAATAGTGACCGGTGACGGGCTACTGTATCTGTACAATTTCGACTGGAACGTGAATTCCGAATCGGGCGGGTACCAGTTCAGGCCGTGATACTGGATCGTCGAATCCCTGCGGAAGGGGGATTGAGGATCAAAGCGGAAAAACGAGTCGGCCATTGACCGATAGCTGAGGGTCTCCGACAGGTACTCCTGTCCGGCGTGGGGGGTCGACCTGCAGCCCGGTGATGGAAGAATCAGGATTGACGCGGCAAAAAGGACGAGTAAGGATTTCATCGTCATCTGATGTTCCTCGACTGGTTGATCCATGTTTTCCCGCCGTCGCTGGTTTTCAGTATGGTGCTGTTGGCGCCGACGATCCATCCCGTCATGGGCGTAATGAATTCGGTTGAAAAAAAGGTCGTTATCTGGTCAGTCTGGATGTTATCGAACCGGTTGCCGCCGTCGTGGGTAACCAGGAGGCTGCCGGAAGTCCCGCAGACCCACCCGTTATGTTCGTCGGTGAAGGAAAGGCCGTACTGATATTCGCGCGAGAGGAATGTTCCGAGATCCTTTCGGACATGCTGCTTGATCCACGTGGCTCCGCCGTCGGTTGTCTTCATGATTGCTCCGTATCCGCCGCAGACCCATCCGAGTTCAGGGGTGAAAAACCGGATGTTAAAAAGGAAGCTCTGTATACCGCTCGGGACGTCGGTCCAATGTTCGCCGCCGTCTGTCGTCTTCAGAATCCTTCCGCTTGCTCCGGCGACCCATCCAGTTGTCGGGGTCGGGAATGAAAGTGTCCAGAGATTATCCCTTACGCCGGTGGGAATGGATCGCCACGTGGCACCAGCGTCGGTGGTTTTGAAGAGCGTACCCGCGAATCCGGCCACAAGTGCCGTCGATGCGGAAATGTATTGGATGCCGACAAGATTCACATTCGGGGTTGCCTGACGGGCTTTCCAGTGGCTGCCGCCGTCTGTCGTTCGGTACATCATTCCCTGCTGACCGACGATGATACCACTCCGGTAGTTGAAAAAATTGATCCCGTACAGATCATGTAATGAGTCCGGCAGCCGGATCCTTTTCCATGTGGAACCTCCATTGGTTGTCCTGAGCAGGATGGAAGGTTTTCCCACGATGAAGGCGTTCAGGCTGTCAAGAACCTTGACATGATAGAAGGTGGTCTTGTCGGTTTGAGACTCCGTCGTCGCTTTTTGCTGAACGGGGCTGGTGATCATCGAATCGACAATCAACGCCAAAAACAGTATGATCATCATGTTCGCTGTGAGTGATTCTCCGGTTTTTGATACATGAATGCGCTTTGTATTATGGAATATATGTGTCCGGCGGAAAGAAAACAAAGGAAATTTCGGGCCGGCGACGGCGTCAGCGTTTGATATTCAGCCATCGGACGAAGGATCTCACCGCGCCTGGCGGCAGGAACCGCAGGGAGAAAATCAGAAACTTGTTTTTCACGCCGGGGATAATCACCGGTTTGTTTCGCATGAGCCCGTCGAACGCCTCCCGCGCGATGAAAGCCGGATCCGTCAGGAAAATCCTCCTGTTGAGGTTCGTCCGCTCGATTCCCGCGCGCGCCTGAAAGTTTGTCGGTGATTCACTGGGGCATACAACCGACACGGAAATTCCCGATCCCCGTACCTCTTCGCGCAACGCCTCCGAAAAGGAGATGACAAAGGCTTTTGTGGCGTAGTAAATTGCCATATGGGGGCCGGGCACAAAACCGGCCATTGAGGCGACATTGAGTATTCTCCCCGAACGCCGCTGTTTCATCTCCCCGAGGGCGGATTTCGTGAGCCTGACAAGCGCCAGAATATTCAACTGAATTTCCTCAATTTCAGTCGAAAGATCGGTCTGATCGAAAGCACCCCAGTTCCCAAACCCGGCATTGTTTACGAGAATATCAATCTTGCCGGCCTGCTCCCGGATGTTCCGCATGATCATATCGGGCGCGGAGGGCTGGGAGAGGTCACAGGCCGTATATGCGCACCCGATATGGTAGAGATGCCGGAATTCGTCGGTCTGTGCGATGAGGGTTCCTTCTGTCCGTGCGGCAATATGGAGATTGTACCCCTTGCGGGCGAATATCAATGCAAGCTCGCGTCCGATCCCGCTGGTGGCGCCGGTGATCAGAACAGTCTGCGGAACGTCGTCGCGCATATCACTTCCCGAGCGGGAATTGTGGCTCGATATCGACCGGTACGGCGGTCAGTCTGTCGAGTACAACCTGCATTTCCGGTCTGATCACGCTGTATTTTTCGAGGAGAGATTTCGCCTGTGCGTAATTCCCATCGGCCTGAAGAAGCATGATGACACCGGTGAGTTTTTTGACGGCGTTTTTTATTTTCCCGAAGTCGACGGAAAAAGTCCGGCTGGAAGGATCGTACACAAACCCTCCTTCATCGGTGAGGTAGTTGAACTGAAGGGCACTTCCCTTACCGTGGGCCTCATGGATGCCGAACCTCACGGATCGGAACAGACTCGCAAGAAATGTGACATACATCGGCTTCTCCAGCGACGGATTCAGGACATTCCTGTCGATGAGGTGCTGGAGGGCAAACAGGCCGGAGATGTCTGCTTTCGCCTCCTCAAGCGATGAGCCGATCTCCTTCATCTCCTGACGCACCGTAGTCTTTTTTCCGTTCAGGGTGATGGTGTGTGGTCCGAGGCCGTGCATGAGTTCATGGGCGAGGATATGCGTGAAAAAAGGCTCAAAGGAAACCATCGCCTGTTGATCGGACGGGAGGGCCAGTGCGGATATCGGGACCAGACATTTGTTGAATTTTGCTTCCTGGACATTTTTGAGCATCACGCGTTTGCTCCCCTTGGCCTGTATGACCCGTTCGTCGTTGGGGAGGTTGTACGCGGCTGTCTGCACCCCGGCCAGTGCCTCTCCGCCGACGGCGACTTCGTTCACGACTCGGATCGGCGACATTGCACCCAGCTTCGGATTTCTGAAAGCGGCGGGGATCGGGAGAGTGTCTTCAATTTCCTGGAGATGGGCAGAAAACAGATCGAGTTTTTTTGTTTCTTGCTCATCGCGTATGCCGATGAAGGCCTCGAATGCCGCTTTATAATTGAACAGGTTGTCCAGGTACACTTCATACGGGCCGATCGTCGGTTCAATCGGGCTGTCGAGGTCCATCCACGCGATGTCACTCTCATAATAATCGTTTGTCAGGAACGCCTCTCCCCGTTTTTGGAGGAACGTTTTCAGTGTCGGATTATCCGCTGCCTCGGCGGCTTCCTTGAGAAGCTTCGCTGCGGGGCTGAGGTAGGCGGCATAGGCCTCGTTATAGGGACGGATCTGGAGGGTCTGGTCTTTTCCGCGGACGATGATAGAGAAGAAACCTCTGGCTTTCTCCTTCTCCCCCCCGGGAAGACTCTCCACCCATGTGGTGAATTCATCCTTCGACATATTTTCGGGGTAATAGTTGGCCCCATCGGGGGGATGTGCGGGAACGCCCTCGATGAATGCTTCGTTATTATCCAGCATCGACCATGGCGACATATTGATCCTGAAATAATGAAGTTTTTCCTCTCCATCGGCCGACGTATCCGCTTCGAGCCGGTGGAGGAGATCGAAGTTTTTATCCCAAACCTGGACCAGATAGATTGAATCGATGTAGGGGAGGGACTCGATCAGTTTATCCAGCGCCCGCCGATCCCCGGCCGATAATATCGCAATGTCGGCGGTGATGACCGTCGGTGAAAACCGTGCGATCTTTTGTTTCAGTGTAAGGGCAGGGCCGGACACCTGGCCCAGGGCCAATCCCGCCAGGGTGACCAGAAATACCATATTCAGGAGACATCTCATGACCGGGCTCCTCGGATTGTGATTGTGCGGACAACAACCGAAAATTTCTCTGTCAAGATAGGTGAGAGCGGCTAAAAATGCAAACTGCGACCTGCATGGTGCGCGGCGGGTATGCTGGCGGATCATTCCTTCCGACCGGTCGTGGCGCGTGTCCGGGAGGTGGGATCAGGAGGATATTTGTTCGAGGTGATGTTCGAGTTTCCGGATCGTTTCGGTGAACGAATGTAGTTTTTTCCGTTCCTTCTCGACAATATCCGCCGGGGCTCTGGAGACAAAACTCTCATTGGAAAGCTTTTTCTCGATATTCTCAAACATCTTCCGGACATGAAGGAGCTCCTTCTTGATCCGTTCCCGTTCTGCCGCAAAATCAATCAGACCCTCAAGGGGAATGAAAACTTCACCGCCTTCCACCACGATGCTCGCAGCATGTGACGGTTTATGATCCCCCGTGAGATCGGATATTTTGACCACCCTTGCGAGCCGCTGAAAATAGCTCTGGTATTTTTTAACGATGTCGCTGTGCACCGAATCAGTGAAGCGGAGGATGATCTCGATATCCCTGGCCGGAGGAACCAGAAGTTCTCCCCGCGCATTGCGGATGCTGTTGATGACCGATTGAACGAAGGACATTTCATCCTCGGTTGTGGTATTCATCCGGGTGTTGTCGGCGGCAGGAAATGCCGAGGACATCAGCGAATCGGTATCCGTCCGCTGTTCAAGGTGGTGCCAGAGTTCCTCGGTGACAAAGGGCATAAAGGGGTGAAGCATCCGGAGAATCCGGTCAAAAATATGGAGCGTGCGGGAGAGGAGGGATTGTTTCACCTGGTCCGGTTCATTGCCGTAGAGCCTCCCTTTCACCATCTCCACGTACCAGTCGCAGAAATCATGCCAGATGAAATCGTAAACGATTTTCGAAGCCTGATTAATGTCGAACTCTTCCAGCGACCGGTTCACTGTTCCGATTGCGGAATTCATGCGTGACAGGATCCACCTGTCGGCAAGATCAAGATGATCTTCGTTGAGGGCCGATGAGATATTCCTGTCGTAGCCGATCCCGAGCTGTATCCGGTTCATGAGCAGGAATCGGCCCGCGTTCCAGACCTTGTTCGCGAAATTTCTCCCCATCTCGCACTTCTCATTCGAGTAGAGGACATCCTGGCCGAGGGGGGCGAGGTAGACGATGGTAAAGCGGAGGGCGTCGGCGCCATATTCATCGATGACGTTCAACGGATCGGGTGAGTTCCCGAGCGATTTGGACATTTTTCGTCCCTTAAGATCCCGGATGATGCTTGTAAAGTAAACATCCCTGAAGGGGACCAGATCCTCCTGCCGGACCCGTCGCGATCCGTCGAATGTCGGAATCTCGCCCATGACCTCCATCCCTGCCATGATCATTCGTGCAACCCAGAAGAAAATAATATCGGGAGCCGTAACAAGAGTGCTCGTCGGATAGAAGTAGCGCAGATCGGCATTATCCTCCGGCCACCCGAGTGTCGAAAACGGCCAGAGCCATGAGGAAAACCATGTATCGAGGACATCCTCATCCTGCCGGAGTTTTACCGACCCGCAGACAGTGCAGCGGGAGGGGCGGGTCCGGGACACGATGGGTTGTGTACATTTCGGATCGTTGGTGAGGCTTTCCGCACAGTACCAGACCGGGATTCTGTGTCCCCACCAGAGCTGCCGCGATATGCACCAATCGCGGATGTTCGCCATCCAGTGCCCGTAGGTTTTCACCCACCGTTCCGGATGAAATCGTATCATCCCCTTTTCCAGCACCTCGAGTGCGGGTCCGGCGAGGGGTTTCATTTTTACGAACCATTGATCGGAGAGGTAGGGCTCAATGATGGTGTCACACCGGTAACAATGTCCGATGGCGAGGGTATGTTTGTCGGTTTTTTCCAGGAGGTTCTGATTCTCCAGGTCGCGGAGGATGATTTTCCTGGCTTCGAACCTGTCAAGGCCGCGGTATTTCTCCGGTACGGAATCATTCAGACGTGCCGAGATATCGAAAATGTTGATTTGCGCCAGATGATGCCGCTGGCCGACCCAGTAGTCGTTCGGGTCGTGTGCGGGGGTGATCTTGACCATCCCCGTACCGAAGGCAGGATCGACAAACTGATCTTCGATGACCGGGATTTCGCGCCCTTCAAGAGGGAGGATAACGGTTTTTCCGACAAGATGTTTGTTCCGGGTGTCGTCCGGGTGGACGGCGATGGCGACGTCTCCGAGAATTGTTTCGGGGCGGGTGGTTGCGACCACCGCGTACTCCCGCGTCCCCTTGATCGGATATTTGATGTAATAGAGGAAGCCCTGATGTTCCACGGAATTCACCTCGTCATCGCTGATCGCGGTATGATCCTTCGGGCACCAGTTGACGATATATTTCCCCCTGTAGATCAGGCCTTTGTCATGGAGCCGGACAAACATTTCCTGCACGGCCTTTGACAGGCCCTCGTCCATGGTGAATCGTTCGCGTTCCCAGTCGCAGCTGGTCCCCAGTTTCCGCAGCTGTCTGATGATGGTGCCTCCATACTCCTCCTTCCATTTCCAGACGCGGTTCAGGAATTCCGTGCGGCCGAGATCGTGCCGGGACTTGCCTTCTTTTGCAAGGGATTTTTCCACCACGTTCTGTGTGGCAATCCCCGCGTGATCGGTTCCCGGAAGCCAGAGGGTCTCAAATCCCTGCATCCTCCGCCACCGGACAAAAATATCCTGTATGGCATTGTTTAAAACATGTCCCATCGTGAGGATGCCCGTGATGTTGGGCGGAGGAATCACGATCGTATAGGGGGTTTTCGACGCGTTCGGCCGGGCGTGAAACAGCCGGTTCTTTTCCCAGAAAGGGTACCAGCGGTCTTCGGCTTCCTTCGGAACGTACGTTTTTGGTAATTCAGTCATAAATTGCTGCTGCACCGGTGGGAATTCATACAAGGTGAGATCATGGCGTCTTGTTGTGGATTGAGAAGATGATCACCGCGTAAAAATTTACCGAACCGTTACGCCACGCGAAACAACGGTCTCGTTGCTCATCCGGTCCTTCATGCTGATCCTGATGCGGTGTTTCCCGTGATCCAACCGTTCCTCGTCGGTGTACGTCACGAGGCGATGTTCACCGTCAATTTCTGGGATGACCATCCTGTCATCAATGTACACCTTTATTTCATCGGTATCAACACCGGAGAGGTTATCGCGATACCGGAAGGAGAGGCGGACGATCCCCCCTCGCGCGCTGGCACGGAGCCGGCCGATGGTCGGACCCTGATCGTCTTTCATCAGGGCAAGTTCGCCCAGGGTGCGTGTCAGGGTCGTTGAAATTGTCGATCCGCCTGAGTCGGGTGTATCGGTCTGAAAGACCCACCCGCCGTTTGCGCGGAAGAAAAGTCCGCGGTGAGTATCGGATCCCTGATCCGGATAGGGTATGGAGACCCGCACACCCCGATCGAGGAGCTGGTCCTGCGGTTCAAGGATATAGACGGTGGAGGATCCGAACGGTTCCGCACTGATCTGCATATAGAGCGGTTTGAACACGGCGCCCGAGTCATATCTGACCCGGACACCGATCGGTGCATCGCGGAATTCCCCTCCCTTGCGGGTCGGGATCGCGAAGAGGTCGAACGAGTCCTTGGTTTCGACAGGTTCTCCGTTCACCCCGGCATGAATGGTTATCCCCCTTGATCCGGCGAAATCCGGGGAGGGGATGTAACTCCCGGTGTATTTTGAAATATCGGCCGCTACCGTTTGGACCTGTTGTTGTGCGGTTCCTTCCCGGATGGTGACAAGGGGCGGGGTGGTGAAAATGCCGGATGTCGTCAGTGTGAATCTGACAAAGTTTTCCATGATATCGGTTTTACACGACACCGGGCGTGCGGGTCCCGGCGGTTTCGACCGGAATGTGAACAGCGGTGGTGTCCGTGAATCCCAACGGGTACGGCCGACGACCTTCACGACGTCGTACCGGTCGGCGCTGAAGGGGATATCGAGTGTGGAATCGTTGAGAAGATACTTCGAACCCTCGAAGACGAACTGATTCCAGGCGCGGGAGGTGAAACTTTTTCCGCCCACTTCGCAGGTGCGGATAAGATCCATCTCGGAACCCCGGACCAGGAGGCGATTCCCCTTCGGCTGCACTGATGCAATGGATGGCGAGTGGTTCACGGTGAAGCGTCCCAGCAGGGTTGTCGTATTGCCGCTGAAATCGGCACAGGCGATCTTGTACTCGTGCGTTCCCTCTGAAAGAAGGTCGGTGTTGATAATTCCCGTACCCTCTTTTTGATGATGATACAAGGGAAGTTTGTTCCCCGTATCGATGTAGAGCTTCTGGAATTTCCCCCAACCGGAGAGAATCATATGAAAGTCATAATGGAGATCGATCTCCTTGGTCTCCTCCGCGGGGACATGGTCGAGGGCCATCGAAAAAGCAAGGCTGTCGTCGATATAAAACTCCAATGAGTGGATCCCCGAATGACTCCAGGTTCCCTGTGTCCGGTCGATGGCTTCGACCCCGATTCCGATTTTACCGTGAAAGATGTAGTTTTGCGGGATTTTTACGCCTCCGCGGGTCCGGGGGAACCTGCTGAGGATTTTCGGATTGATGTTGTTGTCGATTGTTGAGTTGTACGTGAGCGGAGTGATCAGGACTCTCCTGATGACCGGCGGAATATTGTCATCTGACGGATATCTGGCCACGAGGAAGGGGTTGACGGTGTTGAGATCCTGGTCCCGGAGTTCGAAGTGAAGGTGGGGCGGACCGAAGCCTGTATCACCCGTATAGGCGACGACATCCCCCTGCTTGACGCGGAGTTGGTCGGGGGAAAACGAGATATCGACGGCGTATTTCCCCTGTTTATATTGCTCTTCCCGTACTAGTCGTGTAATGGCCTCGTTGAATCCCTTCAGATGCGCATAGGTGCTCGTATAACCGTCGTCATGGTGGATGAAGAGCATTTTCCCGTAACCGTTCGGTGTAATCTTCACGCGTGAAACATATCCCTGCTGAACCGCGTAGACGTTGTAGCCTGTCGTTCCGTTGGTGCTGATGTCGATGCCACCGTGAAAATGTGTCGATCGGTACTCCGCAAATGAGGATGTAATCTTTTTGCTTGCATCGGTCGGCCAGATATAATTTCCCGGAGGCGGGTAGATTGAATCGGTTGTGTGGATGGTGGTATCTTCCGGACTCTTCTCCTCGCGGGGTCCCTTGATGGTTTGGAGTCCGAAATGTGTTGACAGGAACATGCAGATGATTGCGGTCAGAACTATGTGTCTCGATCTCATTGTCGGTCTCGTGCTCTCCGGTATCTATGAGTTTTGGACGTTATGTTGAATCGCGATCAGTCCCACGATTTCAGCCCGGATCTGGTCGCCCGGTTTGACTTCACTGACACCTCGCGGTGTTCCGGTGAAGATGAGATCCCCTTCTTCAAGAGTGAACACGGAAGAGATATATTCGATGATCCTGTCCAGCTTGAAAATCATCGCGCTCGTCTTGCTCCGTTGTTTTTCGATGCCGTTTACCGTACAGCGGAGTTCGAGATTATACGGATCGGGGACGTCCGCGGCAGGGATGAGGTCGGATACGGGAGCCGAGGTATCGAATCCCTTGCTCACCGTCCAGGGGAGACCCGATTTCTTTGACTGAGTTTGAATGTCCCGCAAGGTCATATCGAGTGCAACGCCGTAACCTAAAATATGGTTGGGGGCGTCTTTTAAAGATATATTTTTACCTTCCCTCCCAATTGCCGCATACAGTTCAACTTCATGGTGAAGCAGGTTCGAAAAACTTGGCTTAACGATGGGCTGGCCATTGTGGACGACTGCGGTGGAGGGTTTGATGAACACAACGGGGGAGTCCGGGACATTTGCATGCATTTCTTTGATATGTTCCGGATAATTCTGACCGAGGCAGAATATTTTCCTTACCGTTAATGTTTTTGTTTGATTTTTTATTTTAACGTAACTCATATATTTCATGCAAATATAGCGATATCGCGCGTTTTCTGCAAGACCTATGGTGACCAACGTGCCGAAAATCATGGATAAATGACATTTTTATAAAATTATATTTATATTAGCCACCGGCAATGAGGCTATCTGAGATCCTTTGAACGTTAAAACCTATAAACTCGCCGGTGTCGACATCAACACCGGTAATCAGCTTATCGATCGCCTCCGGGGCGAACTGCGGTCGACGTTTAACGTATCGGTACTCAGCGATATCGGATCATTCGGAGCCCTCTACGATGCAAGCTTTCCGGCCCTTGCTGATCCCGTTCTTGTTTCAAGCGTGGATGGTGTGGGAACCAAACTGAAAGTCGCATTCCTGATGGATCGTCATGATTCCGTCGGGCAGGATATTGTCAACCATTGTGTAAATGATATTGCCGTTCTTGGTGCGCAGCCCCTTTTTTTCCTCGATTATTTTGCGACGGGAAAACTCAAGCCCCATGTGGCTGAGACGGTGATTTCCGGGATGGTGAAAGCGTGCAGGGAAAATGGCTGCTCCCTGGTGGGGGGTGAAACGGCGGAAATGCCCGGATTCTACCGGGATAACGAGTATGACATCGCAGGAATGATTGTCGGTGTGGCGGAGAAAAGAAAAGTTTACGACGGCAAACGGATCAGGGAGGGTGACATCCTCATCGGTATACCGTCGACCGGCCTACACACCAACGGTTATTCGCTGGCCCGTTCGGTGCTTTTTGATCGGTACGAGGTTGATGACTTCATCGACGAGCTGGGGATGACTGTGGGTGAGGCGCTCCTGGCGGTTCACCGCTCCTATTTACACGTCATCGGTGGACTTGGAGGTCTGGCCGACGTGCACGGTTTTGCGCACATCACAGGTGGCGGGATCGTCGGAAACACCATCCGCATTCTTCCCAAGGGACTGCGGCTGGAGATCCACTGGAAAACGTGGCAGCGTCCACCGGTATTTCAGCTGATTCAGAAGCTGGGACGCGTGCCCGAAAAGGACATGAGGTCGACGTTTAATCTCGGGATCGGGCTGGTGATCGTCGTTTCAGGCCGGGGTGGCGATAAAATTTTCAGGTTGCTCGAAAAGAGGGGGGAAAAACCAGTCATCATCGGCGGTGTGATGAAAGCGTAAATGGCCAATGGCAAAAAATGAACGCATCATATTGAACATCTCCTCGTCGTCCGATCGTGACAGGTCGGCTCTCGAAAAGTCCATGGCCCTCGGCAGGCTCATCGAGGGATCGGAACTCATGCGGAGGCTCAGTCTCCTGCACGAGATACAGCTCCATATCGACAGCGCCCAGAACCGAGAGGACATCTTCGCCTGTTTGAGGAATGAGGTCAAATGGCTCATTGAGTTTGACGTCTGTTTCATGGGCCTCCTCAACCGTTCGAACACCCATTACGTGATCCATCTTATTTCCTCGAATCTGGATGTCAGCGACATCAACCACAAACATTTCGCGCTGGAGGAGGGTGATCCCGGGTGGGTGATCAGGAACCGGACCGCCATGATCGAGGATCTGACCTCCCAGACAGTGGCGGGATCAAACAGTCTCGACAGCAGGCTCCGCTCGGTGGGCATCATCTCCCTTCTGGTCGTTCCGATGAGAATCGAGAACGAGGTGATCGGTGCCCTCGCATTCGGATCCCGGAAACGGGATGTCTACAACGAGATCGATTCGGGGGTTCTTCAGCTTCTGGCCCATTATTTTTCCGCTGCGTTGAAAAATTCCGGGATATTTGAGGATATCAGGAAGAGGATTTCGCAGATTGAGCTGATCAACGATGTGACCCGGAAGCTCACCTCGATGCTCAATCTTGAGGAGCTGTTGGTTGTCGCTGCAGCATCGATTCAAAAAGCCTTCAATTATTTCGATGTCACGGTATTCCTCCTTTCCCCCGACAAGAGCGAGCTGATGCTTGAGGCGCATTCGGGCAATTTTGTCGATTTCCTCCCCCATGACTACCGCCAGAAGATCTCGACGGGGTTCATCGGATGGGTCGCCACGAATGGGAAGAAAATCCTCTGTAATGACGTGACACAGGACGAGCGGTACATGGCATATGAATATCACAGCACGAGATCGGAGCTGACACTGCCGATCAAGGTTGAAAACGAAGTTGTGGGTGTCCTGAATGTCGAGGATACCAAACTGCACGCTTTCGACGAGACCGACTCTATTGTTTTGGAGACCCTCTCGGATCAGCTCGGCATTGCGATCCGGAATGCGCGTCTTTACAACGACGTCCGCCAGGCGAACATGAAGCTGACCGAACTGGACAAGATGAAATCGGAGTTCCTGGGGATCGTATCGCATGATTTCCGGTCGCCGTTGTCGAGTATCATTCTTGCGGGAAAATCGCTGCTGAAGAACGAGACAATCCAGAGCGTCAAGCGGTTGAAGGAATATCTGCAGATTATCGTTGATCAGGCAAACCGTCTGAACCAGCTGGCGGAGGACACGCTCTCCATAACAAAGATGGAGGCCGGCAGGCTGAACTACCACTTTAAAATCGTCAATGTCGGGCGATTGTTTGAGGATGCCATTTCCATGGTTCGTCTCTCGTCGCGTCATCAGGTGTCGTTCGAGGTCGATCCTGATGTTGCCTTTATCAAGGGGGATCAGTCGAAGCTGCGGCAGGTCATCCAGAATCTCGTGAGTAATGCGGTAAAGTATTCGCCTCACGGCGGGAAGGTGACGGTCAAGGCTCGCCAGCATGAAGGTGGCCAGATCCTCGTATCGATCTCGGATGAGGGGATCGGGGTTCCAGCGGAAAAAATCGACAAGCTGTTTCAGAAATTCTCGCGGATCGATTCACCGGAGTCAAACCAGATCAAGGGCGCGGGACTCGGACTCTGGATATGCCGGGAGATCGTCGAGGCTCATGGGGGCAAAATCTGGATGGAGAGCGTTGTCGGGAAGGGGACGACGGTTCATCTGACGCTCAATATCGCGCATCCCGGTTAGACGTGCGTTTTGGGGTTGTGCGTCCTACCGATCACCTTCGAGAACGGGTTCCTCGACGGGAATTTTCGACGTTGTCCGTTTGGGGACCACTCTCCACAACGGGAGCATGAGCACTGCCCCGACAGCCGCAAAGCCGATCATACTTGGTCCCCACACATTCCATCCATAGGCATCCAGAAGGGCTCCCATACCCCAGCCCATAATCGATCCGCCGAGGTACTGCATCCCGTCAAACATTCCGGCGGCGGTTGCACCGGCGCGTTTTCCCCCGAAATCCATCGAGGCAGTCCCCGAGAGCATGGAATGGACCATGGAGATCGCAAACGAATTGAGTGTAAATGCCAGGATGACGAGATTGATTGACGGCGCGGTCCATACGACCGTCAGACAGAGGATCTGAATTGTGTAGCCGATGAATGCCACGGGGGGGCGCCGGGTTTTGAACAACCTGTCGGAGAGAAAACCTGCAGCGAAGGCCCCGGCGACGCCGGCGCCGACGATGGCGAGGGCATTCTGTCGGAATACGGGATTGTCCAGCCGCAAATGCTGCACCTCCTGCATGTACCGGGGGAACCATTCCTCGAAACCTTTTCGGACCAGACCCGTGCAGAACTCCGCCCCGGCTATGGTGATCGTGATCGGGTTGGTGAAGATCTTTCTTGCGACGTATTTGAACGTTATTTTTTCAGTATCTCCGCTGGTCGCATCCTGCGGATCGAAATCGTCCAGACCGGCGTCCTTGGGGGTATCCTGGACGAAAAAGAATGTCAGGGTGGCAAAAACCGCTGCGAACATTGCAGGCAGGTAAAATTTCCATTGCCACGGAAGAATCACGACCGCCGGAATGGTCATCAGCGCGTAGACTCCGAGGCGTCCCATCTGGATCATCGATCCGAAGATTGCCGAGAATATCCCCCGTTCACTGACATGGAACCACCCAGAGTTGACCTTGACGACCGCGAGTGCACTATACGATTGAAAATACATGTTAAGCGTCCAGATTGTCGCAAGGTATCCGAGGACAAGCGAGCCGGTCGAGAGGAATCCAAGATTTGCGGCCATGCCAAAGGCGAGGTTGAACACAAAGGCACCCCATGCGCCGATCAGCATGGCTCGGCGTCCGCCGATCCGGTCGGCCAGGGGTCCGTTGAACATCGCCGCCAGACCGTAGACAAGGGTTGCGAAGGTGATGATCGATCCGACCTGGGTTTTTGAGAATCCGTAGGTGTCGGAGAGGTCCTTGTTGGCAAATGCGAAGTTGTACCGCGCCATATACATGGCCGCGTAGGTGCAGCCGAGCGTCAGCCAGTTGACGGCGCGGCGTTTCCTGAACATTCGCGTGTGTTCAGGCCGGGGGATCAGTACACCATGTGCGTTTATCTCCATGCGACGTAAGACGGTGTTGTGATGATCGGGGAATCTTGGGGGTGATTGCCGTGAATATAAGAAAATTCACCGGAAAAATGCAACGACAATCTTATTCATTCTTCTTCTGCATCTCTTCGATATTCTTGACGACCTTCAGATTCAGATCTTTCCACCTGTTGAGGTCGTTATGATAAAATTTCATTGTTTCCTCCACATCCTCCTTGCTGAATTGGTAGGTTCGTTGAAGGCTGTCGATCCGGTGTCTGGTCATCAGCGTATCGTATTTGAGGAGCTTCCCCTCCTGGGTGATGACGAGGGCTGAGGCATAATACGATGCGAACCGGTCCTCCGGGATTCTCGGAGATGGCGTCTGATCGTTTCGTGAACACGCTGCGAAAGCGATCGTACAGAGGATGAGGAGTAGAGGAATTCGCATACCAGAGATGACGTGCGCCCATAGTACGAAGAATCCCCGGTAAATGCAACATATCAGGCTGATACGGGCCTTCTCTCTCGCCGGAGGGCATCCGGGACGATCACTCGCCATCCCAGCGGAGATACGCGGGAATTCATGTGCAGGATATCATCGTTAGCTGGCTGATCGGATCGCAGGTCAGCGACAGCATTTTTGTGACCGCTTCCCGCTGTTCCGGATCAGGGATGACGAAATATGTGAAATAACACCGGTAGGTGGAGAGATACCCGCGTGCCTCGGCCGAAACGCCACTCTGATCGCCCCCGGACAGCCGGATCAGCGATATGCGGAGATTTTCAGTCCCTGCGGTGAAGAACGTTTTGTGGACCCCGTTCGGAAGGCGGACGGCGAGCGTATAGACCCCCGCGGTTGGGGGCGCGGTCGCGTCGATACAGGCCGGTGTGAGGGGGAAAAATCCTTTATGTTCGAGAGCGGTCATCGTCTTCGGGTGATGGTCCCAATATACACTCCCCGGGTAATGTCACGGTAAACGAATGGTTAAGGAATTGTGAAATCTTGGACACCCGCGGTATTCAACCGGGGGGGATAGGGGTGAAGCAGGAATGACCGCAGACGGTGTCGGCACCCTTCACGATTTGAGTGTAAACCGGAATATGCTCCCATGGCCGACACTGCTCTCGACCTGAACCGTGCTGCCGTGGGCTTCGATGATATGTTTTACGATAGCCAGCCCAAGCCCCGTCCCGCCTGCTTCACGCGATCGTTGTTTGTCGACGCGGTAAAACCGCTCGAATATTCTCGGAAGATGTTCGCTGGCGATGCCGACACCTGTATCGCGTACACTTATCGTGGTCATCTGGGATCGGGTTTCAACAGTAATTTCGACTATCCCCTCTTCGGGAGTATATTTCAACGCATTGTCGAGGAGATTGACCATGACCTGGCGGAGCCGGTCACGGTCTCCGTACACCTCGGTATGAATTTCGGGATGCTTGTACATCAGATGGATCCTTTTTTTGGCGGCGTCCCGGGTGAACTCGGCGACGACTGCGGAGAGAAATTCGTCGACGTCGAAATACCGGAAGCTCATTTTCATATCGCCCGATTCAATTCTGGATATTTCAATGAGATCGCCGAGGAGAACTCCCAGTCTGTGGGTGTTGTGAAGTGCCCGTTCAATAAAATCCCTGCTCACCTCCTTGTCATCAAGCGCGCCGTTCAGGAGAGTCTCAAGCATTCCCTGGATTGTAAAAATCGGGGTGCGCAGCTCATGGGAAACATTCCCGAGGAATTCGGTCCTCACCCGCTCGAGTTTTTTGAACTGGATGATATCCTTGTCGAGCCGGTCAATCATGTCGTTGAGGGTTTCCCCCAGTTGTCCGAGCTCGTCTCGGGTCATGACGGGGATGCGGAGCTCAAGGTTTCCGTTCCGGATTTTGTTGACCGTTGCATTCATGATCCTGATCGGCTGGGTGATGCGCCGTGCGACGAGGAAACTCACCCCGATCATCACAAGGAGAAGAATTCCGCAGACGGTCAGTATTTTCGACTGGACTTCGGCCAGCCGCTGTGAGACAATCGTCAGGGGTACTCCGATCCGGACAAAAGATACATCCCGTGGGGGGGATCCAAACCGCAATGGTTCGGTAAGATGTTTGGCGAGATAGAGCATCTCAATGTTCAGCGTTGCGCTGTGACGCGTAGTGGTTCCGAATGTTTCCTTGAGCGCCTGTTGAATTTCGGGTCTGTTTATGTGATTTTCGATCGATCCCAGACGCGATTCAGCCAGGTCAGACTCGAAGACGACGGTGCCGTCCGGGCTGATAAGGGTGAGGCGCACATCTGCGGTATGGACTATATGCTGGATAAACGCATAGGAGAGGCTGTCCGCGCCTTCCACATGCGGCAGGAGGGAATCAAAAAGAGAAGCCTGGACCTTCATCTCATCCACCATTCGGTCATGATAATAATTTCTGAGGGTGACAATGGAAAAGTAACCCGCGGAAAATATGACAAGTGTGGTCAGAACGATCAGAAGGAGACTGAGTTTCGTGCGAATTTTCATGAATGGAGTCGGGTTGCGCCGTCGTATGGGAATATCAGTGCCATTGTACAAATATCCTGGGGATTTTCAAAGTTTTCGGGTGGAAAAAGATTGTATCTCAACCGATAATTGTGTATTATTATCAGCCCTAAAGATCACCATCTTCCTTAAGGAAACATCCATGAAACTCGACCGGTTAATCCAGGTCCTCCTGCCGCATGATGAAAAGTTTTATCAGTTTTTTGAGGAATCGGCGGCTAATCTCATCCAGGCGGCGGACCTCTTCAACGGCATGTTTGAGGGGAACATGCAGGATCACGAAAGAATTGTGATCAAAATGCACGAACTCGAACATCATGGCGATTCCGTCACCCACAAGATCTTTGCCGAACTGAACTCCACGTTTGTGACGCCGTTTGACAGGGAAGACATTCACCTTCTTGCATCCGTGCTCGATGACGTGATGGATTGCATCGACGGGAGCGCCTCACGGTTTGTCCTTTACAAGATCGAGAATTGCCCGTCGCACATGAGGACGCTTGCGACAATCCTGCAGGAATCCGTCGTTGAACTGCGGCGCGGTGTCGCGTTGCTGCGCGATTTCCGCAAGAGCAAGGAGCTTCAGAGGATTTTGGAAAAAGTCAATGAATACGAGAACACGGCCGATGATATCTTCGAGGAGGGTATCGCCGATCTTTTTGATCACGAAAAGGATCCCATCAGGATCATCAAGCTGAAGGAGATCTACGTCGGTCTTGAGACCGCCACCGACAAGTGTGAAGACGCCGCGAATGTTCTCGAGACGCTCCTTATCAAACACGCCTGATCCATGCTCTCCCTCGTCGTTGCGATTATTTTCATAGCGCTCATCTTCGATTTTCTCAACGGATTCCATGATTCCGCCAATTCCATAGCCACGGTCGTTTCTACGCGTGTTTTGACCCCCCGCATGGCCGTCGCCTGGGCAGCGTTTTTCAATCTTGTTGCGGCATTCCTCTTTGATGTGCACGTCGCGAAAACCCTCGGCCAGGGTCTCATCAATCTTCACGCGGTGACCGAATATGTCATCATGGCGGGACTCATCGGCGCGATCACGTGGAATATCATCACGTGGTATCTGGGATTACCGACGAGCTCCTCACATGCATTGATGGGAGGCTACGCCGGCGCTGCAGTGGCAAAGGCGGGATTCGGCTCCATTCTCTACGGCGGCTGGGTCAAGACGGTCAGTTTCATATTTATCGCCCCGCTGATGGGAATGGTGATGGGATTTGCCTTTATGGTCATTGTCATGTGGCTTTTCCACCGGAGATCCTCTTCCCGGATCAACACGACATTCAGAAAACTTCAGCTCCTTTCGGCTGCCCTGTACAGCCTCGGCCACGGCACCAACGATGCCCAGAAAACGATGGGGGTGATAACCGGGTTACTGGTTACAGCGGGGATTCTGCAAAAGTTCGATGTCCCGTTCTGGGTTATCCTCATGTCGCATTTTGCAATTGCCATGGGCACCCTTTTCGGGGGATGGAGAATTGTGAAGACCATGGGACAAAAAATCACAAAATTGAAGCCTTCGGGGGGGTTCTGCGCCGAAACGGCCGGTGGCCTGACGCTCTTGGTTACCGCCTGGGGAGGTATACCGGTGAGCACGACTCATACGATCACGGGCGCCATTATGGGAGTCGGTGCGACAAAACGTCTTTCCGGAGTCCGTTGGGGGGTGGCGGGAAATATCATCATCGCCTGGATCCTGACAATTCCTGCCTCCGCGGTTGTTGGTATTGTCAGTTACGGGGTTATATCGCTGTTCTTACCCTAGGATGCATAACAAGGCTTCACGCCGGTGCCCGCATCCTGTATCCCACGCCTTTAATGGTTTCGATATAATCGGCAAACTCCCCGAGTTTTTCCCGTATCTTGCGAATATGGACATCAATCGTCCGGTCGATCACGTACACGTTTTCACCCCAGATGGCATTCAGGAGCCTTTCGCGTGTGATGACCTGATCCTGATAGGTCGCAAGATAGGTCAGGATGTCGAACTCTTTCTTCGGAAAAAAGATCTCCCGCCTGTTGACGAGAACCGAATGCTGGACTGAGTTGATGCGGACCACCCCGATGGTGAGTTCCTCCTTGGTCTGCTTCTGGTCGGATCGGGTTTCGGATTTTCTGAGGACGTTTTTTATCCGTGCGATGAGTTTGGGTATGCTGATCGGTTTTGTGATATAATCGTCCGCCCCCAGTTCCAGCCCTACAATTTCGTCAACTTCCGATCCCTTGGCGGTCAGAAAAACGACCGGTATTGCCCGTGTGGAGGGATTCGATTTCAGGTTTTTGAGGACCTCCAGACCGCTGATTTCGGGCATCATGACGTCGAGGAGGATCAGTGAGGGGTGTTTCTGGGACTGGTCGAGGGCCTCCTTGCCGTTGCGGGCTGTCAAAATTCTGTATCCCTCCCGCTGCAGGTTGTATTTCACCAGGTCGACGATGTCCTGTTCATCGTCCACGACAAGGATCGATTTTTGATCGGTCATGAAAATGGCAAGGTGGTAAAAGTTATGCAATCATAGCGAATATCGGTGAGAGTTGCAATAGAAGGAATGTTAACGTTCTGTTAAGATTCCGGGGTCTCATACCGGATGGGATGACGTGTGGGGGAATGGACAAAACATGAAGAAAACCGCGAAAACCTGCGTGTTCCTTGACTTTCAGTTGAGTTCTTTGTATCTTTTTGCTCCAACTTTCATTGAGACCTTATTTTTTTAAACTAGAAGGAGTTTTATGGCCACGACTTCGGACTTCCGGAGCGGAATGACGATTCGCATGGATGGTGATCTCTGGCAAATAGTTGAATTTCAGCATGTCAATCCAGGAAATTGGCGCGCGTTTGTGCGTGCCAAACTGAAGAGTTTACGTTCAGGAAAAGTCATTGAGACACGCTTTCGCGCCGGTGAAACGGTCGAAGCGATCCGGATTGAGACAAAAGAGTTTCAGTATCTCTATCATGACGGCACGTCGTACGTCTTCATGGATAAGGAGACCTATGATCAGATAAATATTGATGAGGAACAGATTGGTGACGGTGCCCATTTTCTGAAAGAAAGCGAGACTGTTGAGATAGCCTTCAACGGGAATGAGATCGTTTCGGTTGAGATTCCGATAACCGTGGAATTGAAAATTGTCGAGACAGTTCCGGGTGTCCGGGGTGATACGGCTACCGGTGCCCAGAAACCCGCGAAGGTCGAGACCGGTGCGACGGTCAATGTGCCGCTCTTCATCAATGAAGGAGATGTGATCCGTGTCGACACGCGCACGGGAGATTACATCGAGCGCGTCAAGGCTGCGTGACGGAATTCTGGTGCAGGCTGCCAGTGCGCGGAAGTAAATTCCTTTAAACATTCCACCGGAGCGATCATGGATTTATCGTACTTAAAGAAAATAGTTCGGATAGTTGAACAGAGCGGTGTTGATGAGATTGAGATCGAGGAGGAAGGCCTGCGCGTGAGAATTGCGCGCAACCTGCACACGAACAACTCATCCCCCGCATCCGCGGTTCCGGTTCATGCAAATCCGGGGGCCGCCCTAGCGGCGCCTGCTGCCCCGCCCGCACCCCAGGTTGCTGAAACTCCCGCAGCAGCTCCTGCTCCCGAAGTGAAGTACCATGAGATCAAATCCCCCATTGTCGGAACCTTTTATCGTGCGCCCGCGCCCGATGCGGATCCCTATGTCAGTGTCGGCCAGCTCGTTGAGCAGAAGACTGTTCTCTGCATCGTCGAAGCGATGAAGCTGATGAATGAAATCGAATCGGACGTTTCCGGAAAAATTGTCAAAATTCTTGTCGAAAACGGCCAGCCTGTCGAATACAATCAGACGCTCTTCCTCCTTGAACCGATGTGATAACCGGTACCTCCTCATATAGATTCAGAACTCCGGCATTCTAGACAGCACACGTGTTTACAAAGATCTTAATCGCAAACAGGGGAGAAATTGCACTCAGGATCATCCGTGTCTGCCGTGAGCTTTCCATCAAGACGGTGGCTGTCTACTCTGAGGCGGACAGGTTCGCGCTGCATGTGAAGTTCGCCGATGAAGCGATCTGCATCGGACCCCCTCCGAGCAGGGAAAGTTATCTTCATATACCGCGGATCATATCGGCTGCCGAGATCACCGGTTCGGACGCCATCCATCCCGGCTACGGTTTCCTTGCGGAGAACGCCCAGTTTGCGGAAATCTGCGAGTCGCAGGGTTTGAAGTTCATCGGTCCCTCACCGGCCGCAATTACCTCGATGGGAGATAAGGCCCTGGCAAAGGAGACGATGAAAAAGGCCGGCGTTCCCGTCATCCCGGGAAGTGAGGGGATCGTGAGTGACATCAAGAAGGGGATTGAGATTGCGACGGCGATCGGTTTTCCGGTGATGATCAAGGCGTCGGCTGGCGGGGGCGGAAAAGGCATGCGGATTGTCCGGGATCCGGCGGATTTTGAAAAGTTCTTTCAGATGGCAAGCAACGAAGCGGGTGCGGCGTTCGGGGATTCGAATCTCTATGTCGAAAAATTTGTCGAGGAGCCGAGGCACATTGAAGTTCAGATATTTGGTGACAGCCACGGAAACGTCGTCCATCTCAACGAGCGCGACTGCACCATCCAGCGCCGGCATCAGAAACTCATTGAGGAGTCCCCGTCGCCGTTCATCGATGAGGAATTGAGGGAGAAGATGGGGGCTGCGGCAGTCAAGGGAGCCAAGAGTGTCCAGTACGAGGGGGCGGGAACGATAGAATTTCTGGTCGACAAAAACCGGAATTTTTACTTCATGGAGATGAATACCCGGATCCAGGTTGAACATCCGGTGACCGAGGAAACGGTCGGGATGGATCTGATAAAGCTTCAGCTCCGCACGGCTGCCGGCGAACGGCTCCGGAGGAAGGAATTCAAACCGAAGGGGCATGCCATCGAATGCCGTGTGAATGCCGAGGATCCGGATCATGACTTCCGTCCCTGTCCGGGTGAGATTACCAGCTTCCACATACCGGGCGGTTACGGCATACGGGTTGACACCCATTGTTACACCGGATATACCATTCCACCCCATTATGACTCCCTGATCGCGAAGCTCGTCGTCGTTGCCCCTTCCCGTCAGGAAGCGATTTCGAAGATGGCCGGTGCGCTGGAGGAGTTTACGATCGAGGGCATCCATACGACGCTTCCCTTCCACCGCAAGGTGATGCGGAACGAAACATTCCGGAGCGGCATCTACGACACGGGCTTCGTCGAACGAGACTATCTCAGAGATTAATCATAAAAAGGACCAAGTGATATGACATTCCCTGAAGATGTGATGTACACAAAAGATCACGAGTGGGTGCGCGTGGAGGGGGACAAGGGTGTGGTCGGTATTACCGATTATGCTCAGGGCGAACTGGGCGACATCGTCTTCGTCGACGCACCAAAAATAGGCCGGCGGGTCAAACAGGGGGAAAGTTTCGGAACAATCGAGGCCGTGAAGGCCGTTTCGGATCTTTTTGCGCCGGTGAGTGGTGAGGTTGTCGCGGTCAATTCTGAACTGGAAAAGAAGCCGGAGACCGTGAACAAGGACCCCTACAAGGCCGGATGGATCATCCATATCCGCATTGAGGATAAGGGTGAAATCAAGAATCTTCTCGATGCGAAGCGATATCGCGATCTGATCGGGAAGTAGACACATCATTTCCCGTGGTCGGAATCTGCGTTCTTACCTCTTGTGTTCTGCACCGGTAACGTGTTCTGCCCTGCAAACTGCGGGTTGTCCCATTACAGGTTCTTTATGCAACAATCGAAATGAATTTTCTTACCAGGAATTTTTATGACAACGAACAAGCACGCACGGAATTCTCAGTTTGTGGAACGTCACCTCGGTCCGGCCGATCAAGATGTTGATGAGATGCTTCAGACGCTCGGCAGTCGTACGCTTGATGAATTTATCGACAGGGTGATCCCCCCCACGATCAGGACAAGGGCCCCCTTCCACCTTTCATCTCCCATTGATGAATCCGACGCCATAAGACAAGCGGAGGATCTGGCGGATCAAAATCAATCCTACCGCTCCCTCATCGGCATGGGATATTACGACACCATCACTCCCGCGGTGATTCAACGGAATATTCTCGAAAATCCCGGGTGGTACACGCAATACACGCCCTATCAGGCAGAGATCGCCCAGGGGAGGCTGGAGGCACTCCTGAATTTTCAGACGATGGTGTCCGATCTGACGGGTTTCCCGATCACCAACGCCTCTCTCCTCGACGAGGCTACTGCTGCGGCGGAAGTGATGATCATGTTCTACAACAACATGGGAAGGGTGCGGGGGAAAAAATTCTTCGCGGCTTCAAACTGCCATCCCCAGACCATCGCCGTGGTTCGGACGCGTGCGAAGCATCTCGGCATTACCGTCATGACGGGTGGAGAGGGGGAGTTTGGTTTCGGGGGTGAATATTTCGGGGCGCTGCTCCAGTACCCCGCATCGGATGGAGAGATACGTGACTACCGGGAGTTTTGCCGGAAGGCGCATGACGCCGGCATATTTGTGGCTGTCGCGACCGACCTTCTCTCCCTGACGCTTCTGGTTCCGCCGGGTGAATTCGGTGCTGACGCAGCTGTCGGGAATACGCAACGGTTCGGGGTTCCCCTCGGTTATGGAGGTCCTCACGCGGCGTTCCTGGCCACAACAGATCATTTTAAGAGGCTCATCCCCGGTCGGATCATCGGCGTTTCGGTCGATTCCAGGGGCGAGCCCGCCCTTCGAATGGCACTCCAGACACGCGAGCAGCATATCAGAAGGGAGAAGGCAACGTCCAATATCTGCACTGCGCAGGTCCTTCTGGCGGTCATGGCGGGCATGTACGCCGTATATCACGGCCCCAGCCGGTTGCGGCAAATCGCTGCTCGGGTATGGCAGCTGACGGCGGCACTTTCACAAGGATTGCAGTCCCTGGGATTTACGATCCGGCATGAACATTATTTCGACACCCTCAGGATCGGATACGACAGCAGGGATACGAAGGAGCTCGAAAACCTCTTGGCCGGGAAGAAGATCAATGTACGGTGGTTTGATGACGCATCCATCGGCATTTCCCTCGATGAACGTTCGACGGGTGCGGAAGTCGATCTTCTCCTGTCGGTTTTTGCATCAGTACGGCATCAACAACATCCCGGAGAATCCTTCAGGGCCGAGGATGGTCAGGACTATCCGGGCTTCATGAAGCGGACGAGCGGGTATCTGACGCATCCGGTATTTCACATGTATCACTCGGAGACCGAGATGATGCGGTACATCCGGACACTCGAACAAAAAGACCTCTCGCTGACCCAGAGCATGATTCCGCTCGGCTCGTGCACGATGAAGCTCAATGCCACGACGGAACTCGTACCGATCACGTGGAAAAAATTCAACGCTCTGCATCCGTTCGCACCCGTCTCGCAGGCCGCGGGTTACCAGGGATTATTTCGCCAGTTGGAGATGATGCTGAAGGACATCACAGGATTTGATGCGATCTCGTTTCAGCCGAACTCGGGTGCGCAGGGCGAATACACGGGCCTGCTCGTGATCAGGGCGTGTCATGAGAAGAACGGCCAGGGATCCCGCGATGTCTGTCTTATCCCGTCCTCGGCTCACGGGACAAATCCCGCAAGCGCGGTCATGGCGGGTATGCAGGTGGTGATCGTACGCTCGAGAGAGGACGGATCGATCGATGTTCAGGATCTGAAGGAAAAGGCCCTGCACTACAGGGACCGCCTTGGGGCGCTGATGGTCACTTATCCCTCGACCCATGGCGTGTTTGAGGAGTCCGTCAGGGAAATCTGTGCGATCATACACCAGAACGGCGGCCTGGTCTATATGGACGGCGCCAATCTGAACGCGCAGGTCGGACTCTGCCGTCCGGCGGAGCTCGGCGCGGATGTCTGCCATCTGAATCTTCACAAGACGTTTTGTATCCCGCATGGTGGCGGTGGCCCGGGCATGGGACCGATCGGGGTCACGGGTCGGCTTGCACCTTTTTTGCCCTCGCATCCGGTGATTCCCACAGGCGGTCCCGATGCGATAGGCCCGGTATCAGCGGCACCCTGGGGGAGTCCCAGCATCATGGTTATTTCCTGGATGTACATTATGCTGATGGGCATCGAGGGGCTGACAAGGGCCACCAAAATTGCAATCCTGAATGCCAACTACATGGCGAAGCGGCTGGAAGAGTATTATCCGATAGTGTATCAAGGGGTCAATGGCGGTGTCGCGCACGAGTTCATCATCGACCTCCGGCAGGTGAAACAAAACGCGGGGATTGAAGTCGAGGATGTCGCCAAGCGGCTGATGGATTATGGCTTTCACGCTCCGACGACCTCATTTCCCGTCCCCGGGACCTTGATGATTGAACCGACCGAGAGTGAATCGAAGAGGGAGTTGGATCGTTATTGTGATGCGCTGATATCGATCCGGAATGAGATCAGGCAGATCGAGGAGGGAAAGGTGGGGCGGGAAGACAACCTTCTGAAGAACGCACCCCACACGGCGGACATGGTTATCAGGAGTGAATGGGAGCATCCCTACTCGCGTGAAATGGCCGTATTTCCCACCCCCTGGGTGAAGGCGAGAAAATTCTGGCCGGCCGTCGGAAGAATCAACAATGCGTTCGGGGATAAAAATCTCGTTTGCACCTGCCCCCCCGTGTCGGAGTACGAAACCGCATAAACGCGTTTTCGGATCCCCGGCTCTTCGTTTTCAAGACAAGGTGACGTTGTCGCTCGGGTGATTTTCTGACCCGATGTTGGTTTTCCCTTCCTTTTTTGTATTTTACATGGAGTTTTCCTTTCATGTTCCCACGAGAAAAGATGCATCCTAAAGAACTGATTCTTATCCTCGATTTTGGTTCGCAATACAGCCAGCTGATTGCCCGGCGTGTCAGGGAACTCGGGGTTTATTCGGAGCTCCATCCGTTTCATCTGACGGTAGAGAAGGTCAAATCGCTGAATCCTGCAGGAATCATCCTTTCGGGGGGTCCGGCCAGTGTCTATGAACGAAATGCACCGCTCCCGGAACCCGGAATTTTTGATCTGGGGATTCCGGTGCTTGGGATTTGTTACGGACTCCAGGTGATTGCCGACCGGTTGGGTGGTGAGGTTGACCGCTCCGTCCGGCGTGAATTTGGCCCGGCGGAGATCATCATCGATGATGCAACTGACCTCCTGAGGGATATCGAAGTTCCCGGGAAGGAAGGGGTTCGGGTCTGGATGAGTCACGCCGACGCTCTCACGAAACTCCCTGCCGGGTTCACAAGCATGGCCCATTCCCGGAATTCGCCGATCTGTGCGGTGAAGAACCGTGTCAAAAAAATCTACGGTGTTCAGTTTCATCCCGAGGTGACGCATACCGAGGGGGGGAAGCAGATCCTGAAAAATTTTCTCTTTACGATTTGCGGATGCCGGGGTGGATGGAATGCCCGCTCATTTATCGACCAGTCGCTGGCTGACATTGAAAAGACGGTCGGGGACGGGAATGTCCTCTGTGCCCTGAGCGGGGGCGTTGATTCGACGGTGCTTGCTGTCCTGTTGCAGAAGGCGGTCGGGTCCAGGCTCTACTGCGTTCACATCAATAATGGCCTGATGCGAAGGAATGAAAGTGAAGATCTCGTCCGGTTGTACCGGGAACACTTCCATTTTCATCTCCGGCACCTGGATGCATCAAAGATCTTTTTGGGGGAACTTCGTGATGTCTCTGATCCGGAGAAAAAAAGAAAAATCATCGGGAGGCTTTTCATCAAGCTCTTTGAACAGGAAGCACGGAAATTCGGCAAGGTGGGGTATCTTGCCCAGGGGACGCTGTATCCGGATGTCATCGAGTCTGTCTCATTCCGCGGGCCGTCCCACACGATTAAAAGCCACCACAACGTGGGGGGATTGCCCCGGAGGATGCATCTGAAGCTCCTTGAACCGCTCAGGGAATTGTTCAAGGATGAGGTCCGCGAGGTCGGGGGTGTCCTTGGCATCCCGCCGGAAATTCTTCACCGTCATCCTTTTCCGGGCCCGGGGCTTGCGGTCAGGGTCGTCGGCAGCATCACCCGGGAGAAACTTGAAATTCTCCGGAACGCCGATGCTGTTTTTACCGACGAACTCCGCAAGACGGGGGGGTATGAAGCTGTGTGGCAGGCGTTTGCGGTTCTGCTCCCTGTCCAGACGGTGGGCGTCATGGGGGACCAGCGGACGTATGAGAATGTGATCGCACTGCGTGCGGTGACGAGTCTGGACGGGATGACTGCCGACTGGGCGCAATTTCCGCACGAATTTCTTGCAGCGGTTTCAAACCGCATCATCAACGAGGTGCGGGGGGTCAACAGGGTGGTCTACGACATCAGTTCAAAGCCGCCCTCGACCATCGAATGGGAATAGGGGGGGATCAGCGGCGGGTGAAAATCAGTTTCTCCGTGGACCGGCTTTTGACGGCCTCAAAAAGGCTTCTCAGTTCACCGTATTTGTGGGCGGGGATATAGGGTTGCTGCACTGAGAAGGTCTCGTCTTCGATGAGCTGGAATCCGCCCGATGAGGTGAATCCGTTGACATACAGGAGGTCGTCGTTTTTAATCTGGATCTTGTCGGGGATATTTCTGACAATGAACCTGTCGTGGGGATACACAACGCTGATCTTCTTCCGGATCGTATAGGGATATTCGAGATCGATCGGATAGATCCGGTTTTCCTTGGCCAGCCATGAGAGATCGGTGAAGAGTTTGAAGGGATCAATGTTCAGGAAATAGAGATCCCCCTGCTTTTTGAGCGCATCAGGGACGGTGAAATCGAACGCGAGGCTCAGATCGCAGGCAAGCGAATCGGAGTTTGTGAACGAGCAGTTCTTGATCGTCGCGTTGAAAAAATCATCCACGATGAGTTCCTTGCAGAACTCGCGTAATTCCTTTTCGGTATAATCATTGAAAAAAGCCCGGTTGCGGAAATTTTTCTCGCCTGTATAGCTCATGCGGACGTCGAAATGCGTGTCATGACTTGTATCGACCTGGACGGAAACATCGATATCGGTCACGTTCTGATCGCATGAGGCATTCGGTGTGTGTTCGATGGAGGAAGTTCCGTCGGGGTGGAGGACAAGGACATCGATGCCTTCATCCTGCCAGGGGAGCTGTCCGATCAGGCAGTAGTTGACCGTCGGATCGATCCAGAAGACCTGGTGACCGCGGGTCTCCGTTCTCACGATCATATGATTGAAATTCCACGTCGGAAATTCAGGATCGAGTACTCCCTCGGAGGCGGTCAGAACGAGCACCGGGTTTGCGTTGATATGAACCGCGTGCAACATGCTGACCAGAAGCGCCGCCTTGTCCTTGCAATCACCATATTTCCGCTGCAGGACAAGCCGTGGGGGGGAGGGCTGGAGGAAACCCGGGCCGAGGTCGACGGCGACGTAGCGGATCCCCTGGACGAACTTTGAAATACTCTGTATGGCCTCTTTTTCGTTCGTCGTGTTGGCGGCAAGCTCCCTGGATAGCTGGCGGATGTCGTCGCCCGATGAAAGCTGTGGCTCAAAGAAATTGCTGTAGTACCAGGACGCGATTGAATCCCAGCTCGACCATTCCGAGAGCGAGAATTTTACATACGCCATATTCATGGATTGGGGCGGCATGTTGACCTCGCGTTCGAACTCGGGTATGTCATAGAGCGTCCAGGTGAACGACACCTTTCCGTTGTTCGACATCCGTTCATAGATGTTGGTCGGGGACTGGACCGGTTTCGGCAGACCCGGGTAGTTGTAGCTCTTGTAGCGCCATGTCCACCCCAGACCGTGCTGTTTATCCATCAGGACGAGGGGTATGGTCAGGGTGTACTGATCCTTCATCGTGGGGAGGTAGTTTTGAATCTTCCAGACATCATACCAGAAGGCACGCTGGGTTTTTTTCGTGTACTCGTAATCGAGGATGCATCCCTTCTCAACCGCAGGAAACGTAAACCGGACGATTTTCGCGTCCGAATAAAACACCGGTCCCTTCGCTTCGCCGGTGATGGTATACACGTCCTGCTCTCTCAGAAAAACATTGCTCCCGTCGGGTCGTATAGTGCGGGCATGCAGATCGGATATCGATTCACCCTCGAACAGGGGGATCTGAACCGTCGCATTGTGTTCAATGTTGCGGAAAAGCTTCTGGATCCGGTGAATTTTATTATAGGTGAAGAGATCGTTGTTCGCCTCCAGGTTCATTTCGATCTCCTGTTTGTCGAGGAGGATTACGCCATCGACATCCGGGTAATCCTCTGGTGTCGGCATGCGTTCCAGTCCGAGCTCCTCGCGCAGCGCCGATGCGTCCATGAGGAGTGCTGTTGTGCACGAGAGCCAGAGAAATGAAAATCCGATTGCGAGGATGCAAATGACGGTTTTCATAATAGCGACCAGAATCTTTCGTGTATTCGACCCCGTATAGTTGAAATTTACAACGGACAAATGAGATATTCAAGAGTTCGTGAAAGTATTTTATCTCCGGGGGCGCCAGCGGATCGGCGGAGGGGGCTGAAATGGCCCGATGAATACGCGAAAAATTTCGGATAGTGGATGACGGTTCATCCGTTAACATATTGAATAATAGAGATTTATGACGGCCTTATCTCGCCTGGGGAGGGATCAGAACGGTGACGGAGATGATGGAATATTCCCCGTCCTTCACGGTGACATTCCCGATAAACTTTTGTTCCGCCCAAGGAGTTGTATGGCGGACGATATAGGTTCCCGGGGGGAGGGTAAAGAATGCCTGGCGCAGATCATTAATCCGTGTCCTCATTTCACCAAACGTCGAGTCGTTGTCCGGTTGCGCAAGTTCAAGAAACGCGTACCGCGCATTCACGGGTTTATCGCTTTTAAATCCCGTGTACTCGACCATGATCCCGGAGGATATTCCTGTCGAAACGTAACGGGGTATCCAGTGTGCGATCGTGTCGGGATGGCTGGACTTTTTCCACCAGTGGTATTCCGGAGGAGGAGGGGAGATGAGCGTTTCAGGCGGCGATGCCGGATAGAGGAGCGGGGGGATTTGCACGCTGCTGCAGTTGAAAAATCCGAGGGCCAGCAGGATAATGTGTACGAATTTCAGTGAAGGCATGACGTTGTTTCCACTTCAAACCGCATGTGCGAAGGTGCGGGTCAGGAGTTCATGCGATGGTCCCCGCCGGGGTAACCTCCGTCCCTGAGGGCGGTTCATCCCGTCGGCGAATCTGCGCGGATTGTCCGGGGTGTCCGGAGCATTATTGATTCATAATACGCGAAATTTTTTTCTGGAAATCAACTTTCTGAAAGGTGACCGTGATCGTTCCGTTCGGGGCATCTGCGGTAACGATCGCGCTCTCCACACCTTTGGATTGTAATTTCCAATTCCGGACGTTGTTCACATTCCAGTTCCGTGAGGCGTACAACTGCGAAAGGCGGTCGATGACGGCAGATTTGAAATGCGATTTTTCATATTCTGTCGAGAGCGATATGTACGACCGGCCAAGATCCTCGTTGTCGCATTGGAAGGTATTCCAGTCTATGAGGTTGGCGCCTGACGGGTCGTTCCGGACGCTTTTTTCAAAAACCGTCTTGGCGAGCCGGACGTATTCTCTGGAATCGGTCTCACATCCTGACAGGGGAATGAAGATGAGTGCACAGAATGCGACAAGAAAAATGCCAGCGCTCAGAGATTTCATGATTCCTTGATCCTTTAATCGTGAGGATGAAAAAAGAGGCACGCCCCGTCTGATGAGCGTGCCGATAGACATCGATACAAAGAACGACAAATCATCTTTGTCACATCACGAGCAGCCTGATGTTTCCCCGCAATTCGCGCACTTATAACAGCTCCCGCTGCGGACCATGATGCTGCCGCAGGTATGGCAGGGAGGTGCATCCGATTGCGCCTGGTAGACGACGTGTTCGGTCTGTTCACGTGATTGCGCGGTGAGAATCCCGGTCTTCCCGAGAATTCTCGGAGCTGCCAGTTCACCATTCTCCTCCGGCGGGCGGGGCAGGTCCTCCGGGGGGAGAAACTTCTTGGCCAGCCATCGGAAGATGTAATCCAGGATCGACTTCGCGATCGGGATATCCTTGTTGTTGGTAAATCCGCTCGGTTCAAACCGCATGTGGGAGAATTTTTCGACCAGGACCCGCAGCGGCACTCCGTATTGCAGGGCCATGGAGACGGACGTTGCGAACGCATCCATAAGACCCGATATCGTGGAGCCTTCCTTCGACATCGTGATGAAAATTTCCCCCGGTGTACCGTCCTCGTACAGGCCGACGGTGATATAGCCCTCGTGACCGGCGATGGAAAATTTGTGGGTGATCGCCTGTCGTTCGTCCGGCAGGCGCCGCCGGATGACGCGCTGCCCTGAAGGGGTGCTCATTTGGTCCATACTGGTATTCAGGGGTTGCGTGCGTTTACACCCGTCGCGGTAAATGGCGAGGGCCTTGAGCCCCAAGCGCCACGCCTCGATATAGGTTCTGCTGATGTCCTCCGGTGTGACATCGTTGGGCATGTTCACGGTTTTGGATATTGCCCCCGAGATATACGGTTGCACCGCGGCCATCATTTTTATATGGCCGTTGTAATGGATCGAGCGGGTTCCGCGCGCGGGTTTAAATGCACAGTCAAAAACGGGCAGGTGGGCCTCTTTCAGGTGGGGTGCACCTTCGATCGTATCGTTTTTGTCGATATAGGCTGTAATGTGTTCAATCTGCTCGTCGATATATCCGAGTTGCTTCAGGGCCAGAGGGACGGTTTGATTCACGATCTTGAGAAACCCGCCGCCGACCAGTTTTTTATATTTCACCAGGGCGATATCGGGTTCCACGCCCGTCGTATCGCAGTCCATCATGAAGCCGATCGTTCCGGTGGGGGCGAGGACGGTTGTCTGGGAATTTCTGAACCCGTACTCCCGTCCGATGGCATAGACGTCGTCCCAGACCTTGCGGGCGGCCGTAAGAAGATCGCCCGGGACATACCGGTCCTCAATTCTGTCGGCCGCGAGCCCGTGCATCTTCATGACACGCATCATCGGTTCGCGGTTTTTCTGGAAACCGCCGAAAGGACCCATTTCTTTTGCGATCAGTGCGGACTGCCGGTAGGCCTGACCGCACATCAGGGCTGTGACCGCGGAAGCATACGCGCGTCCCTCCTCGCTGTCGTAGGGGAGGCCACGGGCCATGAGGAGTGCGCCGAGGTTCGCATATCCCAGACCGAGGGGGCGATAATCGTGGCTGTTCTGGGCGATCTTGGGTGTCGGGTAGCTTGCATTATCGACCTCGATCTCCTGTGCCGTGATGGTAATGCTGACAGCGTAGCAGAACGATTCGATGTCGAACTCCCCGTCCTCCGTCCGGAACTTCATCATGTTGAGCGAAGCCAGATTGCATGCAGAATCGTCGAGGAACATATACTCGCTGCATGGATTTGACGAATGAATCGGGGCTGTACTCGAGCACGTATGCCAGTTGTTGATCGTTGTGTGGAATTGAATCCCCGGATCGCCGCATATCCACGCGGCCTCGGCCATGTCGTTCAGCATCTCCCGTGCGCGGAACGTTTCCATCACCCTTCCGTCGGTGAGTGCCTTGGTTGACCATGCCTTGTCGTCGACGACGGCTCGCATGAAATCGTCGGTGACGCGGACGGAATGGTTCGCGTTCTGATAAAATACGGAGTCGTATGCTCCGCCCGGTACATTAAAACCTCCGTCGTACCCCACATCGATCAGCGCCCACGCCTTTTTCTCCTCTTCGGCCTTGCAGTGGATAAAATCCATGATGTCGGGATGGTCGGCATTGAGGATGACCATTTTCGCGGCACGTCTGGTCTTCCCGCCCGATTTGATGACGCCGGCAAATGCATCGTACCCCCGCATAAATGAAACCGGACCAGAAGCGGTGCCACCGCCCGACAGACCTTCCTTGGAAGAGCGGAGGGTTGACAGATTGGAACCTGTCCCTGAGCCCCACTTGAACAACCTTCCTTCTGTTCGTGCGAGTTCGAGGATGGATTCCATCGTGTCTTCAACGGAATTGATAAAACATGCGGAACACTGGGGTTTTTCTTCAATGCCGACATTGAACCATACCGGGCTGTTGAACGACATGTACTGATGGACAAGGAGGTAGACCAGTTCGGCATAAAACGTCTCAGCATCGTTTTCGGTGTTGAAGTATCCGCCGCTGCGACCCCATGTGGTCATCGTACGCGCCACACGGTCGATGAGCTGCCGGACGCTCGTTTCCCGGTCGGGGGTGCCCATCTTGCCGTGGAAATATTTCGACACGACCACATTGGTCGCGGTCAGGGACCACGGCTTGGGTACCTCGACGTCCTTCTGCTCGAAGATCGTTTCCCCCTTTTCGTTGCTGATGACCGCCGTCCGCAGCTCCCACTCAATCTCATCGAAGGGATGGACCCCGGGTTTGGTGTAATAGCGTCGGAAGGTCAGACCCTTGCGCTGGAGCTTCTGTTCGGCCCGTGGGGTTGCCGATGAATCTGTCCCTCCGAGGATCGTTATTTCGGGATTTGCCATTCGTCTCCTCCTTTTGATTTGTGCGACCTAGAAAAAAAACTTATGATGTCAGAAAATAACTCCCCGCCGGAAACCGGAAATCGTCTTTTGGGGAACAGTGTATTTTGAGTAAACCGGATCTTTTCGGTGTCGGGAGTCCGGATTGCATACCAACCGTCAGATCCCTCACCAGCGGGGACATTGGTTGGAAATATATACAGTTGCAGATAAGAAGTCAAGTTAAAAATGAAAAAAATTTCTGAATGCACGACATTCATTGCAGATGCTCCGGAGGTATCCGGGCGGATGCCTTGAAAATCAGTACGAACGGGACCTTTTGAACAGCCGCCCTGCACGGAGGTATCCTTTTGATGGAAGTCATCCTTATATTTGACAATAGCTTAGACGGATGCCATTGCTTTTCTTACCGTCATGTTATAATTTAAGGAAATTCTCAGTCAATGTATAGATGAAATCTGGCCTGGGGTTATCATAGTGTCAACCGTCGTTGAATTTCAGACGCTTCTCGAGATGTTCGACCGTTTGATGGACCGGTACGGGGATAGCGACCGGTGCGTCCTTCGCTCCAAATCCGACGGTTCCTACCGGGGAATGAGATACAGAGAGCTTCAGTCCCGGGTGGAGGATCTCGCATGCGGTCTGGCATCACTCGGTGTACGGCGCAATGACCGGATTGGTCTGATATCGGAAAACCGTCCCGAGTGGGTCATGGCCGATTTTGCGATCATGCATCTCGGTGCGGTCAATGTTCCCGTTTATCCGACGCTTTCGGCCAAACAGATTGAGTATATTTTCCGGGATGCAGGGGTCGAATACGTCCTTGTCTCCAATCCGGTGCTCGTAAAAAAAATCACTCGGGTGAGGGAGCACCTTCCGTCGTTGAAGAACGTCATCTACTTTTCTGAAGAGGGTCACCCCGATCCTGCCTTCATACCGTTGCACCGGGTGCTGGATGAGGGGAAAATTTTCCGGAGCTGCCATCCCCGGTTTTTAGCTGACGAAAAGAAAAAAACGGTGCCTGCCGATTTGCTCACGCTCATCTATACGTCGGGTACAACCGGGACTCCGAAAGGCGTTATGTTGACGCACGGAAATCTCGTGAGTAACATCACCGCCTCCGCCGACTCCATTGCCTTCAACGAATCCGACACCATTCTTTCGTTTTTGCCCCTCTGCCATTCGTACGAAAAAATGGCAGGTTACTACACTGCAATGGCCTGCGGTGTTGATATCGCATATGCGGAAAGTGTTGACAAGGTCATAGACAATATGCTCGAAATACGGCCGACGGTCATTACTGCCGTGCCGCGGTTGTTTGAGAAAATGTACCAGCGTGTGACACGGAAAGTCAATCGTCTGCCCTATCTACGCCGGAAAATTTTCCAGATCTCGGTCACGGTCGGTAAACGGTATCACCGGCGACATCGGCGGGGCCGCGTACCGGTCTGGGATGTTCTCGCCTACCGGCTCGCGGACAAACTCGTGTTGGGGAAAATCCGTGAACGGACGGGGGGGAGAATTCGGTTTTTCATCTCCGGGGGTGCCGCGCTGGATCCTGCGCTGGGAGAATTTTTTGAAGCAAGCGGCATCCTCATCCTCGAGGGATATGGTCTGAGCGAGGCCTCGCCCGTGATCAGTTTCAACAGGCTCGAGAAGTACAAGTTCGGAACAGTCGGCATACCGCTTCCCACTGTCGAGGTGAACATCGCGCCCGACAGCGAAATTCTGGTCAGGGGGCCCGGCGTCATGAAGGGGTACTGGCATGATGAACCGTCAACACGGGAAGTGATCGATCCTGAGGGCTGGCTCCACACCGGTGATATCGGGATGATCGACTCGGAAGGCTTTCTCATTGTCACGGACCGGAAGAAGAACCTCTTCGTCAGTTCGGGAGGTAAAAATATCGCCCCGCAGCGGATTGAAAACCTTTTTCTGCAGCATTACCTGGTCGATCAGTTCGTTCTGGTTGGTGACGGGAGGAGTTTTCTCTCGGCGCTCATCGTACCCAACTTCGATGCAGTCCGGGAGGTGGCAGGGGAAATGGGCATTTCCACCGATAATCTTGCTGCGATGGTCGGTCATGAAAAAATATTCCGTCATTATGAGCGGGAGCTGAACAAGCTCCAGCAGGACCTGGCCAGCTATGAGCGGGTCAGAAAGTTCGTCATCCTCGATCATCCGTTGACGATCGAGGAGGGTGAAATCACCCCCTCCCTCAAGGTGCGCAGGAAAATCGTCGAGGAACGGTACAAGCACCTCATCGAGCGGATGTACGAATGATTCCAGGCGCATTTCTTGACACTCTCCCTAAAATTTTCTATTTTTAAAAGAATTTGGCGTTTGTCATCACACATTCCCAACAACGAACGTTCTTCCTCGAGAGAGCATGACGAATTCAACGTATGAAATGGCGATCGATTCCCGTGCAGGCCTGGTTTCAGAAGGATTGTGGTTGCGGAGCAAAGGGTGGGATTTGGCGTTTATCAGCCTGAGTGTGTTTCTGGTCCCGATACCATTCCTGGCCTATTACCTCGCAAACGAGGCATCACCCTATCTGAATGCGATATTTTCCTCCGTCGGATGGAATTTCACCTGGGATGCGGATGCAAGCAGGAACTTCGTGAACGGTTTAATAGCGCTTTTTATCGGGGGTCCTCATATGTACGCCACTTACACGAGAACGGCGCTGGACCGGAATTTCACAAAACAGCACAAGACATTTCTCCTTTTCTCCCTGCTCATCCCGGTGATGGTGGTTGTCCTGGGAATCTACGCGTTCCGGCTGCTGATCACGGTGTTCTTCTTCTGGGCATCGGTTCACATCATTCATCAGGCTTCGTACATCGTCGATTGTTATACAAAAAGGCAGCCGCAGCCCTCGGGGTTGTCATCGCGTCTGATCGATTTTGCCGTCCTCTTTTCGGCACTTTATCCGATTGCGACCTACAAATTCATTCATGATGAGTTTATGATTGGTTCGAACAGGATCCTTTTCCCTTCATTTTTGAAGACCGATTATCTCTTCTATTTTGTGTGCGCGATCTTTGTCGCATCCGTGGTCATGTTCGTCTGGAAAACCATCAATGAGATCAGGTCCGGGACGGCGAATTACCCGAAGATCCTGCTGATATCCGTGACCGCGGTGGTGGCATTGATCATCCCGGCGTTTAAAAATCTCGATGTCGCCTTCCAGGGATTCAACACCTGGCATTCGTTTCAATATCTCGGGCTGACCTATTATATCAACCGGTTGCGGCACGAGAAGGGAGAAATTGGCACAAAGTTTATCGACAAGATATCGGAATCCGGCAAGACCTGGCAGTACTATTTCTTTAATGTGGGTCTGACGACCTGTGCAGTTCTGACGATCGCAGTGCTGATCTACCTCAAGCCGGTGCTCGGCCTTTCATTTGACCAGTGCTACTATATTGTGGTCCTGTCGTTTTTACTGATGCATTATTTCCATGACCATCTTCTCTTCACAAAACCCGAGGAGATTGTCCTGAACACCTGATACACTCCTTCCCGCCTGTGCGGTTCGGTTTAGGGAGAAGGGGGATGGGCGGGTGGTTGGATGCACATGGATCAATATTCCATGTGCAAAGATCCTCTATGATACAGCATCGTCGTCCGGGAAGAGTCAGCATTGCCCGGGCTCTTTCCAAACTTGGGTATTGTTCACGGTCGCAGGCCTTCGAGATGGTCCGCCGGGGCCGCGTGACCGTGGATGGCGTAAGAGTTCAGAATCCCTCCCTCCGGTGCATCCCCGAAAAGGTTCGGATAGAGGTTGAGGGCCGCCCAGTTGTCCCCCGACGCCGCGTGGTGATCATGATGAACAAACCGGCGGGGATTGTCACGACGCGGTCGGATGAGCGGGGGCGGAGTACTGTCTACACCATCCTCGGTGAGCTGGGGCAGTGGTTATTTCCTGTCGGTCGTCTGGACAAGGAAAGCTCCGGACTTCTCCTGCTGACGAATGATACCGTTTTGGGCGAGAAGCTGACGAATCCCGATACGAAGGTTCCCAAGCATTACGAGGTAATTCTGGACAGGGAATTTCGGGACGAGGACGGGAAAAAGTTTGAATCGGGGATGTCGGTCGGGCAGAAGAGGTTTTTGCCCGCGTCGGTTCAGATCCTCGGGGCAAGAAAAGTCTCTGTTACGATCAAGGAGGGGAAAAACAGGCAGCTGCGGCGGATGTTTGAAGCTGCAGGGTACCGCGTTGAGGGTCTCTGCAGAACGGCGGTGGGGAAACTGACCCTCAGAGGTCTCGAGGAGGGGAAATGGCGGTACCTGAAACACGAGGAGATCGACCGGATGTTCCAAACACCATGACACGAAAGGATGCCCGATGCCGGAAGTACAATCAACGATGATCGAAGTGTGTGTGTTCCGATTTCAGATGGATCAGACTGAATATCTCCTGTTGAAGAGGCGTGAGGATGAGAAAATTTATCCGGGGATATGGCAATATGTCACGGGTTCCCTGGAGGGGAAGGAGACGGCGGTGGAAGGTGCATTGCGGGAATTATCCGAGGAAACCGGTTTCAGGCCGTCGCACTTCTGGACTGTCCCGCATGTGAACGCGTTCTACCATGTCCCGAACGATTGCATCTATGTTGTTCCGCTTTTTGCGGCACAGGTTGAAAGCGGCCTCACCCCCCGTTTATCAGCTGAACACACGGAGTTTGGCTGGTTTACCTGTCAGGATGCAGTTCAGCGGCTGGTCTGGCCTGGCCAGAAGGAAGGGTTGATTATCGTTCAGGAACGGATGGTTTCAGGTGAAAAACCGTCTCAACTTCTGAAGATATTCTGAAAACCTGAGGCGATCTTCCCTACATCATGTCAACCATTTCCGCCCGGGGGAAGTCTAACCGGTATAACACACATTCACCGTCATTTTTTCACGAGGATGAACACTATGTCAGGGAAAATGCTCGCGCTGTTTTTCCTCCTTGCAGCCCTCTGTACAGTTGAAAACCCCTCCTACGCTCAGCGGTCAAGAAGTTTGATGCATCTGGAGGGTTTGGTCCAGGGGGGCCGGCTGGGGGTTATGATACAGGATGTCACGCAGGATGTCAAAAAGGAGAAAGATCTTTCAGTCTCTTCGGGGGCACTGGTGACCGATGTGATGGATGAAAGCGCTGCGGAGAAAGCCGGCATCGAAGAGGGGGATGTGATCGTGAAGTTTGGTGACAGGCAGATTGAAAATGGTGACGATCTGGTCCGTGCGGTCCGGAAAGCCAAGACGGGAACGGACATACAAATCGAGGTTGTCCGCAAGACCGAACATAAAACGCTCACCGCAAGACTCAAAAAAGACAGGGGTCTTGACAGTTACAGTTTCAACTTCACACCCCCCGTGTTGCCAAAAATACCCCGCATGAGGTTTCACTGGAGATCGTTCGGTGAGAATGCCATGAGCGGCATGGAAGTCCAGGAGTTGTCGAAGCAGCTCGCTGATTATTTTGAGGCCCCAGACCATCACGGGTTGCTCGTCACGGATGTCGAGTCCGGGAGCGAAGCAGACAAGGCTGGTGTGAAGGCGGGTGATGTGATCGTCAAGGTTGGTGATGAAAGTGTGAGGGATATTGAAGACCTCAGCAGTGGACTCAGTGATACGAAGGATCATGAAGCGAATCTGACGATCATCAGAAAGGGGAAACAGGTGAACCTGAAGCTGCATGTTGAAGAGGATGATGACGATGACGCATCCGTCATCCGGCCGGGGGTCGCACCTTCGTTGTGTCCCGATCATTCCTCCCGGAGCATCGGTGAGAAACTATTCTCCAAAAAATTTCTGCATGACATGATGGAGTCGATTCATGACCTCAAATCGCAGATCCTGAAAAAGGTGGAGGATGCGACCTCGCGGATCAGGATAGCGTTTGTTAAGTTATCGGGTGGACAGACCGAAACCCGGTCCTCCTTCCGGCAGTCTTAGGTGTACGGAACCGGGGTGCTGTAACGCACCGTCGTTTGATCACGCACCCCCGGAGTGTGGCAAGGCCCCCCTTTGCCGGGGAGGAATGAGGAGAGAGTGACAGGTTCGGCAGTTCTTTGCGGATGACTTCCCGAAAACCATGAATTTCACTTCCCAAGCGGGATCAGACCACTCCGGGTGGGATATCCCACCCCCCGGGGTGGCTTGATGTTGCGGAAAATTTTTGTATATTCTGCATAAACATCACGATTTCGCATTTCATTTCCTGTGTGGTTGTGTAACAATTTGTTCCCCCGGCGATATCAACTGGTTGTTTGCTTCTGAAGAGACAAAATCGATGAAGATTCTCCGACAGATTCTCCTGGCCATCATTGTTCTTCCATTTCACGCTGTATTCACACAGACGCCCGATTCCTCTCTCATCAGGCATTACCGGAGCGTAGCCGAGGATCTGAAGAACACCGGCCTCGAGCAAGACCGTGCGTACGGTTACCTTACCGATCTGACATCCAGTGTCGGTTCCCGGATCGCAGGATCACCGAACGCGGCGAAGGCGGTTGTCTGGGGAAAAAAGCTCATGGAGCAGCTCGGATTTCAGAATGTACATCTGGAGCCCGTGACTGTTCCCCACTGGAAGAGGGGAGACGTGGAAACCGCGGCACTCATTTCACCGGATCTCCCCGGGACGCATCTGAGCATCTGTGCCCTTGGCGGGAGTGTCGGTACGCCTGCTGATGGGATTACCGCGGAGGTAATGGAGGTAAAGAATTTCTCGGAGCTGCGCGATGCAGGTGCTCGGGCAAAGGGAAAAATCATCTTTTTCAACAGGCCATTTGACCGGAAAAAATTCAATACCTTTGAAGGGTATGGCGGTGCAGTCGATCAGCGCGGGGAAGGTGCGGTTGAGGCCGCAAGGGTCGGCGGTGTTGCGGCGCTTGTCCGGTCGGTGACGTCGCGGATCGACGATGTCCCGCACACCGGTGCGATGTGGTATCTTGATACGATTCCGAAAGTGCCGGCTGCTGCCATCAGTACCGTAGGTGCGAATTTTATCGACAGTCTTCTCTCGGCGGGGAAGACGGTCAGGATTTGCCTGAAGCTCTCGTGTGCGGCGCTGCCGCCGGTGGAATCGGCGAATGTTGTCGGTGAACTGGTCGGGACCGACCATCCCGAACAGGTCATTGTTGTCGGGGGTCATCTTGACAGCTGGGATAAGGGGCAGGGGGCACATGATGATGGTGCAGGTGTCGTCCAGAGTCTGGAAGCATTACGGTTGATTCACGACCTGGGGTTACGGCCGAAGAGGACCATACGTGCGGTTTTGTTCATGAATGAGGAGGACGGGCTTGATGGGGGCACGGCATATGCCGCAAAAGAGCGTGCGGGTGAAAAACCGATTGCGGCGTTGGAGACCGATGCCGGCGGTTTTACCCCCCGGGGATTCGGGGTGGAGGCCGACTCGACCGCCTATGAAAAAATCGCCCGGTGGGCATTTCTCCTCGGTGAAATTGATGCCGACAGAATAACCAGGGGCGGAGGAGGGGCGGATATCTCCCCGCTCGGCAGGCTCGGTGTCCCGATGATCGGGTTGCGCGTTGACAGTCAGCGGTATTTCGATTATCATCATTCCGACAGCGACACCATTGATAAAGTGAATGAACGAGAACTTGAATTGGGCGGAATAGCGATCGCAATTCTCACCTATGTCGTCGCGCAGGAAGGTTTATGAAGCGTATGTTCCCAAATCATCATCCTCTAACATCCATGAGGCGGTTATGAAGAGATTTTACGTGGTGGTTGTCGTTCTTCTTTTCGGTTGCGGCATGCTTGCTGCTCAGGAACAGCAGGAAAAGTTTGACTCATCTGCAATCGAGAAAATCAAGGACGAGGGTTTTCATCGGTCCCAGGTGATGGATATCCTGAGCTATCTGACGGATGTGTATGGTCCGCGTCTCACCGGTTCCCCCGGTTTTTCCCGGGCGGCGGCCTGGGTGGAAAAGGAATTCCACGGCTGGGGGCTTTCAAACATTCACCGGGAATCATGGGGACCATTCGGCCGGGGATGGTCGTTGAAGAGTTACTCCGCGATGGTGATCGCCGGTCAGAATTTTCCGCTGATATCGTATCCCAAGGCGTGGTCGCCCCCGGCTCACGGGACGGGCGAGGTGGTGTACTTCGATCCGAAAACCGACGGCGAGCTCAGCGCGTTCGCCGGCACATTGCATGGGAAGGTTGTCCTCTTTGATTCCCTTCGCGATGTGAAGGCACATTTTCAGCCGGATGCGACGAGGGACGCCGACTCGACGCTTCTGAAACTTGCGAACTCACCGCTGCCGGATGCACGGCGGCGCAGGATGTTTTTCGGCAACGAGAACAGGGATCGGGCCCGGTTCGAGTACAAAAAGTGGATGTTGCTGGAAAAGGAGGGACCGCTGGCGGTCCTCAGCGTCAGCCGTCTGGGCGACGGCGGAACGATCTTTGTTCAGCAGGCCATCGTGCCGCAAAACCCCGATTCTTCATCCAGAAGGCGTGTCAGCGTGTGGCAGGCTGATGCCCCGAAAATCGTACCCCAGATCGCCGTCGGTGTCGAGCATTACGACCGTCTCATCCGGATGATCCAGAAGGGTGAGCATCCGAAAATCGATATCCAATACGATGCGACCTTCAATAAAGCCGATTCGTCGTTTAACATCATCGCCGAGATCCCGGGGACTGATCTGAACAATGAGGTCGTGATGATCGGCGGGCATTTTGATTCATGGCACGGGGGAACAGGCGCCACGGATAACGGCACGGGATCCGCGGTCTGCATGGAAGCGATGCGCATACTGAAAAGCCTTGATCTCAAACCCAGAAGGACAATACGGATCGGTCTCTGGGGAGGGGAGGAGCAGGGTCTTCTAGGTTCCCAGGCGTATGTGAAGCAGCATTTTGCCGATAAGGAAGGTACCATGTTTGATACCATCGGAACGGTGAAACTGAAACCCGAGGCTGAAACATTTTCGGTTTACTTTAACAATGATAACGGGAGCGGGAAGGTTCGCGGGGTCTATATGCAGGCGAATGATGCGGTCCGGCCGATCTTCAGATCCTGGCTTGTCCCATTCCGGGACGAGGATGCCAGCACGCTCTCGCTCAGCAATACCGGCGGGACCGATCACCAGTCTTTTGATGCCGCGGGGTTGCCGGGATTTCAGTTTATCCAGGACCCGCTCGAATACGGGACCCGGACGCACCACTCAACGATGGATGTCTATGAACGGGCGCAGACTGGCGATGTGCAGCAGGCTGCTGTCATCATGGCGGCATTCGCCTACAATGCGGCGATGCGTGACGCGAAGTTCCCGCGGAAGCCTCTTCCCCCGATGCGGGCTCCGCAGATGAGCAGGTGAGACATTCCCTGATCGGGCCGATGTCCGAACCTCGAACAACATTGAATTTCCGGAGGGATCAATCATGAGCTTACTAGTCGTTGGGTCGGTGGCGATCGATACGATCGAAACACCGTTCGGTCGCGTGGAAAACGTCCTCGGTGGATCGGCGACCTACATCGCCACTGCGGCGAGTTATTTTGTGACTCCTGTACGACTTGTGGCCGTGGTGGGGAGTGACTTTTCAAAGGAGTACACCGATTTTCTTGAAAGCCGCGAAGTCGACCTTGAGGGGTTGCAGAAGGTTGCTGGCGGAAAGACATTCCGCTGGGGCGGCCGGTATGAATATGATCTCAACAGCCGTCAGACGCTGTTCACCGAGCTGAACGTGTTCGAGCATTTTGATCCGGTCATTCCCGAATCGTACAAGAAGACGATGTACGTCTGTCTGGGCAACATTGATCCGATTCTCCAGCGCCGGGTGCTGGAACAGATCCAGAAGCCCAGGCTCGTTGTCGGCGATACGATGAATTTCTGGATCATCGGGAAGAATGATGAACTGAAAAAAACGCTCAAGCTGATCGATGTGTTTATCCTGAACGACTCCGAGGCCCGGCAGATCACCCAGGAACCGAACCTGATCAAGGCATCGAAGAAAATTATGCAGATGGGTCCGAGGGTGGTGATTGTCAAGAAGGGGGAGCATGGTGCCTTGCTGGTCACGGAGAAAACCATCTTCTCGGCCCCGGCATATCCGCTGGAGAATATCAATGATCCGACGGGTGCGGGGGATGCTTTTGCCGGTGGATTCATCGGTTGGATTGCCAAAACGGATGACCTCTCGGAGGAAAACTTCAAGCGCGCGGTCATTTATGGAAGCGCCCTTGCGTCATTTTGTGTTGAACGGTTCAGCCTGGGAAGATTGAAGGATCTTTCCTATCTTGAAATAAAGGACAGATTCCGGGAATTCCGGGACCTCTCCAAGTTTGAAGCCGACACCAGTGTTTGAACCTCAATGGTCAGGGCAATTCAATGGCAGGCAGGGGTAGTCCGTTTCCTCGATCAGTCAAAACTTCCTGCTGAAGAAGAGTACGTCGAGACGGACCGCTCTGCGGTTATCGCGGATGCAATCAGAGCCCTGCGCATACGCGGAGCCCCGCTCATCGGCGTTGCGGCCGCGTATGGCGCGGCCCTGGCTGCCCTCGAAGCTCGTCGTGCAAACCTCCCCATCGGGCCTCCGGTACGGGAAGCCATACGGACCCTCCTGGCGACACGTCCCACAGCCGTCAATCTCTCCTGGGCGCTCCATCGTATGGGGTGCATTCTCGAGTTGCAGATTCCGGATGACGAGAAGTGCGCGAGATTCGTCGAGGAGGCGCTTGCGATTCATCATGAGGATGAAATGATGTGCCGGAAGATCGGCGAGGAGGGTGCGCCGCTGATCCCTGACGGCGCGTCAGTTCTCACCCATTGCAATGCAGGCGCTCTTGCGACCGGCGGCGAGGGGACCGCGCTGAATGTTCTTTATACCGCGCATCGTCAGGGAAAGCACCTCCGCGTCTTTGCCTGTGAAACCCGGCCTCTGCTCCAGGGAGCCAGGATGACGACCTGGGAGCTGATGAAGGCGGGGATCTCTGTGACCCTGATTACCGATTCGACCGCCGCGTTTCTTATGCAGCAGAAGAAGATCGGCCTGGTTGTGGTCGGAGCCGACCGGATCGCATCAAACGGTGATACAGCAAACAAAATCGGCACGTACATGCATGCGGTCGCTGCCCATGCCCACAAAATTCCGCTCTATGTCATCGCGCCGAGTTCGACGATCGACCCCAGCCTTCGCGACGGTTCCACGATCCCGATCGAGGAGCGTTCGGGCAGGGAGTTGACGGAGTGGGGTGAACGGAATACGGCGCCGGTCGGTTGTCAGACCTACACACCGGCATTTGACGTGACTCCTTCGGGGCTGATCTCGGCGATTGTCACCGAGCGGGGAATTTTCCGGTCACCGTACAACTTTGGTTAACCCGGGAACGACACTTTCCATGCAGATCATCGAAAAAACTGAGGCGATTGTTTTGAGGGCGATGAAGTACCTCGAGTCGAGCAAAATCGTCACGCTGTACACCGAAGAGCACGGCAAGATCAGCGTCATCGCGAAGGGTGCGCGCAGGAAGAACAACAAATACGGAGCCTCGCTCGAACCGATGACGCACGTCATGGCGGTCGTCTACCGGAAGGAAGGGAGGGATCTGCAGATTCTTGCCGAATGCGACATCGTCCGCTCGTACCGGAGGATAACAGAAAGCCTGCAAAAAATGTCCGTCGGGCTTGCGATGATCGAGCTGATGAATCTCGTGGCGCACGATGAGGAAAAGAACTCCGCCCTGTTCTGGCTTCTCGCCGAAACGCTGCACCACCTCGACGCCTCACACGCACAGCCGTCGCCGCTGTTGTATTTCTTTGAACTGCACATGTCCGGTCTTCTCGGATTTCATCCCGCCTTTGACCGGTGTGCCGCATGTGGCCGGGCATTCACGGATCATCCGCCGAGGAAAATGGACATCCGGGTTCTGATGGAATCGGGCGGATTTTTGTCCGGCGCGTGCGCAAAAAAATCCCCAGGTGGATACCGGCTGTCGGTTGAAGCCTTTGAACTCCTTCTTGCACTTGCTCACGCCTCGCCGGCGGAGGTTCCGGAGATAGTGAACCGGGATAAGGTCGTCGAGGATGAAACCGGGAATTTTTTATGGACCTACATGCAGTATCACATCCCCGGCATCAGAGCGTTGAATTCCCAGAAAATCTTCACGACCATCCTTCAGTCTGCTTAAAAATTTTTAATATAATTTTCCCTGAAAATGCTTATATTTTAAGAGCGGAAAAGGGGATGGCATGTAACAATCATCCGCCCGGTTGTGTATACATAGAAAGAGATGGTTTTTTTGTCATGATGTTCCACAAGGAGTAGTCTATGAATAAAAAGTCTGTGCTTGCTGCGATCTTTCTCATCTTTATCGGCATCATCTTCGGAGCTGTCCTGGTGACGAATTTTCACGGCGGCATCACCCCAGGTTTTGCGGGTGATCCGCAGGTGAAACTCGGGGCGCCTGCCCCTCTGAAAGATCCCGAGTTCGATCCCCGAGCTCTCAGCAGAGCGTTCATCGAGGTGAGCAAGGCGGTCTCACCGACAGTCGTTTCGATCACGGTGACGACAAAGGCGAAATCCCCGTCGAACGACATGAACGAGTTCTTTCATTTCTTTGGTCCCGATTTCAAACTTCCCGAACAGGAGCAGATGCAGGCAGCAGGGTCGGGTGTCATCATCAGCCCTGACGGATACATCCTTACGAACAACCACGTTGTCGATGACGCCGACGAGCACATGGTGGACGTCATCCTGAGCAACACCCATAAGGCGAAGGCAAAAATCATCGGCACGGATCCCTCGACGGATCTTGCCGTGATCAAGATTGACGGGCATGATTTACCGACGGCCTCACTGGGAAATTCCGACAAGCTGGAGACCGGTGAATGGGTTCTTGCCATCGGAAATCCGCTGGGCCTGCAGGGGACCGTCACGGCCGGCATCATCAGCGCCATCGGCAGGAACAATCTCGGGATTATTCACGATGACAAGGGGTACGGCATAGAGGATTTCATTCAGACGGATGCGGCGATTAATCCGGGGAACAGCGGCGGGCCGCTGGTGAACCTCCGGGGTCAGGTGATCGGCATCAATTCGGCCATTGCCACAACCAATGCACGGTATCAGGGATACGGTTTTGCGATCCCGATCAACCTTGCCGAGGCTGTTGCGGAGGACCTGATCAAACACGGTAAGATCATCCGTGGATATCTGGGAATTACGATCGGTCCTATTGATGAAACGGCGGCGAAAGCCCTGAAGCTTGACAGCGCCCGCGGGGTGTGGGTGCAGACGGTTGTCAAGGACGGTGCGGCGATCGGCGCTGGGCTTAAAGAAGGGGATGTCATTCTCTCCCTTGACGGGATCGCGATGAATTCCCCGAGTGAGCTCCAGAGTTATATTGCCCGCAAGCATCCCGGAGACGGGGTCATTCTTAAAATTTTCAGGGATGGGAGCACATTTGAGAAAAAGGTAACCCTGAAATCACGGGCAGAGGAAACCCTGGCATCCCGCGATAACCAGACTGGTTCGGATGATGAGGAATCGAATGATCGTTCCTCGGATGCCAAGGCATATGCGCTGGATAAGATCGGATTCAGCGTCCGCCCGCTGAACAGAGACGAGAAAAAACAGATGTCGCTTGAGACCGGTGTTGTGGTCACCGAGGTAACCCGTTTCAGTGAGGCATACAACCGTAATATCGGGAAGGGGGATGTGATCCTCGAAGCCGACCGCCAGAAGATTTCCAATCCAAAACAGTTAAAGTCGATCGTCGAGGAGCACAAATCGGGTGACGCGCTGCTCCTTCGTGTCAGGAAAGGAACGGGTCAGATGGCATATATTGCAGTTCAGATTCCCAACTCCTGAGAATCATTTATCTGAAATTCCGGACCCCGCTCATCCTCGGACGGGCGGGGTTTTTTCTTATGTTAAGCCCGTTCTGTCGCGGGTAAGCCCGTCGTATTTCGGTTACCCGTATTAACGGGCACCGAATCCTTCTTCAACTTCCCTCAGGTACGATTTTAATGGGCGATTCGGGGGGGGGCGTTACCTATTTGACTTTCACATTGTTATTCCCTAACATTTATTCCATCAATCAAGACGGGTGAGGTATACATCATTTCTTCAGAACGGGTGGGTTATTTTTACAGCTCCTGATATTCCAGATGGGCAAAAAAAACCATAAGAAGTACTCAAATCGCTTGAAATCGTCAAAATGCCAGTTTTTACAGGAAAATGAGTGAAGTAATCCGAATGAATAATTTGTATCCGTCATCAACTTTTTGACTCCGGCGCTGTATTTCTTATGTAGATCTCACATACGTGGGAGCAAAGTTTAATCCACTAAACAACCACTTTAACCTCAGGAGGGTCATATGAAGAAAAATCTGTTTATGGGGGGGGTCGCGATTGTGGTCGTCGCCATCATCTACTTTGCCTTTCTGTATCCATGGCCGAGTGAGCGCGAATCAGTCGGGACCATCGGGAGCGTACAAAAGTACAAAGCCAATCAGATCAACCAACAGGACGTCGAGCTGCTGAACCAGGATGTCTCCATGCTGCTGCAGAACGACAGGGTTCTTGACATGATCAAGGATCCACAGTTCCGCGCCCTCGCGAAAGATCCGAATTTTGCTCAGCTTGCCAGGATGCCGGAGATGGCACAATTGAGCAAGATGCCGGAGTTCGCACAGCTTGCGCAGATGCCAGCATTGTATCAGCTCGCCAATTTACGGGAGTTCGCACAGCTGATCAAGATGCCGGAATTCTCTCAGCTCATCAGTCTCCCTCAGTATTCGCAACTGATCAAGCTGCCGGAGTATGCACAGATCGCAAAGATGCCGGAATACTACCAGTTGATCAGCATGCCGAGTTACGCCCAGCTGATCAAGATGCCGGAGTACTATCAGCTCATCAACTTGCCGAGTTATGCTCAGCTGGTGAAGATGCCTGAGTTCTACCAGCTCATCAAGATGCCGGAGTTCTATCAGTTGATTAAGATGCCGGAATTCTATCAGGTTGCAAACACCCCAGCATTTGCCCAGGCCATCAAGAGTCCGGAATTTTATCAGCTCGCGAAGAATGTGGCCTATGCACAGAAGGCAAACAATCCTGCGTTTGCACAACTGGCGAACATGCGTGAATTTGCCCAGCTGGTGAAAATCCCCGCATTCTATCAGTGTGCAAAATCGGTTGCGTTTGCACAGCTTGCGAAGGGAACTGCGTTCGCAGAACTGATCAAATCGCCCGCGTTCGCGCAGCTTGCGAAAATGCCGGAGTTCTATCAGGCGATCAAACTCCCGGAGTATGCACAGCTCATCAAGATGCCGGAATTCTACCAGTTGATACAGGCACCTGCCTACGCGCAGCTCGCCCGGTCGCCGGAGTTTTACCAGGCGATACGGTTGCCCGAGTATGCGCAGTGTGCCCGTTATCCCGAGTTCTACCAGCTCGCGCAGCTACCGGGTCTGAGTGCATTGGCGAAAAATCCTGCCTTCCCGGCCTTGATTCGGAATCCGGGTTTCGCGGCCCTGGCACAGAACCATTTTGCAGAGATGATCGCGAAGCCGAGTTTCGCGGCCCTCCTGCAGAACCCGAACTTTTCTGCAATGCTCGAGAGCAACAAATTCAAGAGCATGATTGCGGACTAAATTTCTGGTCCATGTCCACGTATGAATTACGAGATGCCGGTGTTTTCTCGCCGGCATCTCTGTTGTTTTGAAGACAGCTGTCCCCATCGATCGTGACCCGCATGATATGCTCATTGCGACGACCTAGCAAGGAGGGGAAGGGGAGAAGGATTTTCTTTCTCGGAATCCTTTTCGTCCTTTTTCTGGTTATCGTCATTCCTGCCCGCGCGCAATTGTCGGAGTTAATGACAAAAGACTTGCGCCTGATTTATTACAGCAAGGCCCACGAGTACATTGTGCCCCATCTCGCACGCTGTTTTCAGAATGCCCTGGCGTTCGATGAACGCATGTTCAATTTTCTCCCGTCGGGGAAGGTGACGATTTTCCTTGAGGATTTCGACGATTTCGGGCACGGAGGGGCGGATGTTGTGCCGAACAACCACATTGACATCGGTCTTGCGCCTTTTAATTACGTCTATGAGACGGTACCGGCCAACGAACGTATGAACTGGCTGATGAATCATGAGCTCATTCATATTGTCGCGTGTGACAAGGCTGCCGGTCCGGACAGGGTGTTCAGATCCCTCTTTTTCGGGAAAGTCAGCGCAACCTCCGAGGCACCGCTATCGATGCTGTATACCTATCTCACCACACCCCGGCGGTATTCACCCAGGTGGTACCACGAAGGGATTGCGGTCTTTATGGAGACATGGATGTCCGGAGGGGTGGGCCGCGTGCTGGGAGGATACGACGAGATGGTTTTCCGCTCGATGGTGAGGGACAGCACGTATATCTACGATGTCGTCGGACTGGAATCCGAGGGTACGACGATCGATTTCCAGGTCGGAGTGAACTCGTACCTGTACGGGACGCGGTTTATGAGCTACCTTGCCTACACCTACGGACCGGAGAAGCTCCTGGCCTGGGTGACGCGGTCAGACAGCAGTTCCCATTTCTTTGCAACGCAATTTCAGCAGGTCTACGGGAAATCACTCGATGACGGCTGGTCGGACTGGCTGAAATTCGAGCACACGTGGCAGAACGACAATCTCGATTCGATCCGGAAGTATCCCGTCACACGATCCAGGCCGATCTCGTCACGGGCGCTGGGGTCGGTCTCCAGGTCGTTTTACGATTCAGCCTCGGGGAAGCTTTATGCCGCAGTCAGGTATCCCGGCCAGGTGTCGCATATTGTCTCCATCGATGGCAGAAATGGCCAGGTCGAAAACCTGTGCGAGGTCAAAGGTCCGGCATTGTTCTACGTCACCTCTCTTGCCTATAATCCACGCGGCAGAGTTCTCTTCTTTACCACGAACAACAACAAATGGCGTGATGTGAACGCCTTCGACCTTGCAACCGGCAGTACGACCTGTCTCCTGCCGGAATCCCGGATAGGTGATCTTGCGTTCGACCAGGCCGATTCATCCCTCTGGGGAATACGGCATGATGCGGGGTACTCCACGATCGTGAGAATACCATATCCCTACACGCGCTGGAACCAGATTCTCACCTGGCCGTACGGGCAGGACATCTTTGATCTCGATGTATCCCCGGACGGATCCATGCTCGCAATGACACTTGCTGAAGTGAACGGGACGCAGCATTTGATAACCATGGATGTGCCGAAATTGCTTGCGGGGGGAGATTCAAGCTACAAGGTGCTGTTCACATCCGAGAAAACGTCGACTGAGGACTTCGTCTTTTCCGCGGACAACCGCTCCTTGTACGGCTCCACATACTCCACGGGAGTCTCGAACATCGTCCGCTATGATCTCGCGACCAGTGAGATGAAGTGGCTGACAAACTCGGAAACCGGTTTTTTCCGGCCCGTGCCGGTGTCGGAGGATTCGCTGGTCGCATGGGAGTACAGCGGTCAGGGGTTCCGGCCGGGATGGATTACGAATCACTCGCTTGAGGATGTCAGTGCGGTCCGGTATCTGGGGCAGGGCATATATCTCCGCTTTCCTGAGGTGGCGTCGTGGACGCTGGATCCCCCGTCATCGAGGCGGATTAATATCGACTCCCTGACCATCTATAACGGGGAGTATAATGGTCTCGCCAACCTCCGGCTCATGTCGGTCTACCCGGTTGTGGAGGGTTATAAAAATCTGGTCGCGTATGGTTTACGCTTCAATATCGCAGACCCGCTCGGGCTCTACAATCTGAACCTGACCGGATCCTACACACCGAACCGGTCGATAGGTGAAAGCGAGAGGTTGCATCTGTCGCTTGGTGGAGGTTATCTCAACTGGAAAATCCGCGGGACGGTCAATGGAGCAGATTTCTATGACCTGTTCGGGCCGACAAAAGTGAGCCGGAAGGGGTATTCAGCCGGAATCACACTGAAAGAACCGATCATCAGCGACGACCCGAGGACGATGTCGGCGGTGGTGGATCTGGCCGGTTACAGCGGTCTTGAACGACTGCCGGATTATCAGAACATTGCGACAACCTTCGACAAATTTGTCACTCTGAACGGGAGGCTGAATTACAGATATTACATCCGAACACTCGGTTCCGTGGATGCAGAAAAAGGGATTCAGTGGACGCTATCGTCCCTCAATACCCTTGTACAATCGAGATTCTACCCGCTTGTCTACACAGGCCTGGATTACGGATTCATGCTTCCGGTGGATCACACGTCACTCTGGGCGCGGACCTCGTTCGGTTTTTCGCCCCGGGGGAGGGATGATCCCTTTGCCAATTTTTACTTCGGCGGATTCGGCAACAACTGGATAGACTATCAGGACGTGCAGCGGTACCGTGAGTACTACAGTTTCCCGGGTTTGGAGCTGAATGAGGCGGCCGGGACACGGTATGGGAAATTCATGCTGGAACTTGACCTTCCGCCCGTCAGGTTCCGCCGCGCCGGGATACTCAACGCGTACTGTACGTGGGCTCGGTTTGCCCTTTTCTCCGGTGTCCTGATGACGAACATCGATGATCAGAGCCTGCGGACGGATTACCTTGATGTGGGCAGTCAGGTGGATTTCAGGATCGTCCTGTTTTCAAATCTGGAATCAACATTTTCCGTGGGGTATGCATTCGCCTGGAGCAGGAACCAGAGAGCCGAGAGAGAGCTGATGGTCTCTCTCAAATTATTATAGAAGTATTCTGTCTGTCGGACATCCGGCGACCTCACCCGCTCCCCCCCCGGGGTGGTGGCGGGCGGAGAATCCGCCGTTCATCCATCACCAGTCTCCGGCAGATTCCATACGGACGCACCAGTGCGCTCGTAGAATTATTTGCATCTCAGGCCTCAAATCCGTAGATTCTCACCATTCCGTTAACTCATCCAGAAGGGAACAGCGATATGAACCTTGTTCGCATGGCCGTGGTTTCATTATTCTTTTTTTCAGGACTTATGATGGCACAAATCGATATCAAATTCGATCAGTACAAACTCGGCAACGGTCTGAATGTCATTCTTCATGAGGATCACTCGGCGCCGGTTACGGCCCTCACCGTGATGTATCATGTCGGTTCCAAGAACGAGAAGGTGAAACGCACCGGCTTTGCCCATCTTTTTGAACACATGATGTTCAAGGGATCGGAACATGTCGCCGACGGCGAGCACTTCAAGCTCCTGCAGGAGATCGGTGCAAACATCAACGGATTTACCACCGAGGACGGAACGACCTATTTCGAGGTTGTCCCGAGCAATTATCTCGAGCTTGGTCTTTATCTCGAATCGGACAGGATGGGATATCTGTTGTCGGCGGTCAACCAGCAGAAGCTTGACAACCAGCGGGATGTCGTCAAGAATGAGCGCCGGCAGCGTGTGGACAATGTGCCTTACGGGACTGCGGATGAAAAAATCGCCAAGGCGTTATATCCCGCGACACATCCGTACAGCTGGCCCGTCATCGGGTATATGGAGGATTTGAGCGCAGCCTCGCTCGAGGATGTCAAGGATTTTTTCCGGACATACTATGCCCCGAACAACGCCTGTCTGGTGTTGTGTGGTGATTTTCAATCCTCCGAGGTAAAACCACTCATAGAGAAATACTTCGGTGATATACCCCGCGGCAGGGATTTCGAGCGGCCGCGCGAGGTCCCGGTGGTCGTGGAGAAGAACAAGCGGATGGTCTTTGAGGATAAAGTTCAGCTCCCGCGTCTTTTCATCACCTGGCCGACGGCGCCGAACTATACCAGGGAAAACGCGGTGATGGAGGTGCTGGGAGACATTCTCAGCCGAGGAAAAACATCGCGCCTCTACAAGACGCTGGTCTACGACAAGCAGATTGCCCAGTCGGTTGAAGCGGGTCAGAACGGCTACGAGATCGCCGGTTACTTCCAGATCCAGGTGACGGCCAAGCCGGAAAAGGGGCTCACGCCCATTGAATCGGTTGTCGATTCCATCATGGACGATCTGTTGAAGAACCCGGTGACGGAGGATGAGATAGCAAAGGCCGTCACGGCGGTGGAGGTGCAGACGATCGACAACGCCGCCACCGAGCTGGGCAAGGCGATATCGCTCGCATTCTACTATTCCTACACCGGTGATCCCCAGAATTACAACCGTCAGCTGGATATGTACAGGGGGATCACACCGGCGGAGGTTCTTTCTGTCGCAAAGAAATATCTTACAAAGCCTGAAATCGTCCTTAGCATTGTACCCGACGGTAAACCCGAACTTGCCGCACAGAAAGGGGAATGAACCATGAAATCTATTCTGAGGAATTCTACGATGATGATTCTGGGATTGTCGCTTGTGTCGGCGACCGTATGGGGGGGCGGACAGCCTGACCGGACAAAGCGTCCGGAAGGCAAGCCCGCTCCGGTGATCCACCTGCCCGAAATTCAGAAGGCCACGTTAAAAAACGGTCTTCAGGTCTGGCTGGTTGAGGACCACAAGCTGCCGCTTGCTGCCATGAGTCTTGTCGTCCAGGCGGGTTCCGATCACGATCCGCTGGCGCAGCCCGGGGTTGCGACGATGACCGCCGATATGATGGACGAGGGTACGAAAACCCGGACCACTCTTCAGATCTCGGATGAGCTCGACGCTCTCGGCGCTTCCCTCGGGGCGAACGCGAATCTTGACGGTTCGTTCGTATCACTCCGCACACTGTCAAAAAACCTCGGCAAGGCGCTGGCGATTTACACCGATGTCATCGCTCACCCCATCTTTCCTGAAAAAGAGTTCGAGCGCCTGAAAAAGCAGCGGCTTGCATCGCTTGTGCAGCAGCGCGATCAGCCCGCCGCTATCGCATCGAACGCATTCAACTATATACTCTACGGATCCGGGAACCCGTACGGGAACAATACCGGCGGCACCGAGAAATCACTCCAGGCGATGACCTGGAAGGATCTCGTGCAGTTTTATCAGTCGTATTATCACCCGAATAATGCCACCTTGATCGTGGTCGGGGATGCGAAATTGCCGGAGATCGTCCCCATGCTCGAGGAGGGGCTCGAGGACTGGCAGCAGGGGCAGATTCCCCCGTTTTCCGTTGCCCAGCCACCCGCGGTGGCTGAGCGGAGAATTTATCTGATTGACAAGCCTGGTGCACCGCAGTCGGAAATCCGCATAGGCTATCCGGCGCTTGCGCGATCCACCCCGGATTATTTTCCCGTGATGGTGATGAATCGCATGCTCGGGGGTCAGTTCACGAGCCGCATCAATTTGAATCTCCGTGAACGCCACGGGTACACCTACGGTGCGACTTCGAGCTTCAGATTCCTCAAGGGGATCGGACCTTTTGTTGCGGGCGGCGGCATTGTCACGGAAAAAACCGACAGTGCGATCGTTGAATGTCTCCATGAAATTGATCTGATGCGGGACAAGGGGATGACGGCTGACGAACTCGCCTATTCAAAAAAGGGTGCGATCGGGGGATTTGCGCTGACCTTTGAAACACCGGTGCAGATTGCCGGGGCACTCCAGAACATCGTTCTCTACGGGCTGCCCGATGATTATTACAACAGGTATCTCCAGAACATTGATGCGGTAAGTGTGGCTGATGTCGGGCGTGTCGCATCGAAATATCTCGATACCAACCACATGGCTGTTGTCGTGGTGGGAGATCTCGCGACGATCAAGGAGAGAATAGCCGCACTGAAGCTTGGTGATATCGTGCTTTGCGATCTGGACGGCAAAA
>JAWOKN010000003.1:0-38927 GCA_033854175.1 Bacteroidota bacterium | reverse complement strand
CGAGCGGCCTTTGGTTGGTTCCTGAGAACGGTCCACCATTGGTCTGCAAATTTGCTCATCGTGGTTGTTCTCATACATTTAGCCAGTACATTCTTCATGAAGGCATATCGCCAACCGCGGCAATTTACATGGATTAGCGGCGTTATTACACTTTTTATCTTGTTCGGTTTTTGTTTCACGGGTTCACTGCTTCCCTGGGATACCACGGCATATTTTGCCACGCAAATCGGTACTGAAATTCCCCGATCATTACCAATCATCGGAAACTTCCTGACACATCTTTTACGGGGATCCGACTTTATCGGAGAAGAAAGTTTAAAACGATTTTCTGCATTACATGTTTCAATTCTACCCATGATGTTAATTGGATTTACCGTCATCCACTTAATCCTGAATCAGATCCATGGTACCAGTGTCCCTGTAAGAACCGGTGACAATTATCGAACTGTACCATTTTATCCGTCGTTCCTATATAGGGATCTCCTGAGCTGGACTCTGGCCGGGATACTTCTTGTTTGGATCTGTTTGATTTTTCCGATAATTCCAGGAGCAAAGGCAGATCCATATTCTTCAGCTCCCGTAGGAATTAAACCCGAATGGTATTTCTTACCATTCTACGAAACATTGCGCTTATTTCCCTCAACCATTTTCTCACTGAATGGCGAGATGGTTGTGAACATGTTTGTGGGCCTTTTTGGTTTCGTCCTTGTAGCGGTTCCTTTCATTGACAGGAAGGCAATCAAGGGAGAGGTAAGTAGAGTACCTGATCTTGTCGGGGTTATTCTTTTGTGCTACTTTGTAATTTCAATTATCCTGGCATATACGACATAAGCGGTATGCTCTTGCATCTCTTTCATATCTTTATATTGGATTCAGTTCCTGATCTTGGGACGCGGATCACCATAGGGGTGACCGTCACCTTTGTACTCTTGGTCCTTGCGGTCCTGATATACCTGAAGATGACGGAGAAGGATAATGGGTAAGACAATATGCCTAATAATAAATATTATGTAAAGTAACTATTATCTTTTCCATCCGAATCAATCGAAACGGATCCCCCTCCTATTCGCGCTCACCATCTCTGAAACCTCCAACCGCATTATTCCCTTTATCGTCAGCAAGTCCGGTATTACCTCTCCCAGGACGTGGTTATGAATATCAAATTTCTTGCAGGCCTCTGTCAATTGTTGAAATTTACCCGGATCAAGAGAAACTATATACCGGGACTGTCCCTCCGAAAAAAGAAATCTATCCATACGGATACCCGGATCAAAATCGATTTGTGCTCCCAAATACCCTCCATTACTGCAACTTCCCATGCAACATTCCGCAAGTGAAACCATTACACCACCATCACTCACATCATGTGAGGATTGTATTATCCCCTGATCAATCGATTCTATAATCAGTTGATGCAATCGCTTCTCTTTTCTGAGGTCAATTTCCGGTACAGGCCCTATGGCTCTCTGGGATATCATCTGCATATACTCCGAAGCACCTAAGGTGTCTGTTATATCTCCTAATAAAACAATTAAATCGCCTTTATTCTTAAAGTATATTGTCGTGACCTTTGATATATCCCGTACTATCCCCAACATACCAATAACCGGACTCGGATAGACGCGTCCATTCGGATTCTCATTGTAAAAGCTGACGTTACCACCCGTGACGGGTGTATCGAACTCCCGGCAGGCTTCGGATATACCGCGGACCGATTCTTTGAACTGCCAGTATGTTTCCGGATCATTGGGATTTCCAAAATTCAGGCAATTCGTTATGGCCAGAGGTTGTGCTCCCACAGAAACAACATTCCTGGCACTTTCTGCCACTGCAATTTGTGCTCCCAGATAGGGATTTAAGTAGACATATCGCGAATTACAATCTGTTTTTAACGCGATACCCATACTGGTCCCCTTAATTCTGATGACAGCAGCATCGCCCCCTATTGCCACCGTATTGGTCCGGACAGTCGAATCATACTGCGTTGTCACCCATTCCTTCGAACAAATGTTTGGAGACGCAAGCAGACGGAGGACCGTCGCACCATAATCAACCGGCTCTGCTATATCCTCCGATGTTTCAGCAGGTAGAGCTCTCATATAACCGGGTTGCCGGCTTGGAAGATGATAGACCGGTGCTCCGCCGCCAAGAACCAGCGATGATGCCGGGATTTCAGCAAATGTCACACCCGATTTTTTGACACGAAGCATGCCGTCCGATGTGACCTTTCCAATAACTTCACACTGCAAATCCCACTTTTCAAATATCCTCTTCACCTCATCTTTATCCTGAGGTGAAACCACCAGAAGCATTCTCTCCTGCGACTCCGACAGCATGATCTCATAAGGCGTCATGGATGCATCGCGTAAAGGGACCCTGTCGAGCTCGATTTCCATCCCGACATTCCCTTTCGCACTCATCTCGGATGTTGAACAAGTTATTCCGGCAGCACCCATATCCTGTATGCCGACCAATAACTTCTTTTGAATGACGTCGAGCGTTGCTTCAAGGAGCAATTTCTCCGTAAAAGGATCTCCAACCTGGACCGAAGGCCGCTTGGCCTCGGATTTCTCTGAGATCTCCTCAGACGCAAACGTCGCACCATGTATTCCATCCCGCCCTGTGGAAGAACCAACGATGATGACCAGATTCCCTTCACCATGGGCTGCAGCGTGCGCAATGGCATCATGCCGTGCAATCCCGACAGCCATGGCGTTGACGAGAGGATTTTCATTGAATGAGGAATCGAAAAAGATATCACCCGCTACCGTCGGAACACCAAAACTGTTCCCGTAGTCCCCGATTCCCTTCACAATCCCCTTCATGAAGAATGGAGTTCGGTTGTAATCGAGTGTCCCAAACCGGAGCGAATTCAGGGAGGCGATTGGTCGTGCTCCCATCGTGAAAATATCTCGCATGATGCCTCCTACGCCGGTCGCCGCTCCCTGATATGGCTCGACAGCTGAAGGATGGTTGTGCGATTCTATCTTAAATGCGATGGCGTAGCCATTTCCAATATCGACCAGCCCTGCATTTTCTTCTCCGGCCGAGGCCAGGAGACACGACCCGGTCCTTGGAAGCGTTTTTAATTCCGCGATCGAACTCTTGTAACTGCAATGCTCACTCCACATGACGCTGAATATGCCAAGCTCAGTATATGTCGGCACTCTTCCGAGGATCGCAAGAATTTTCTTGTACTCTTCCGGTGTAAGTCCGTGGTCTATTGCAACTTGAAGATTTACTGTCACGTGGAATATCTTTCGTTATTTACTTTCAATGGTTAACAGTATTTGTTCCTTTTCCACAATTTTACCCTTCTCAATGAAAATGGAAGTCACAACACCGTTTGAAGCCGCTAAGACCCTGTTTTCCATCTTCATCGCCTCCAAAATCAATAATTCCGAGCCTTCCTTTACATAATCCCCTTTTTTTACATTTATACCGATAACCAGCCCTGGCATCGGCGCTCTGACCTCCATTATCCGATCCGATACGATGTCCCGACGTACAAACATCGACATAAGCTTGGTCCGTTCATCCTCGAGTTTCACACGAATCTGATAATGTTTTATCGTTATTTCATAAATATTTGCTTCAACCCTCCTGACAAACAGGTTGTAGCCGACACCATCGTGGACAATGTGATAGATCTTGCCCTGGTGCGATATTTTTAACTCCCTCTGGCTGCCATTGATGATATACCTGTCCCCGCCGCGATGGACAATTTTGAACCTGTTTCCATTATACTCTACAGTACTTTCCCCGGGGAGTATCATCCCATATGCTCCTTACGCTGGGAGATCCACCCCGATCCGGATGTATACTTGTTTTTATGTAGGAGATTATTTCCAGTGAGCGTTGAATGAACCGCCGTTATCGCTGCAATTTCCAGGAGATCCGAGGGTATCTCCTCAAGGAGCTTCTTGTCAAATTCTCTTTCGAGAAATGTGGTGGAGTACACTCCATCCCGGAATTTCACGTGCGTCAGGATCCAAAGGCAGAGATCAATGTTGTTCCTGACACCGAACAATTCATAGTGATTCAGCACGTCGGTCATCCGTTCTATGGCTTCCCTGCGGGTACTCCCCCATGTAATTAATTTGGTCAGCAGCGGATCATAATAGGTCGTCACCATGCTCCCTGTTTCTATACCGCTATCCTCCCTCAAACCGTGAATCTTGGGTGAGGAAAGATGCGTTATCTGACCGGTGGACGGCATGAAGCTGTTCGTAGTGTCCTCTGCATATATCCTGCACTCAACAGCATGTCCCTGGAATGCAATATCTTTTTGCGCATAACCCAACACCTCCCCTGAGGCTATTGCAATCTGTTCCCGGACAATATCAATGTTTGTCCTGAGCTCAGTGACAGGATGTTCAACCTGCAGCCTCGTATTCATCTCCAGAAAATAATAATTCATTTCCTCATCGATGATGAATTCGACCGTTCCCGCATTGGTGTATCCGGAGGCGCGGATGAGTTCAAGTGAAGCTTGAGTCATCAGTCTCCGTAACTCTTCATTTAATATTGTTGATGGCGATTCCTCAATGATTTTCTGATGCCTCCGTTGAATAGAACACTCCCTCTCACCCAGATGGATTGCGTTGCCGTGGTTATCCGCCAGAATCTGGATCTCGACATGCCGGGGATTTTGCAGATATTTCTCGATGTAAACTCTGTCATCACCAAAGGCTGATGAGGCTTCCGATTGCGCGATCCGATAATTATCCGTAAACTCATGCGGGGTTCTCACCACACGCATTCCCTTTCCCCCACCTCCACCTGCTGCTTTAAGTAAAACCGGGTAACCAACCGCCTCTGCGGCAATTAATCCATCCTTTTCATTCTTTACGGCATCAAGTGAACCGGGTACCATCGGTATTCCAAGCGAACTGGCAAGTCTCCGCGCCGATGTCTTCTCCCCCATTTTCCTCATCGCATCAACACCCGGGCCGATGAATATGATATTTTCGTTCTCAACACTGGCCACAAAACCAGCATTCTCCGATAGAAAACCATAGCCCGGATGAATCGCATCCACGCCTGCCTTTTTTGCAATTTCAACTATTTTCTGGGCGTTAAGATAACTCTCACCTGCTTTGGGAGCACCCAGTGAATACGATTCATCCGAGCATTTCACGTGAGGTGATCCGGAGTCGATATCTGAATGGACGGCAACGGTTTTTATACCCAGTTCATGGCATGTCCGCGCAATCCTCACGGCTATTTCCCCGCGGTTGGCAATCAATATTTTCTTAATCTTGCTCTTCAAACTTACTCCAATTCAACAATCGTAACACCTGTCCCACCTTCATTCCACTCCCCTAACCGAAAGGATTTTATAGAAGAATTATTCTGTAGATATTCCTTTACACGCTTGCGTAAAGCGCCGGTACCTTTGCCGTGGATGATATCAATCCTGTGAAGCCCGTGAAGAAGGGCATTATCGATCGCTTTGGCGACTGTCTCAATTGCCTCATCACCGTACATTCCCCTCAAATCTACCTCGGTCTTTACCTCACCAGCAACCTGCTCCGCGTAGGAACGGGATGAAATGACCGCCCTTTTTGGTATGACGATGAGATCTGAAACCGGAATACGCAATCTTAGCGTTCCGACCAACACATGGGCGTATCCATTATCCATTGTTTCTACCACCTCCCCTTCCGATGTGCTGTCTCTGAGGCGCACATAACTGCCGACCTGGACAGTCCCTCCTTCAACCTTTTCCGGTGAAATCAGCGAAACTTCCTTTTCCAGCTCGGCTTTGAGCTCCTTCAATTCATTTTTTACCGCAACGACGATTTCCTTCCGAGCTGATTGCTCCTTAATATCTTTAACAAGCCGTTCTATCGTCCTGTTGGCGCTGTCAACAATTTTTTTTGCCTCCTCCAATGCTTGAGATCTTATCTCCTTAACCTCTTTTTCTAATGAACTTATCTTGTTTTGATAATGGATTATCGAAGCATCCAGGGAATCCTTTTCATTTCGTACTTCATCCAGAGTTTTTTGAAGATCCTGCGATTTGCGTTCAAGATCGATAATTAACGACTCGAGATTCGTCGATTGGGTCCCCTTCAGTTCCTTGGCGCGTCGTATGACATTTTCAGGGATCTTTAGCCGTTCCGCCATCTCGAGTGCATAGCTGCTCCCGGGAATACCTGACCTGAACCTGTAGGTCGGCGTCAATGTCTTCTGGTCGAATTCCATGGCAGCATTGCTGATCGAGGGATGTTCAAACGCAAATGCCTTGAGACTCCCGTGGTGGGTCGTCGCAATGGTAAGACAATGCCTCTCGGAAAGATATTCCAGAACGGCGGCTGCAATCGACGCTCCCTCGAGGGGATCGGTCCCGGATCCGATTTCATCCAAAAGGACAAGGCTCTCACTGTTGACATGTTCAACGATGTACCGGAGATTCTGAAGATGAGAGGTGAAGCTGCTAAGGTCGTTTTCAATCGATTGCTCATCACCCATGTCGACAAAAACATCAGTGAATATTCTAAACTCGCTCTCGGATGAAGCCGGGACGTGACAGCCGGCCTGAGCCATCGCACATAACAGCCCCACCGTTTTCATCGCAACGCTTTTTCCGCCTGCATTCGGACCGGTGATGATCACCGATACCGTACCATCCCCGAGCATCAGATCGAGGGGTACAACGTCCTCCCTTTTGCGATGCTGGAGCAGGATGGGATGGTAACCGCGTACAATCTTCAACGGCGCACCGTCTTTGAACCTGGGCTCCGAACCGATCAGCTCAATCGAATATTTGGCTTTGGCCTGGATGAAGTCGAGCTGACCCAGAATATCGACAACAGTCCGCACATTCTCAACAGCCTGTTTGACCTGCTCGGTCAATCCTTTGAGCAATTTTTCAATCTCCCGCCGTTCCTCAAACTCCAGGGTCCTGATGGCATTGTTGAGTTCAAGTGTCTCGGTCGGCTCGATGTAGACCGTCGCACCGCTTGCCGAGGATGAATGAATAAAACCCGGCACCCGGTTTTTGTGCTCCACCTTGATCGGAATGACCATCCTCCCGTCACGGGTCGTGATGATTTCCTCCTGCAACCAGTCTTTTCCCACCACCGCCTTCAGCATCTGCTCAAGTGTCTTCTTCAGTGAAAGCCGCTTTTCACTGATTTCCTGGCGTATCTTGCTTATTTCCTTCGTCGCGTTGTCCTTCACCATTCCATATTCGTCGATGGCTCTATCAATGTTGTATTGAAGGATTTTTTCAATCGTGTACTGACCGGCCATCTGCGATAGGATCGGATACTGCCCCCTCCTTTTGCTGAAATAGCGCGATACTTTCGCGCTTGTGTCAATTACGAGCGAAATCTTGCGAAGATGATCCGATGGGAGGAGGTAATTTTCTATCGAGGCCCTCTGGAGCGACAGCCGGATGTCGAGCACATGTTCGAGCGGGAGAGGCTCGTCGCTCTCCAGCAGAAATTTCATTTCTGAAACAACCGCGAGATTTTTCCTGATTTCGTCTTCGTCCGTGGCGGGGAGAAGCCTATCAACGTGCTCCTTCCCCAGGTCGGAAAGTGTGTATCGGGTGAGGTGCTTTTTTACTTTGTCGAATTCAAGTTTTGAAAGAGAGAAGAGATGATCCCGCATGCTTACCGGGCAAAATTAATGTGCTTCACCAGACCTTTCATCTCGTCGTAGAAGATCTTTGAGTCGGGTAACCATGAAGTCGAAAAATCGAACACCGATGGTGCGATCTGGATTGTATCGTTGTAGAAGTATGAATCGTTCTGCACGTCCTCCGCCGGAACATCGTAGATATTGAGCATGAGAAGAATGAGGCTGACACCGACCAGACCCTGAGCGGCCCCGAGTATCGCCCCTCCCACCCGGGAGAAGGTATTCAGCGATTCCGTGGTCGATTTTCCGTACCAGCGGTACGTGAAATTGCCAATCATCGCGATAAGCGTGAAAATACAGAAAAATGAGAGTACATCTGCGACGCTCTCCTCGAGATCAAACCAGTTCATGAAATAACCGCCGACCAATTGCATGTATTTCGTGGCGATAATGAGACCCACCCAGAATCCCAGAATGCCGAAAATCTTCTTCATAACCCCGTCCCGATAACCGAGGATCATGTATAAAATTACACCGATGATGATCAGAATATCGACCAGGTTCATGCTATCCCCCTAAAAGTCGTTTGACAGTTTCCTGAACAATTTTACCGTCACATTTTCCCTTCAGCTCTTTCATCGCCAGAGGCATCACCTTCCCGAAATCTTTTGGGGTCGATGCCCCGGTTTCCGTCACGATCCGCTTGACGATGGACTCGATTTCATCCGCAGACATTTGCTTCGGAAGATATTCCTGGATGATCTCGAGTTCCTGCTGCTCAACATCGGCCAGGTCATTCCGGTTGTTATTCCGGTAGATCTCGATCGCTTCCTTTCTCTTCTTTGAGGCAGAAATGAGCACACTGATTTCATCCTCCGGCGTCATACCGCCGGAGGGTCTCTTCTCGACCTGCTTTTCAAGTAATCCGGCCCTGATCGTACGGAGCGTTTCAATACGGATTTTCGCCCCCTTTTTCATCGCCGCTTTCAGATCCTCCCCGATTTTGTCAATCAGTGCCAACTGACTACACACCTCCGAACATCGGAATGCAGACTCCGTTGACGGATTGCCCCGCCGGAGAACAGAGAAGGATCATCATGTCGGCGATTTCTTCGGGTCCCACCCACTTTGTACGGTCCTCATCCGGCATGGAACTGATGTTTGCGGTTGTCTTGATAATGCTCGGTGCTATCGCGTTCGCAGTGATTCCGGTCCCTTTCAGCTCCTCACCGAGGACCTGCGTAAGGGTCACGACCCCGGCTTTCGACACGGCATAGGGACCCCTTCCGGCCGTCGGCTTCAACGCAGGCATTGCCGCCATGCTGATGATCCGGCCATAAGGGGCTTTGCCCAGACCGCGGAGAAACTCCCTCGCACAGAGAAAAACAGACTTAAGATTCATATCCATCATGTGTTCCCAGTCCTTCAGTTCAACATCGCGAATAGTGCTGCGGGGTAAAAAACCACCCACGATGTTGATGAGGATGTCCACCTGCCCGAACCGCTGCCGCACACGGTGAAACAACAACGCCACCTCTTCCGGATCGACAACGTTCGCACGGGCTATAACAACTTTTTCCTTAAAATCGGCAGGCAGTCTTTTCAACTCGTCCTCAAAAAGATACGATGTCGCTACCCGCGCACCGCTCTCGAGAAACCGTTGTGCCACGATCAAACCCAAGGCACCCGTACCGCCTGTCATAAGAACAGTTTTCCCCGCTAAACTCATCTGATTGCTGAGTTTGTATTTTTCAGGAATATATCACTTTGACCCTTGAGAGTCAATTTACCTGTTTTGTGACTCACAAACCGTTGTTAAACCATTGCCGCCGACGGCGTGTCCCATCTTCGACTCCGCAGGAACGACAGAAACCCGCGGTGCGGTGCTCCCCCACGTATGCTCAGGAGAGCCCCTCCAAGGGAGCAAGTCACACTTGTAAATTCAGGGGTTTTTAAGTAACTTAAATATCATGCGGATCCTGAAATTGGCGCATATTTTGAGATTTGCGATAGTCATCTGCTACAGCCTGACTATCCCCGTTCTCTCGGTGTACCATCATCATGGGACAATCCGCGAGGCCAATCAGGTTCTTCACAGCAACAGTGGCCTTGTCAACCCGGTGGAGCAGAACTCCCCCTACTGCACGATCTGCCTCCAGGTTGCCAGCTCCAATACGTTCCAGCCCAAGTGCTTCCACCTCTCGGAGACGTTTGTTCCGCTGACAAGTCTCTCCCCCGAGATCGTTCCAGTCTCACCATCACCCGATCCCGTACCGATCCAGGCCCGGGCACCCCCCCCGGAGTCCCTCTAGCACCATGTCGTACCGTTGTGAATTCTTGTGGAATTCACAACTGACCATTTCAGGTCGAATTACCATGTCAAAAGGGACTGACAAATGAAACACATTCGTTCTTATGCATTTCTGGTCTGCATCATTCTGGGTACGATCACCTTGTCCGCGCAGGACCGGCAGGCTGATCAGCATTCTTCACCCGAACAGCTCCAGGGAGAGCTTCTCCTGCTCCGGAGCCGCGTCGACTCATTGTACCAGCAAATCCTGGCCCTCGACTCTTCACGGGACGCCGATGTCGATAATCTCGAGGCGCAGCTCGAACGCCGCGCCCAGGAACTTGAGAACAAAATCGATGCACTATCCCGCGCAATGGCACCCACCGTCCTGAACCCGAGGATGACCGCATTCATCAATTTTGCGGCGCGGGCTGATAATCAGACACAATTCGACGCTTCGGGCACACACGAGATCAGCAACCGATTCTTCCTGAGGACTGCCGAGATGGAGCTGCGGAATGCCGTCGATCCATACGCCGAGGCGGTCCTCGTGATGTCGGTCGAAAACGAGGCGGGAAAGGATTTTTCCATCGACGCCGAGGAGGCGTACGGACTGATCAAACGTATTCCCCTCCTCGAGGACGCGCCGCTCGGCGTTAAGCTCAAGATAGGAAAATTCCGGGCCCCGTTCGGCGTCAACAATAAAATCCACATGCACGACCTTCCATGGACCACCCGACCACTGATCGTTTCGAGATTTCTCGGCACCGAACACGGTGAATTTTTTGAATCGGGTTATAATCCCACCGGTATCGATGCGGATTTCTATCTGCCCGATCCGATTCCCCAAACCACCCTCGAGATGAACCTCGACGTCGTCCGCGCGGGGGAACTGGGGCTCGCGGAAGGAACGTCAGGCCTTCAGCCGGCATATATATCCCATATCACGCTCTCCCGCGACTGGAACAATGAACATCTTCTCCTTGTCGGTGCGAGCGGATATACCGAGGAGCATCCCTCACCCGCCCGCCTGGCCGGTGTTGATCTCACCTATAAATGGGCCCCCGCCGAGCAGCGCGAATCACGGTCATTGGTGGCCGGGGGTGAGGCATTTTTCGGCCGGAATGTGATCCCCGACTCGCAGAAAACGTATCACACCAATTTCCCGTACGGCTGGTACGGGTATCTCCAGCTTCAAACATCCTACTGGCTCTATCTCGGCCTGAAGTATGACTGGCTGCGCGAACCGATCGATGCGAAGCTTCTTACGCGTAATGTTGCATTTTACGCGAGCTACTATACGACGGAATTCCTTCGGTTCCGGCTCGGCCTCGAACACCGCTGGAGCCAGATTCCGTCATTTGACAACACCACGACGGGCATTTTCGAGGTCAACTTCGTCTTCGGATCACACCCCACGGAACCTTACTGGGTAAACCGATAACTAGCTATGACAAGGAGAATTGTATGAAAAATTTTGCACGTGGATTCATCCTGCTGACAACGCTCTCTTTCGCTCTCTCGACAGGGGACGCTCAAACACATCAGCTGAAGGTCATCACGACATTGAATTACCTCGGCTCGGTTGCGGAGGAGATCGGCGGAAATCATGTCCAGGTGACACCGCTGGCCAATCCCCGGCAGGATCCCCATTATGTCACACCGACCCCCACAATGAACCAGCTTGCGAGCAATGCCGATCTGTTCATCGAAAACGGGCTCTCGCTCGATCTCTGGGCAAAAAATGTCATCGATGCATCCGGCAATCCCTCGATTCAGGTCGGCAGTCCGGGCCATCTCGTGGCGACCATCAATTGCCCGGTGAAGGAGCTGCCGACGGAGGTGTCCCGATCATGGGGAGACATCCATCCGCAGGGGAACCCTCACATCTGGCTCGATCCGTTTAACATCAAGATCATCGCTGAGAATATCGCAGACCGGCTGAAACAGCTTGATCCGGCCAACAGTGCCGATTATGCGACAAATCTGGAAAAGTTCAAGAATAAGATCGATGCCGACATGTTCGGTGAGGAACTCCTGAAGGCTGTGGGTAAATCAGGGGGCGATATCCTCACCCGCAAGACTAAAAATAACGAACTCCTGAGCTGGCTGCGGTCGAAGAAACTGGATGCGAAGCTCGGCGGGTGGATGAAAAAAGCCGCCGCGCTCAGCGGACTGAAGGTGATTTCCTACCACAAGACATACATTTATTTCGCAGACCGCTTCAACCTCCAGCTTGTCGGGGAACTCGAGGAAAAACCCGGCATCCCTCCCCCGCCGCAGCATCGCGACGAGATCGTCGAGCAGGTCAAACGGGAGGGCATCAAGGTGATCCTCAACGATAATTTTTATTCCCGCGAGGCCGCGGATTATATCGCCTCGAAAACCGGCGCAAAGGTCGTCGTGACCTTCGTCGATGTCGGCGCATCCGAGGAGGTCAATACCTATGAAAAATTAATCTCCTTTCTCATCGACGAAATCACCAACGCAGCACAATAAGGGGAATCCGTATGTCGCAACTGTTTTATCTTCCCGAAACGATGTTCTGGCCCCTTGCGGCCTGCCTTGTCCTCACCGGCATCCACGTCTATCTCGGCGTTCATGTGATCGCACGAAAGGTGATCTTCGTCGATCTCGCTCTTGCGCAGATAGCCGCGCTGGGAACCGTTATCGGGGTTCTTCTCGGGTATGAAGCGGGCAGGGATATCAATGCCCTCTATGTCTACTCCCTCGCCTTCACCATTTTCGGTGCGTTTATCTTTTCGATCACGAAAATGCGGGGAGAAAAAATCCCCCACGAGGCGATCATCGGCATTGTCTATGCGGTGACGTTCGCTTCGACAATCCTCGTCCTTTCCAAAAGCGCCCTCGGGCCTCAGGAACTCGATCATATCATCAAGGGGGAACTCCTCTGGGTTCAGGCCCATGTCGTCATCAAGACGGCCGTCATCTACGCCCTGGTCGGTATGTTCCATTTCGTCTTCCGGAAAAAATTCATGGCGATCTCGTTTGACGCCGAGGGAGCCGAGAAGTCGGGGATGAATGTGCGCCTGTGGGACTTTCTTTTCTATATGTCCTTCGGATTCGTCATTACAAGCTCGGTGGCAATCGCGGGAGTCTTCCTGGTGTTCAGCTATCTCGTCATTCCCTCCGTCGGGGCGGTCCTCCTTTCCCGGCGGCTCGGGGTGCGGCTCGCCATAGGCTGGATCGCGGGCTCGATCATCAGCTTTATCGGGGTAAAAATTTCCTACAACACCGGGTTGCCGACGAGCCCTGTCATCGTCGTCGTCCTGGCGGCCGGCCTCCTCCTGAGCGGCGTCTATTACCATATCAGGACCTCGGAGAAAAAAATTCTGGCTTTCCGCGATCTGGGCATCGCACTGTGTGTGGTCGCCCTCTTTCTCCTCGGAGTCTGGCTGGGACGCAAACCGGTCGAAGACCCGCTCGAACATACGCTCCACCGTCTGCAAAGCCCGCTGAGCACGGAGCGGACCTCGGCCCTCACCGATCTGACCGCCTTTACCGGACAAAAGGCAAAATGGCTCCCCGATGTCATCCGGGCATTGCATGATGAGGACGCCGACGTACGGCAAACGGCCTGCGATCTTGTGGCAAAAATCGGCGACCGTGCCGCCCTCCCCGATATCACCGGATTGCTTGAGGATAAGTCCGATGACGTCCGCAAAAGCGCGCTCGATGCCGTCAAAAAAATCGGGGACGGTGCGACAGGAAGGAAGGTGGAGGAAATCGGCTCCCGGGAAGACGACCCCGAACTCCAGCTTGATTATTATGAAGCTGCCCTCATCCTCGGCGCCCAGGACGCGATACCGAAATTGATCGGCCTGGCCGAACAGGGAGGCCTCTTCGCTGATGACGCCCTGGGAATACTGCGGAAACATCTCTCACCGGAACTTCAAAACAGCGACATTTCAAAGATCAAACAGTGGTGGACCCTTCACCAGGGGCGGATTGCCTGGAACGCAGAGACAAAAATTTTTTCCGATCTTTAACTGCGCCCGCAACCCCTAGAACATCGCCGGGACTCCCGGTTCGAGCTCCTTTACCCTATTTTTGAGCTCCGGGGGTAGGAGCTTACGCAGCTCCTGCGGTGTGCCCTTGAGGGCCGGAAAAGTCCCGTAGTGCATGCCGATGATGTGCCTCGGCTTGAGGAGATTGCATGCGAACGCGGCTTCCCGCGGATCCATGGTGAAAAGTCCGCCGATCGGGAGGAGGGCAATGGCCGGTTTGTAGATTTTTGCCAGGATCACCATATCACTGAAAACGGCCGTGTCCCCCGCGTGATAGATTGTCGGTCCGTTCTCACACTCGAGCATGTACCCGGCGGCTTCTCCCCCCGCGAAGACCGTTTCGCCGACATCAATATCCGAACTGTGTTTGGCATCAACCATCGTCACCCGGACATCACGGATCGCCGTACCCCCGCCCTTGTTGACCGCCTGGCAGTTGCCAACACCCCTCCGCGTCAGATACTGAACGATTTCATAAATTGCAACCACCGTCGCCCCCGTCCTCCTGGCAATTTCCTCGGTATTTCCGAGATGATCGCTGTGGCCGTGGCTCACCAGGATGATATCGACCCGGTCAATGCGCTCCGCCCCGGCCGGCGCCTTGGGGTTCTTGAGCCAGGGATCAATCAGTATCGATGTCCCCTTGCCCGTGATAATGTGAAAGGCTGAATGGCCGAGCCATGTTATTGTGATACTTTCTTTTTTAGCCATGTTATTCCTCTGGTCCCTTTCATGGTGGGAATGCACCGTGTCAACTGCCCCGGACGTTATTCCACCGGTTTAATTTTGTCCTTGAACAATTTCGTGAACTTTTCCAGCTTCGGCTGGATGATGAACCGGCAATACGGCTGGTTCTGATGATCATTGAAATAATTCTGATGGTAATCCTCCGCTTTGTAGAAATTCGTATAGGGGGTAATTTCCGTCACCACCGGGGAACTGTAAATTCCGGACTCATTGAGCTTTTTTTTGTATTCTTCCGCCAATCGTCGTTGCTCGGGATTGTGATAAAAGATTGCGGACCGGTATTGGGTCCCGACATCATTCCCCTGACGGTTCAACGTGGTTGGATCATGCGTTCTCCAGAAGATCTCCAGGAGATCGACAAATGATACCTCACCCGGATCATAGACAATCTGGCACGCCTCGGCGTGACCTGTGGTCCCGGTGCATACATCCTCGTAGGAGGGATTTTTTACGTGTCCACCTGCGTAGCCGGAGGTCACACTCCGCACACCCTTGACCTCCTGAAAAATCGCCTCCACACACCAGAAGCACCCTGCGGCGAATGTCGCGGTATCGAGCTGCATATTCATGTGTGATGTTGGTTGATGGGATCCATCCTTCCCTCCCTGCTGAAAAGCGTGCGGAGGGGACGGAAAGCCTAGAAGGAGCAGAACAAGTACAACACTCGTAAGAACAATGATGATTTTCATAGATTCCTGATACTCTCAAGATACGATATTTACCCGGTACTGTGCAAATCCCGCCCCGATGGTAAAAAAATAGCAGACCCGCAAGGATCTGCTATTGACCATGAGTCCGTCGAACCACGTGATAATCCTCTTTCCCCCCCAGGGTGATAGAACCACAGATCACCCGGGTCACACAACTTGTGCTATTTCCGCGACTCCGCCAGCGTGTGAGCGTAGGTTGCCGTGCACCAGTGGCGGTATTTGGGTACCAGGCCCCGGACGACGTCAAAATAGAGATCCCTGATCTGGGTTGTTATCGGGCCCATTTTACCATTGCCGATCGGACGATGATCGATCTTGATGATGGCGGTGATCTGAACCCCCGTTCCGACGAAGAATATTTCTTCAGCAAGGTAGAGCTCGCTCCTGTCAATGGAACGCTCCACGACCTCCAGGTGAAACTCATCTCTCAACAGGTTCATGATCGTACGCCGGGTGATCCCTTCCAGGATGTTATCCGTCACTCTCGGCGTGACAACCTTGCCCTGCCGGACCATGAAAATGTTTTCAGCCGAACCCTCGCTCACGTGCCCGTTTTCGTTCAGAACGATCGCTTCGTCAAAACCCGACCTCTGCGCATCGGTCTTGATGAACGCGGAATTGACGTAGGCACCCGCGATTTTCCCCCGCGGCGGGATCATGTTGTCATCCACCCGGCGCCATGAGGATATCGTGACATGAGCCCCTTCTTCCTTTTCGACATATCTTCCGAACGGTAGCGCGACGATCGAAACCTGGGGAACCAGATCATGAAGGCGTACGCCGATGATCTCATCACTGTAGAACGCCAGCGGACGGATATAACAATCCGACGTGAACTGCTCTGCACGCAGGAGCTCGACCGTTGCCTTGCTCAGGTCATCAATGGAGTACGGGAGCTGCATGCATAACAGCTTCGCCGATTCGAGGAATCTCTTGGAATGATCATGAAGACGGAAGACAAACAACTGCTCCTCGCGCTCATTCCAGTACGCGCGGATACCATCGAAGACGGCCGTGCCGTAGTTCAGCGCATGCGAGAGAACACCCACCTTCGCCTCCTCGTACGGAACGATCCGGTTTTTGAAAAAAGCATATTTTGGTAACGGCATAATTTTCAATCCTTTCCCTGGTACTGGATATGTTCAACATGCTCCACAGGTGACTGTCCGGGAAATCTCACCGATGGATCACTCACTATCGGCCACAGTATACTGCGCCATCCGGTAAACTCAAGAACTGGTACGTGATCATCAGACCGATGCCTGGATGACCGGGTATTGAACCCTCAAATGATGGGTAAAAGATCGATGTACGCCGTGCTCGGCGTACCGTCGCAATGTACGAAATAATTTCTTCAACATCCAATCATTTTTCCGCGGCACTCTGCTCCGGATCATGACCGGGGATGCATCTCCTCCTCTTTCCCGATGGCATGTGTCAGGACAAAATCATCCGTAAATTTTATAAAAATAATTAATTTTTATTTCCATTCCGGAATTTGTATATTACCGATCATAACGTCTCCATATATCAGGTGTGATATGAAACAACTGTCCCTGTTCCTTGCGTTCTTTACCCTCCTCGGCTGTACCGCACATAGCCAGAATAGCGTATCTCTCAATACGGGCGATCCGGCCCCCCTCTTCTCCCTTCCGTATGCCACCAAGGATACAATCGGCCGCGCCCCGTTGAATATTTCCGACTATATCGGCAAAAACGCCGTTGTGCTTGCATTTTATCCCGCCGACTGGAGCGGTGGATGTACGAAAGAGATGTGCACGATGCGCGATAATTTCGCGGATCTGGCAAAACTTCATGCCAGCGTGTTCGGGATAAGCGGTGATTATATATTTTCCCACCACGAGTGGGCGAAATACCATCAGCTCCCCTTCACCCTCCTCTCCGACCATTCGCATGAGGTGGCAAAAAAGTACCTCAGCTATAACGAGACATCAGGCTACAACCAGAGGACGGTGTATGTCATCGATACCTCGGGGAAGATAGCCTACATCGACCGGAAGTATAATCCGCAGGACGAAAAATCCTTCAACGAGCTTCAGGGCGCGATCTCCCGGCTGAAGCAGTGATTTTTCAATCTCGACATCATTCTGATATCCCCGCATGACGACCCGCACCGCATTTCTCCGGATCGCCGTCTTTCTCCTCGGCTGCGACCTCTGCGGTCCGCGTCCGTCCCTCCAATCGCAGCAAAGCGGCCGGCTTCAGTGGAACGGCGAACGGCACCTCAACAACATCCGCCAGCTCACCTTCGGCGGTCAGAACGCCGAGGCATACTTTTCACCCGACGGGCACAAGCTGGTGTTTCAGTCCCAGCGGGATACATTTCAGTGCGACCAGATTTTTATGATGAACCTGGACGGTTCGGGTGTCCGGCTCCTCTCGACGGGAAAGGGACGCACAACGTGTTCGTACTTCTACCCGGATGGCGCGCATATCCTCTACTCCTCGACCCACATCGCCAATCCAGCCTGCCCGCCGCCGCCTGATTTGAAGAACGGCTATGTCTGGCAGGTGTATTCGGGATACGATATCTTTGAGGCCGATACGAACGGGGTCATCCGGCGGAGGCTGACCGAGACCGACGGATATGACGCGGAAGCTGTAATCTCCCCGGTCGGCGATAAAATTGTCTTTACGTCACTCCGCAACGGTGACCTTGATATCTATACGATGAACCTCGACGGCTCCGGCCTCAGGCAGCTCACCCGTGAGGTGGGCTACGACGGCGGACCCTTTTTCTCCCCCGACGGGAAAAAAATAGTCTACCGCGCCTACCATCCATCGACACCACAGGAGCTTGAGGAGTACCAGACCCTCCTGCACGAACAAAAAATCCGTCCCTTCCATCTCCAGATCTGGACCATGGACAGCGACGGATCACACAAGCGACAGCTCACAAACAATGCCGGTACGAACTTCGCCCCCTATTTCTTCCCCGACGGAAAGCACATCATATTCTCATCAAATATGGACGATACATCCAGGGTCCCCCTGAACTTTGACCTCTACAGCATCGACACCGATGGTCAAAACCTTGAACGTATCACGACCAACCCCACCTTCGACGGATTTCCGATGTTCTCGCCGGACGGCAAAAAGCTCGTCTTTGCATCGAACAGGAACGCCACCCTTCCCCACGAAACGAATGTCTTCATAGCAGACTGGATTCCGTAAGTTTTCAAGCGGGTGTTGCAGGTCTCGGTTGCAGGTTTCGGTGTCTCCGGTGGTGAAATAGTTATTTTTTTTCACTATCTTGTACCCAATTTTTTACTATCACCGTAATTCACCGAACATCTATTATTCGACGGATCAGACTATGAAACGCCAGATATCCCTGTCACTCATTCTCGCTCTCCTCGTGGGCTGTTCGCCCGCGGTCAAATATACCGGAAATCCCGATATCACCCAGGATGATCTCCGGCACCACATCCGGTATCTTGCGTCACCCGAACTCAAGGGGAGACGCGCGGGCGAAGAAGGCAATACCGAGGCCGCGAAATATATCGCCGGGGAATTCGCCTCCTACGGCTTGAAACCGCTCGGACCGGACAACAACTACTTTCAGTCGTTTGAGTTTGTATCAAGGATCAAGATGGGAGAAAAAAATTCCCTGTCGATCACCGGTCCGAAGGGGAAGAAGGACTACCTTCTCGACAAGCAATTCCGCCCGATTTCCATAACCGAAAATGCCACGCTCACCGCACCCCTGGTCTTCGCCGGATACGGGATCACCGCAAAAACCGATTCGGTCAAGTACGATGATTATGCAGGCCTCGATGTAAACAAGAAAATCGTCATTGCCATGCGATACTCTCCTGATACCGGCAAGGGTGCACTACGATTCAGCCGCTTTACGCCGATGATGGAAAAAGCCCTGAATGCAAAGGATCACGGCGCCGCCGGTATCATCTTCCTTACCGGGCCTTCGGGAGAAGAGGGGGCTAACCTGATTTCCTTCGACTATGAGGTGACGAAATCGGCGGGCATCGCGGTCATGACGTTACTCTGGGACGAGATGGACACGCTCCTCCAGTCCATGGACAAAAATGTAACCGAGATCCGTCGGTCGATCAACTCGACACTCACCCCTCAATCGTTCGAACTTCCCGGCTGCACGGCAACACTCCAGACACAGACGGAGAAAATCTATGCCACCTCGGCAAATATCGTCGGCAAAATTGACGGCACCGATTCCCTCCTGAAGGGTCAGTGCGTCGTCCTTGGAGCGCATATGGACCACCTCGGAATGGGCGGACAGGGGTCCCTCGTTCCCGATACCGTCGCGGTGCATCCTGGCGCCGACGACAATGCCTCGGGAACTGCCGCATTACTGGAACTTGCTCAGTATTTTTCTGCACACCGGGGGGAGCTGAAACGCACCATCGTGTTTACGTCGTTCACCGGTGAAGAAGAGGGCCTCCTCGGGTCATCCTATTATGTCAACCACCCCCTCTACCCGCTGGATTCCACCATCGCGATGATCAACATGGATATGATCGGCCGGTTGCGCGACAGTGCACTGCTCATCGATGGCATGGGCACCTCCCCGCAATGGGAAATGATCGTGCGCGGAGAGAACCGCGATAGCCTGTTTCATCTGAAACTGAGGCCGGACGGCGTCGGTCCGAGCGATCATTCCTCGTTCTACCTGAAAAATATCCCGGTCATGTTCTTCTTTACCAACATCCACAGCGATTATCACCGCCCCACCGATACATGGGACAAAATCAATTACCCGGGCGAACAGGCGGTCGTTCAGTATGTCGCCCGGATCGCACTCGATCTTGTCAATATGCCGACACGACCCCCCTTCACCAAGGCCGCAACCACGGCGATGTCGGGGGATGAACGCATGGAAGTCCGCGTCAGCCTCGGTGTCGTTCCCGATTTCGCAGAGGACACGCCGGGATTAAAAATCACCGGTACACGGCCGGGGAGCGCCGCGGAAAAGGCCGGCCTCAAGGGCGGGGACATTATCATCAAGTTCGGAGCCGATGATGTCAAGAACATCTACGATTTTACACACGATCTCGGGAAATACAAACCCGGCGATGTGGTCACGATCGTGGTGAAACGGAACGGAACCGAAGTCTCGCTGCAGGCAACGCTTGAGGCGAGAAAATGATACGGTGGGAAACTTTCGCGGCGTGATCGGAAGCCGTTCAACCGGTTGCCCGGAGTACGGCACTAGATCATTTTACCGGCGATTTCGCGGATCTCGTCTTTTGAGAGGAATTTCCGGACGAGCGGAAAGAGGATGTAATTTTCCTTGTGAATGTGATTCACAAATAACTGTACTCCTGCCTGCGTGAGGCCGGCCAGGTGGTGAATCGCGGAGAAACTGTCGGGATGGTGATCGACCCGCTTGACAGCCTTCCCTAAGGCCAGGAACCACCGATGAAGCTTCCTGTGGTCATTCCGCATCAGGCGCGTGGGTCCGTCCACATATCTCTCCAGAAGCGGAAAAAGTGCATTTTCCTCACGGTGATTATGAACACGGACTTCTTCCTCGATGAATCGTAACGCGGAATGATACCGCCGTGCATGCACCGGCCGGTAGCCTTCCCGACGGAGAGCATCAGCGGTTTTATGGAGCTGTTTTAACTGAAGAAGGACGGTCGCATGTTCCTGCATCAGTCGGGCAAAAGGATCGCCGGGGTGTTTCATGTAGTGGGGAGAACGGGAGATTAATCGACTTCGACAAGCGTGGAATACTTCATTTTTCCGCTTGCAAGCAAATTTTCGAGGCGGGCCATATAACCGGTCGTCTGATCATCCTGATCTTCGAGCTGGTCATACTCTGTCATGCTGTTGAAGATAAAAACCTCCGTGAAGCTGTTCTTCTTCCCTTTCTGCTCGTAGATGGAATATGACGCCTTGTTCCGCTGGGCGATGTGCGCCTTCATCTCCTGCGTCAGGGCAAAATATTCCTCCCTTTTATCGGGATTGATGCTGTAGGATATTGTAAAGATGACTTTTCCCATAGCTTCCTTTCATTGTTGTTGACTGCGAATAATATACAAAATTTTCCCTTAATATCCTGCGGAGCGAATCTCCTCCTCCGTCATGCCAAAATAATGGCCGATTTCATGTACCAAGACGTCGTAAATGCGCGCTTCCACTTCCTGCTCGTCCCGGCACCGGTAAACGATATTCTTCATGTAAAGGGAGATTTTATCAGGCGTGACCGGCGAGCTGCCGTACCATACGCCCCGCTTCGTCAGCGGAATACCCTGATATAAGCCGAGGAGATGATGTTTTGACGGGAGATGCATCTGCCGGACGATCTCTTCCGTTGGGTAATCCTCGGTGAAGACCGCCAAGTTTTCCAGCGCGTTTTTGAACCTCTCGGGCAGCTGCTGAAAAACCTTTTCCACCATTTTCTCAAATGTCTCGGAATCGATGGTCATCGTGCGATGAACCTGTGCAATAACCCGTAGATCACTCCCCCGGCAACGACGCATGTCGCACCCCAGGCAAGGAGCGCTCGACGCCAGCCGGCACCCGATGCCACCTTGATGCCAAAGAGAAAAAGAACCAGGGCCCAGGCGCTTAAACAGTAATACAGGATCAGCAGCAGATAATAGGAAAAGGGTCGGAGAAGTGCGGGTGACGGATTGAGGGTAAAAAAGTAAATGCCGAATGTCAGGAAAATCACCGGAAAAACAAAAATGAAAATATAGATTACCGGCGTGCAACTGTACGCCACGACGGCTATCGAATTATAGAAGGAGATCCTGCTTCTGATGATTCTCGACATCAGCGTCAACAGAAGTGCGATAAAGGACACGACGGTCAGGCCCACGGCCGGTCCCGTGGCGAAACCCGCGATGAGTAAATTGAGGAACGAGGTGGCGTACTCACCCGCATGGATGATCCAGAAAAGCGTGAATACCACCGGAATGCCTGCGACCGCGGAAAGGAGAAAAACATAGTTCTTGTGCCGCGCGATCGCAATCGAATGGAATGTTTTGAACGGCGATTCGATCAGATGACCCAGCGTCGAGAACAGATCGAGATTTTCAATCCGGCCCTGAAGAAAACTCCCGCAGTTGGCACAGGTGACCGCCAGATGATGATTGTCCCTCTGACAGATCGGGCAGGTGTTCATGCACGAAGCCCTTCAAAACGCGCCGTGAAATGACGGAGATACGGGGCCGAGGAGACAATCCGGTACCCGCCCAGGCCCGACCGGTTTTTGTAGACTTCGATGATGCACTCGATCACATAATCAATGTGACTCTGGGTGTAGACACGCCGGGGAATCGCCAGACGCACAAGCTCGAGCGGGGGAGGGATAAACTTCCCCGTACGCTGATCGGTCTTACCGAACATGACGCTTCCAATCTCCACCGACCGGATTCCGCCGAAACGGTAGAGTTCACAGACAATCGATTGACCGGGAAACTGCTCGGGAGGTATATTGGGCAGGAACCTCTTCGCATCAAGATAGATCGCGTGCCCGCCCGGCGGCTGGAGAATCGGAACCCCGGCTTCCGTGAGCTTTTGACCGAGATATTCAATGGACCGGATCCGGTAGGTGAGGTAATGCTCATCAAGGACCTCCTCCAGTCCCTGCGCGATCGCCTCGAGATCCCTCCCCGCCAGGCCCCCATATGTCGGAAAACCCTCGGTGATCACCAGCATGTTCCTGGCAAGGCTCGCAAGGCGCGAATCATTCAGACCCAGAAATCCTCCCATGTTGACGAGCGCATCCTTCTTTGCACTCATCGTGCATCCGTCGGCGTAGGAGAACATCTCCTGCGCGATCTTTTTCACCGGTACGTCCCCGTACCCTTTCTCCCGACGCTTGATGAAGAAGGCATTTTCCGCGAATCGGCACGCATCGAGAAAAAACGGGATGCCGTATTTCGAGGCGATCTCCTTCGTCCTGCGGATATTCTCCATCGAAACCGGCTGCCCTCCGCCGGCATTGTTGGTGACGGTGATCATGATGAGCGGTATGTTCTCGGGACCTTTTTGCGTGATGAGCGACTCGAGGGCCGTCAGATCAATGTTCCCCTTGAAATCCGAAACAAGAGCCGGATCCTTTCCCTCCGCCGTCAGACAGTCGACCGCCTCTGCCCCCGAATATTCGATGTTCGCACGGGTCGTGTCAAAATGGGTGTTGTTCGGGATGAATTTCCCCCTTCCGCCGGCAACCGCAAAGAGGATTCTTTCGGCCGCCCGCCCCTGATGTGTCGGAATGATATAGCGGAATCCCGTAATCTCCTTCGCGACCTTTTCAAAACGGTAGAAGCTCCGTGCACCCGCGTACGATTCGTCTCCATCCATGATGCCTGCCCATTGCTTGGCACTCATCGCGGCTGTCCCGCTGTCGGTGAGAAGATCGATCAGGACATCCTCGGCCCTGAGCATGAAGGTGTTGTACCCCGCCTCCGCAAGCAGACGTCCGCGCTCTTCACTGGTGGTGAACTTGATCGGCTCAACGGATTTAATTTTGAACGGTTCGATGATGGTCTTCATTGTGGTGTTGTGTACGCTGATATCTGAGAAAAGATTCAAGAAAAATTGAGAAGTCCGATTCCGGTATTATAAGGAAGAATGTCACGCCGAATGACGCCGGTTGCCCCGAACCCCGGTCTGCTACTCGCGGTCATAGGTTATGAGCGAAAAGATGTCATAACCGCTGAGACGTTTTCTTCCCCCCAAAAATGAGAGTTCAATCAGGAAGGCAAGACCATCAATCCTCGCCTTGAGCCTCTGGACGAGCGCACAAGCCGCGAGAATCGTTCCTCCTGTGGCCAGAAGATCATCCACAACCAGGACCTGATCCTTTTCAGAAAGCGCGTCAGTATGCATCTCGAGCGCGTCCGTTCCGTACTCGAGCTGATAGCGCTCACTGATCGTACGGGCAGGGAGTTTGTTCGGCTTCCTCACCGGGATGAACCCCGCGTCGATGGCATAGGCCAGCGCACTCCCGAAAATAAATCCCCTGGACTCCACACTGACAATCTTCGTGATGCCTCTGTTATCGTATTTTTGGCGGAAGAATTCAATCGCAGATCTGAACGCATCTCTGTCGGACAGAAGCGGGGTGATGTCCCTGAACACAACCCCCTTTTTGGGGAAATCCGGTACGCTCCGGATGTAGGTCTGCAGCTCAGACTGGCGAATCGTTACCATTCTGGTTTCTCCTTCGACAGGAACGATTGAACACCCTTTGTGAAGTCATCGGTTTTCCTGATGAGGGCGTTTAATGTCGCCGCATAGTCAAGAGCCTCCGACCGGTTGAGTTCATCAAAACGGGAAAAGAGTTCTTTTGTGAGCGTGATGGACGAAGGCGATGTCGTTGCGGCCAGCTTTTGCGCGAATTCCATCGTCTGCGGGAGTAACTGGTCGTCGGGAATGATCTCCGTCAGCAACCCTGCATGTTTGGCTTCCCGGGCGTCATACACGCCTCCGCGCAAGACAAATTCGCGTGCGCGCCCCTCCCCGAGCCGTTTCATGAGGAAAAGGAGAATGACAGCCGGAAGAAAACCGAGCCTGACCTCCGGTGTCCCCATCTGTGCCTTTGTGGTTCCGCCAAAAACAAAATCACACGCGGCGGCCAGCCCGCACCCACCCCCCATCGCGGGGCCGTTCACCATCGCAATAACGACTTTCTTGTGGTTGTGGACCGCCAAAAGGAGCCTGAGGAGGTTTTGCGCGTCTTCCATGTTCTCCTCCTGACCCATCTCCGCCTGCTTTCTGAGATACTCAAGGTCCATGCCGGCGCAGAACGAATTCCCCGCCCCGGTCAGAACGATGACCCGTGCATCCTGACTCCGCTGGAGGAGATTAAAGACATCGGTGAGCTCGCGAATGACAACATCATTGAGCGAGTTCCGGCGTTCCGGCCGGTTCAGCGTGACAAGTGCCGTCCGTCCGGTTATCTGATATTGAATGGTGGAGTATTCCATCGGGCACAAAATAGCAAACTTATCTCCCAATCACAAGTAAAAAGCCCTGTTCCCGGCAGGGAACAGGGCCTTGTGAATCACAAACGAAAGGAAAGCGCGGAAGGAACGTTGTCTAATACTTTTCGAGATATTGATCAATTTCCCATTGCGTCACGTGCGACCTGTAGTTATCCCATTCCTTCATCTTTAATCCGCAGAACTTCTCCACGACAAATTCACCGAGCGCGGAGGTTATGATCTTGTCCTTCAGCAGGCAGTCGATTGCCTCGGGGATGTTGCGCGGGAGGACGTCAATATTGCGGCGTTTCGCCTCTTCATCGGTGAATTCAAAAATATTCTCCTCCACGGGCGGCGGGGGGATCATTTTTTTCTCGATACCGTCCAGCCCAGCAGCCAGCATGATCGCGAATGCAAGATAGGGATTGGCCGACGGATCAGGACACCGCAACTCCGCCCTCACGGCTTTATCCCGCCCGATCGTATACCGGGGTATCCGGATCAGCGCGGAGCGGTTACGCTGCCCCCAGGCGATGTAGACAGGAGCTTCATAACCGACAACAAGGCGTTTGTAGGAATTGATCGTCGGATTGAGAATCGCATTCATTCCCTTGATATGCGATAGCTGACCCATAATGAAGGATTTTGCCAGCTTCGAGAGGTGGAAATCTCCCTTCGCCTCGAAGAAAAGGTTTTTTCCCTCTGGGGAAAATATGCTTTGGTGAACGTGCATCCCGGACCCGTTGATCCCGGCTATCGGCTTGGGCATGAATGTCGCGTGAAGATCATGATGCGATGCAACGTATTTCAACGTAAATTTCAGTGTCGTCGCCTGATCGGCAATCGTGAGGGCGTCCGAATAGTGGAAATCGATTTCATGCTGCCCAATCGCCACCTCATGGTGCAGCGCCTCCACATCAATACCGAACCCGCCCAACGCATCAGTCATTTCCTGCCGGATCTCAACGGCCAGGTCCGTCGTCTGATCGAAATATCCGGCCGTGTCATGTGCGAGGGGAAAAAGCTTGCCGTTCTCTTTCCTGAAAAGGAAAAATTCGAGCTCCGGCCCGACATTGTAGATATACCCCAGCTTTCGCGCCCGCGCAAGCTGCTTCTTCAGAACATACCGCGGGTCGCCCTCGAACGGTTTGCCGTCCTCCGTGTAGACATCGCACATAAACCGCGCGACGGGCACATCACTCCCCACCGTCCAGGGAATGACCGCATAGGTGTCCAGATCGAGTTTCAGATACATATCGCTTTCCGAGATGGCCATGAATCCTTCGATCGAGGAACCGTCGAACCAGAGTCCGTCCTTCAGGGCATCTTCCAGTTTGGAGATCGGGATGGTCACACCCTTTAAAATACCATTGAGGTCCGTGAATTGAAGCTGGACAAACCTCACCCGGTCGCGTTTCGTGCATTCCAGGATATCGCGATCGGTCATACCGGTTCTTTTTTCCTTCCGTTTGTTCGCCATTGAACTCTTCTCCGTTTTTACTTGTGATGAAGTGGTTGAATAAATGTTGTTTCCTTCGGGGATGAGAGGACAAGATGGGTCCGGGTGTCGATCACCCCGGGCCAGGATTGAATCTTTGCCAGGAGTTTCTCAAGCGTTACCGTGCTCTCTGTTCTGATTTTCAGGAGATGGGATCCCTCCCCCGTTATTGCGTGGCATTCCAGTATCTCCTCCACCGAGCCCGCATGGTCGACAAAACTCTGGAAGTGCTTCGAAGAATCAACCTTCACGATGATAAATGCTGCCACGTCCTTGCCTAATTTTTTTGCGTCAACAAGGGCGGTGTACCCCGTGATAATCCCCGCCGCTTCCAGCTTCCTGAGACGATCGCTCACCGATGGAAGCGAGAGATTGACGACATCGGCGAGGTTGTTCCGCCTCGTCCGGCCGTTCTTCTGCAGGATCTCCAGAATCTTGGTATCGATATCATCCAGCATAGATTATTGTTTTATAAGGTAAATACCAATATGGATTTACAAAATTTAGGTTTGTTTTTCATTCCCCTAATAATATAAGGACCAGGATCTTCAATGTCAAGTCCCTGTGATGCGCGGCAAATTGTCCCCCTCCCTGGAATCGGACCGGGTGAGGCTCCGGATACTCCCTGATGAGAGAGGCATACCCATGGCGGATTAGCCCCATGTGACCTTTTTTTTGGGGGGGGGTCGCACAATGCCGGTAACCAACGGTGTGAAGGGATACTCCCCCTCTCAATCACCTGTCACAACTGATGAGGGTTGGTCTACGATAAAAGGGATTTGCGCTCTGCCCCGGGGGGGGTTGCCGCGATCTATTCCGTGGCGGCCTTACGTAATAGCTGCACTGCTCGGCGGATGTCTCCCTTGCTGAAAATTGAATGGCCCGCGACAAGAACGGTCGCTCCTGCACGCGCGATCGCCCGTGCATTTTTTTCATCCACTCCCCCGTCAACCTCCAGCTCGACCGGCTGCGAAGCGGATTCCACAAGGCGGGCCGCCTGCTCAATCTTTTCAAGCATCGTGGAGATAAATTTCTGCCCCCCGAATCCCGGGTTCACCGTCATGATCAGCACAAGATCGACGAAGGGAATTATTTCCTCGATTGTCGAAAGGGATGTCGACGGATTCACGGCCACACCGGCCTTTAAACCGAGCGTGCGGATCTGCGTGACCGTCCTGTGAAGATGAGGGCAGGTCTCGACGTGCACGGTGATCCTGTCAACGCCAGCCTTCTGGAAGTCGTCCAGCAATCTGTCCGGTTCACGGACCATCAGATGCGCATCGAGGGGAAGCCTGGTCACCGGCCTGAGCGACCGGACAACAGGAGCACCAAAAGTGAGATTGGGGACGAAATGTCCATCCATGATATCGAGATGAATCCAATCAGCACCACCGCGCTCGAGCTGCCGGATCTGAGCCTCGAGAATTGAAAAATTGGCCGATAAAAGAGATGGCGCGATACGGATCATCATCCGCTCCTCAAATTTAGTTTTCGAGAATTTCCTTCTTCTGGGCCCCGCCCTGGACAATAAAAAGATCGATCGCCTGCCCGCTTACCACCATTTCGCCGGCGCGCGGATATTGCTCGATGATGGTGTTCGGCAGAAGATCCGGGGAGGGAAGATAGGTAATGTTGCCCACCTTCAATCCGCTTTGTGCAAGGAGCGTGCTGGCATCCTTGAATGTTTTTCCGGTCAGCTCCGGCACCGCAACCTTCTGGTACACCGACCCCTGGCTTACGACGACTGAAACGTAACTTTCCCGCTTTACCTTCGCTCCCTGCGGGGGACGTTGATCAATAATCGTGTTTTGAGGGAATGAATCGGATGGCTGATACTCCAATGTCCCCAGGAGAAGTCCCTGACGCTCCAGGACAAATTTTGTATCCCGCACCGTTCTTCCCTTGATATTCGGCACACTGACATACGCTTCGCCGCCGCTGACCGACAGGTAAATCCTCCGCCCGCTTTTGACACTTTCCCCTGCAGCCGGATTCTGAATGATGACCATCCCTTCTGGATGCTCATTGTCGAGCCGGACATCCGCCTTCCGGGGTTCAAGATGCAGGGAATCGAGAATGCGCTCGGCACGCGCCAGATCCAGCCCGATAACGGAGGGAACCTTGATGATCCCCCCCCGGTTGACGTACCAGGGAACGAGAAAATCATTGCAAACGAAGAAGAGAACCAGCAGCAATGCGAGGAACAGGTATATTCTTCGGCTGACGGGAGAATTGAAAATATTCTTGGACGAAAGTGGCATTTCCTTAAAGAATTTAGCAAAAATATATGAAATATTTCGTTAAGTTCAAACCATTCACCCACACCGGCACGGTCATGTGCCTGCCGGAACGCACCCGGGGAGACTCCTTGCACATGTGCTGACTTTATTGTATGATAGAAGAACCGGGCGCGAACCGGGATAATATTCTGAATACCGAAACCATCAACGGCATGCTCTGGATTCTGTTCTTCCTCGTAAAATTCATCCTTTGTGCTATCTTAATATCGATCCAGGTATTTTTTTTCAGGTTCCTCCGCCAGCATTTCACCTCGGTGGGCACCTCGCAGAAATTCACCGCCATCCTCCAGACGATCTTTGTACTGTTTTCCGTACCGCTGATCTTCCTGCTCTTCGACACCGGATGGATCGCCCACCTGCCGGCTGGAATAACCGGTATGATTCTCACCCCCGTCTACTGCTGGCACTTCTCCTGGTTCCTCATCTTTATCTTTATTTCATTCGAATATGGTGTCCAGCGCATCGTGGTCATGTTTCGCCTGATCATCAGGAGTGTCGTTGCAAGGAAGAATTCCCAACCCCAAAATCAGGTCACGTTTCAACCCACGCGGAGGAAATTCATCCGGCAAAGCTTCCTCGCCGCGGCGGGAACAATCTTTACCACCGCCGCGTATGGCGCCATTGCCCATGACCATTATGATTTGTCCCGACTGACGATTCCCATCAGCGGTCTCCCGGACGAGTTCGACGGTTTTACGATTGCATTCCTCAGCGATATCCACTCCAGCATCTTCATGACAAAAGACACGATGCAGAAATATGTCAACGCAACGAATGCCCTTAAACCCGATATGATAGCTGTCACCGGCGATTTTGTGAACAGTATGGTCGACGAGGTCTATCCTTTTGCCGAGGCATTTTCATCCCTCTCCGCCCCTTCCGGTGTCTTTGGCGTTCTCGGCAACCATGATTACTATACCCGGAACGTCGAAGCGGTGGCAAGGGTCGTCAACGAGTGCGGCATCAGGCTGTTCCGCAACGAGCACATTCGCCTGAAGAAGAAGAATGCAACGATCGTCCTGGGCGGTATCGATGATGTCGGATATGCACCGGCGGCCGCACGCCTGACCGACCGGGCAATGAACGATTCACCCGACCGGGCTACGAAAATATTGCTCTCCCACCGCCCCTACTTCCTTCCGGAATTTTCTTCGAGGAATATCGATCTGACACTCGCGGGCCATACACACGGAGGACAGATAGTCCTCGCACGGTTCGGTAACTATGTCCTGGCACCTGCGCAGATCGCATCCCCCTATGTCGCCGGACTTTATACGCTCAACCAGTCGAAAATGTACGTCTCGAGAGGGATTGGCACGATCGTGGTCCCGATCCGCGTAAATTGCCCCCCGGAAATAACACTCATAACACTCCGTTGCTCGTCTGACGGCGTAAGTTCTTGATCGTCCTCAGAGCCTGGATCGCGGGGACTCTCCGGTACGAGTCGACCCCCCCTGCAGACCAACCGGCGCATTCATAAAAACCTTTCCCCCCTGAAAAGGAAATCTGAAAGGGTTTTCATTCCCGTGGGCTCTCCGGCCGGGGAGGGGATTGCTTGTGTGTATCAGGCGGTCGTCGTCGGATATTCTCGTGACTGTATCCTGGTCGGGCCGGTTAGGGTTGATTATCATGGCTGATTTTTCTATATTTTCTTTCCAAAACAGCAGAACATGCAAGGGAATTATTCAAAACTCATCGCTGCCGCACGAAAGGCAAGATTACGTGCCTATGCTCCTTATTCACAATTCCGGGTCGGTGCAGCCGTACTGACGAAAACCGGGGAGATCATCAGCGGTTGCAATATCGAAATCAGCTCACTCAGTCTGACGATCTGCGCCGAACGGACCGCCCTCTTCAAGGCCATCTCCGAAAACCGAAGATCGTTCAAGGCGATCGCCATCGCGACCGATCAGTTGGATCCGGTATCTCCGTGCGGAGCATGCCGCCAGGTGATGTATGAGCTCGCCGGTGATATCGATATCATCCTCTGCCCGATCCGGGGGAAGGAAAAAATACTCAAACTCCGATCCCTTCTGCCTCTGCCTTTTCATAAAACAAAATTTGTCTAACGAGCAGAGATATACATGGATATGGACGCCGTCACATTACATAACATGCCGAAAGATACCGGGTGGATTGAAGTTATCAGCGGTTGCATGTTCAGCGGGAAGACCGAAGAACTCATCAGACGCCTCCGGAGAGCCCAGATTGCAAAACAAAAGGTGATCATTTTCAAACCGCGCATCGATAACCGGTACAGCGCAAACCACATCGTCTCCCATAATGAGCAATCCCTGGTATCAACGGTTATCGATAACCCCTCAGAAATCCTGGAGTTAGGGAAAAACGCTCAAGTCATTGGGATAGATGAAGGTCAATTTTTCACATCCGACCTTGTCCCTGTATGCGAGAAACTTGCCAGCGATGGCAAACGCGTCATCGTCGCCGGACTCGATCAGGATTACCGCGGTAAACCGTTCGAACCGATGCCACAGCTCCTTGCCGTGGCGGAATATATCACGAAGACACTCGCGATTTGTATGGTATGCGGCAATCCTGCAGACCGCACACAGCGGATAACAAATCAACAGGAGCTGGTCGTCGTGGGAGCACACAATGTCTATGAAGCCCGGTGCCGTAAATGTTTTATCCCCCCTCCGAGCGAATAAACGGAGCCCCCGCGATGAATAAGATTATATTTCTCATACCACTTTTGCTGATCTTTTGCGGATGTGCAAAAAAGAGCGAACAAACCCCTGCCTCCCAGTTTAAAGTCGGACTCGTGTTCGATGTCGGAGGCCGTGGGGACAAATCGTTCAATGATGCTGCCTACCGCGGACTTGAAAAAGCAAAAAAGGAATTGATGACCGATTTCGAGTATATCGAACCCGGACCGGGAGCAGACCGCGAGGCCGCTCTACGGCAGCTTGCGACACGGGCGGATATAGCGATTATCTTCGGCATCGGATTTATCTTCACCGACGATATAACAAATATCGCGAAGGAATTCCCCGAGAAAAAGTTCGCATGTGTCGATTATACACTCGATACAACGAGACACATTCCCCCGAACCTGATCGCTATCGAGTTCAAGGAGGAGGAAGGATCCTTTCTGGTGGGCGCCCTCGCAGCTCTCCTCACGAAAACGAATACCATCGGCTTTATCGGGGGTATGGAATCACCCCTCATAAAGAAATTCGAGGCGGGCTACGTCGCGGGTGCAAAATATGCCAATCCGGCTTGCAGGGTCCTGATCGGCTATGCGGGGACCACAGGCGATGCCTTCAAGAACCCGGGTAAAGGGAAGGAACTCGCACTGGGACAATATAACCAGGGTGCCGATATAATCTATCATGCTTCAGGCGTAACAGGTCTCGGCGTGTTCGAGGCCGCGCGGGAAACACATAAACTCGCCATCGGTGTCGATTCCGACCAGTTTCATGAGGCCCCGGGCTATATCCTCACCAGTATGACAAAAGTCGTCGATAATGCGGTTTTCGACGTGATAAAGTCGGTCAAAGAGAATGGTTTTGTCGGTGGACGGGCTGCAATGTTTGACCTCAAGTCAAAGGGCATCGATTATGTCTATGACGGAAACAATAAGGCTCTTATCCCTGACGATGTTCATGACAAAGTTGAATCAATCAGGGCAAAGATCATATCCGGTGAGATAACGGTTCCCTCCCGTTAAATCAACATCTCGAGTGAGATTTCCTCCCCCATGAACGCGGTTGAAATGCATAAGATTTCAAAACGCTTTGGTCCCTACCGAGCGAACGATGATATTTCTATCCACGTTCCACAAGGGGAAATCCATGCAATTGTCGGCGAAAACGGGGCCGGAAAGTCAACATTAATGAATATCCTTTACGGTTATCACACTCCCGACAGCGGCAGAATCATGGTCCACGGGAACGAGGTGAAAATCCCCCATCCGGCCAAAGCCATATCCCTGGGGATCGGTATGGTCCATCAGCATTTCATGCTGATCCCAGCCCTCACCGTCGTTGAAAACATCATCCTTGGAAATGAACCCACGAAATCGTTCTCAATGCTCGATCTGGAGCACGCGGGGAAAAATGTCCTCGAACTGGCGGAACAATACGGGTTTTCCATCGACCCTGATGAAAAGGTTCAAAACCTTTCCATCGGAATGCAGCAGAGAGTTGAAATACTGAAAATACTCTACCGCAAGGCTGAAATAATCATCCTCGACGAACCGACACCCGTCCTCACACCGCAGGAGGTTGAATCTTTTCTGAAAAATCTCCTTAACCTGAAACGTGAGGGGAAAACGGTTATCCTTATTACCCATAAGCTTCCGGAGGTTTTTTCCGTAAGCGATCAGGTAACAATACTGCGGCAGGCCAAAGTCGTCGGCACGATGAGGACAAACTCGACAAATCCAGCGGAAGTCGCCCGCCTCATGACCGGTCAGGATCTACCGGCTCCACCTGCCAAGACCATCACCGGCGATCACAGCGTGGTCCTTGAATTTAGGAATATTTTCTTCCGGAGCAGTGACAATGCAGCAAACTTGAAGAATATCAACCTCTCCCTCTTCAAGGGCGAGATCCTGGGCGTAGCCGGTGTTGAGGGAAACGGCCAGGCCTCTCTCGTCCAGCTCCTTCTCGGTCTCGAAAAACCGACGGCGGGGGAAATCATTACCAAGGATGACATTGCCAATATCCGGACGACAAAAGCTCATATTCCCGATGATAGATTGAGAAGCGGTATTATATCGGATTTCAGTGTGACGGAAAATCTCATCCTCGGACGTCACAATGAGTTAAACCTATCATCTAAATCTGTTTTTCGGAAAAAAAATATAAAAAATTTTTCATCCAGGCTTATACACGACTTTAACATCCAGCCTCCAGAGGGGCAGCTAAAAATCAGACACCTCTCCGGAGGAAACCAACAAAAAGTCGTTGTGGCGCGCGAATTGACGAAAAATTCGGTTCTCATTCTTGCCAATCAACCCACACGGGGGCTCGATCTTAAGGCAATCGACTTTGTCCATGCAAACCTTATTCGGGAACGCAATAAGGGAAGAGCCGTCATCCTGATATCTTCGGATTTGGGTGAACTGTTAAAATTATCAGATAGGATTATTGTCATGTTTGAAGGCTCAATTACTGCAACACTTGAGGCTGGAAAAACATCGGATGTGGAGTTGGGCTTGTTTATGACTGGCGTCCAGAAACAGTCAGCCTGATGAAAGAAATCAAACTATACTCTGGTTCCATCCTACGTAATTTCATCAGTTCCACACTGGCCTTGATCGTGGCAGTCGCAATCAGTACGGTGATCATCCTGATTGTCGGAAAAAACCCTATCAGCGTCTATACGATCTTCGCCAGGGAGACACTGGGAAACCCTTATGGGATCGGCCAGGTCCTCTTCAAGGCCACCCCGCTTATTTTTACCGGGCTTACGGCTGGAATATGCTTCAAGGCTGGCCTTTTTAACATCGGGGGTGAGGGCCAGCTTCTGATCGGAGCATTCTCCACCGCAGTCGCAGGCGTGGTGTTCGGGAACCTCCCTCCCGCCATCCTGATCCCCTTGTGCCTTCTAGCTGGTATCGCCGGAGGCGGCATCTGGGGCGTGATACCGGGGATTCTGAAAACAGTGTTCGGAGCACACGAAGTCATTACTACCATCATGATGAATTTCATCGCGGCCGGCCTGGTCAATTATCTGGTCAGTAATGTTTTTTTCGTCCCCGCCACCGTCCATACACCGACGATCAGCCCCCAGGCAGAAATTCCAAGGCTCGAGGCTTTTATCCCCCTTTTTCACGGTTCCCCGGTAAATTTGAGTATCGTGATCGCCCTCCTGACGTGCCTATTCCTGCAGTTTTACCTCATCAGAACCACGAAGGGCTATGAAACCAGAGCCACAGGCCTCAATCCCCAGGCTTCCAGATACGCAGGGATAAAAACATCCGGGGTCATGATCGCGACGTTCTTCATGAGCGGCGCGATGGCCGGACTGGTGGGGAGCAATTACGTCCTCGGGTATAAACATTATTTCGAGCTCGGTTTCTCCGAAGGTGCAGGGTTCATCGGTATCGCGGTGGCGCTCCTTGCCCGGAACAATCCGATTGCTGTCATATTTACTGCGATCTTTTTCGGCATCCTCGAATATGGAAGTCTCACCATCAATACGATCGTCCCGAAAGAATTGGCAAATATCCTGCAGGCTGTCGTTATTCTGTCAATCATCACCCTTACCAAGGTGTTTGACCGCTATCAGGTGCGTTTATCGAAGGTGGCCGGATGAGCACTTCACTCCTGAGTTTCGCGTTTTTACTCCAGGCCCTGCGGATTTCAATCCCCTACGCACTTCCCGCCATGGGCGGTACAATCGGTGAACGGGGTGGTGTGGTCAACATCGCGCTCGAGGGAACCCTTCTGATATCGGCGTTCGCAACAACGCTGGGGACGTATTTTACAGGTGATCCGCTGATCGGCATCATCTGCGGGATCGTCGCCGGTATGCTGACATCACTCCTGCACAGCATCATTACGGTTCACTTTAAAGCCGACCAGATCGTCAGCGGCATCGGCATCAACCTCTTCGCCGTTGGGATCACGAAATTCTGCTGCCAGCTGATCTTCAATAGCTCGAGCAATTCAGCACGGATCGTCGGACTCGAAACCTGGAATTTTCTCCACGACATTCCCGTTCTCAACAATCCCTTTATTCCCCTGACCCTCCTGTTGCTTTTCGGAACAAACTTTCTCTTATTTAAAACAAGATTTGGCCTGCGCCTCCGCGCCGTGGGCGAGAACCCGGAAGCCGCAGACACACTGGGTATCCATGTCGAAAAAATACGGACGATCGGAGTTCTCCTCGGCGGCGTACTCACCGGTCTCGGCGGTTCCTGGCTTGCACTCGACCAGCACAGTTTTACCGACGGCATGTCGGCAGGAAGAGGATTCATCGCACTGGCCGCCCTGATCATCGGACGCTGGACACCCACCGGTGCCGTTGTCGCATCGGTGTTCTTCGGTTTCTCGGAGAGCCTCGCGATCCAGCTCCAGGGGAGCTTTGGAGCGGTCCAGTTCTTCCAGATCTTCCCCTATTTGCTGACGATGGTCGTTCTCTCTGGTTTCATAAAACGAGCGATCGCACCGGCAGCCGATGGCGTTCCGTATGAAAAAGAATGAACAAGAAAATCACTCAGATTGCTGATGTACGATATACTTGAAAAATACCTCGACGACTCGGTCCGGTTTATTACTTCACGGGTATCATCCCGACCCCTTCTTGCTGTCATTCTGGGTTCAGGCCTTGGGCAGTTTGTCACCTCCCTCCGCTCTGTCGCAAAAATCGATGCAGCCGATATTCCCCATTACCCACACCCGACAGTGACCGGGCATGTGGGCAAGCTGCTGTTCGGCACCGTCGACGGGAAAAGCGTCCTGGCCTTCCGGGGTAGAATCCATTATTACGAAAGCGGAAACCTCATCCAGGCGCTCTATCCCATCTATATCGCACAACGTCTGGGTGTCCGCTACCTTCTCCTGACCAACGCTGCGGGTGCGATTCATCCGAAATTGAAACCGGGCGATTTAATGCTCCTCCGGGATCATCTGAACATGACGTTTATAAAATATCCGCCCCCCGCCCGCCCGATATCCGCAAAGCATCCGCCGTTGTATGATGAGGAACTGCGGAAGATCATCCGGGGGACGGCGTCCAAACTCCGCATAACGCTGAAAGAGGGTGTGTACTGCGGCCTCAAAGGGCCGAGTTATGAGACCGCTGCGGAAATACGGATGCTGAGGAAACTCGGAGCCGATGCCGTGGGAATGTCCACAGTCAACGAGGCAACACTCGCGAATGCACTGGGGATGAGAGTCGCCGGCGTCTCCTGTATCACGAACCTCTCGACCGGAATATCCGATGCAAAGCTGTCCCACGAGGAAGTGACAACAGTCGCAAATACCGTCAAGCAGACGTTTCAGAAGCTTGTCAGGGCGAGCATCCAGAACATTCTCAGACAAGTTGACACTCCCGTATCAGGCATCCATACACCGTGACAAACGTCCGTTTGAACGAACAATATCCGTAGGGTTTTTTCCCCGATGCCGATCCCGAAACGCAAAACCGTGCTCTTGACTGCCATCCTGATTCTCCTTGTGGAAACCGCCGTGGTCGTCATTTTTACACGGCCAACCGTGCTCAATCGTACGGCCCTTGTCCTCGGGGATACCCCGGTCACCACTGCCAACGGCAAACAGAATCCACCGGCGAAATTACTTCTTGCGCCCGGATCATCACTCATCGATCTTACACTGCTGGTACCGCATTCCCCCCTCCGGCAGACCCGTTATCTGCTTTCGATCGCGACCCCCGCCCACAGGCACATCAGCCTGCCGTCGTTATTCGCTCCGAAAGCAGGTCAGGCCGATTCCGACACTCTCCGCGTGACTCTCGACAGGAACTATTTCAACGGGCCCTCGGGAAACTATACCATTGTTCTCAACGAAATCATACTCGAAAATCCCGGATCCCGAATCCCCGGAGTGTATCTCTATCCCGTTGTCGTGGCGTCAAATTAAAAAGCCCTCAACCGAGGGCTTTTCCGTTCAACAGGGGTAAGGTGCTACTTCGAATTGGGGATCGTCCAGATGTGATCCCGCAGAATGCGGATCTGTTCCGTTGCGTTTCCATTGAGGATATTCGGTTCCGGTGACTGCATATCCGGAAAGAAGGTCGGCATCCTCGTCCCGGGCTGAACCGAGTCGGGCCTGGCAATCCAGGCGAGTATCCAGTCAGGTTTCAACCGCGTCTTGGCCATCGCGAGGTTTGGTGCCAGATCCGACGGTGTTTTTCCCTCGGGGATCTTACCCGTATAATGACAGCTCAGACACTGCAGCTCGTCGAAGAGTTTTTTCCCGTCCGCAAGATACTTGGCGTCCGGTGCGAAGGCCCTGTAATCCCGGAATTCAAGATCGCGGTTGTGAAGCGCGAGGAAATATCTCGTAACCGTCCCTATCTCGTCATCAGTGAGACTGAAGGTCGGCATCCTCAGTTTTAACCACGGCCTGATGGGGACCGGGCCTGTCAGAAAATCATGCAGCCAGCTTTCCTGGACCTTTGAACCCTCGGGGAACAGATACGGGGGTGCCATCGCCTCATCATCAAGGCTTGCCTTGACGTATCCCCCGATCTCTTCGATCTTGTGGCAATTGATGCAGTTGTAGTAATGCGTCAACCGGCGTCCTGCCTCAATGGTCTGAAGAGTTTTATCATACTGTTGCTGGTGCTCATCCTCAGGCACTTCCTTGATCATCCCGCGCAGGAGAGTGCGGAGTGTGACAATCTCGCTGTCGCTGAATGAAAAGACAGGCATCTTCGACACGATCCGGTCCGTGGCGTATTGCCGGGCATCTTTGATTTTCCCGTATATCCAGTCATCCCAGGTGTGCGGCACTTTGGTATCCCCGAAATCGATCTCGTCAATCCGCTTACGTCCGATATTTGACAGGGATACACTAACCTTCTGCTCCCTCTCCATCCCCTTTATCTGATGACAGCCTGAACAGCCGTATTCACGGACAAGCTTGTCACCCTCTGCCTGAAGCGCGGTGTCATTGACGTCGAATTGAGGCCGGTCAAGCTGACGATTGTCCTTCAATGCCGAAAGATAGGCGACAATGTCCCGCGCCTCCTGGTCACTCAGCCGGAGGTTCGGCATGCGGGTATTTGGCCGGAATGCACGGGGATTTTTTATCCATTCGAACATCCAGTCGGGATCAAGTTTGCTTCCGGCACGGGTGAGCTCGGGCGCCAGATCAAAACTGAA
>JAWOKN010000002.1:0-5109 GCA_033854175.1 Bacteroidota bacterium | reverse complement strand
CCCCGTACACGGCCGTCCATCAGATAGTAGATGACGCCTTCGCGGTATTTTTCCTTCCATTCTTCCACGATGTCCATGAATGCGTCGAGTTCACCCACCGCCTCGTACCCCAACTCAAACAGATCGGAGTAAAAAAAGGGGAGATGGTGATAGGGAACAGCCCCGCCCGCCATGTTGGCGCCTGCTGTGTGCCCCATCGTGTTCGCATTATCCTCGTGCTCGACCCTGATCCGCTTGCCAAGGGACGGGTTGTAGAAGTTCGCCACATCACCCGCTGCGTAGATGTCCGGATTGGAGGTTTTGAGAAATTCATCCACGGTGATTCCGTTGTCAACGGATAGTCCCGCCGCCTTCGCCAGGTCGACGTTCGGGGTGATCCCGATTCCCGCAACAACCGCGTCTGCATGCAGCTCTCTCCCGCTCGTTGTCCTGACACGATAGACCGGACCGTCTTTGTCGATCTTTTCAACACCGTTTTTTGTCAGGACCTCGATTCCCTTTGACTGGTACAATCCGTTCAGATACTGGGATAGACCGGGGGGGTAGACCCGGGAGCCGATTCCTTCCTCGGGGAAGATCATGGTGACGGTTTTCTTGTTCAACGCAAGGGCCGCAGCGATCTCAGAACCGATGAATCCTCCCCCGATGATGACGAATCTCTGCACTTTCGCCGCCAGACTCCTGAGCTGCTGATAGTCGTCCAGCGTCCTGAAGTAGATGATGCCGTCAACCTTGTACGGCAACCGGCGGACACTGCCGCCGGTTGCCAGGAGGAGTTTGTTGTACGTGTAGCTCGTTCCGTGGTTGTCGAGGACGGCTTTCTTCTTGGTGTCAATGCCTGTCGCCGTCCTCTCAAAATGGATTTCTACGTGCTCTTTCGGGGTGTTGCGCCAGATGTTGTCCACCGGTTCGCCTTTCCAGAGGGCCTTCGAGAGCGGCGGACGGCTGTACGGCCGGTGCGGCTCGGCTGCAATGATGCCGATCGTGTCGGTCGTGTCGACTTCACGGATGCCTTTCACCGCGGCGTCCGCTGTCATGCCGCCGCCGATGATGAGATATTGATAGTCAGCCATGACGATGCCTTTCTCTAGGTTGGGGTGGAGTATCGTTGGATTCGCTTCATGACATGATCGACGATCCGGTCGCACCGGACGAGATCGAAGTGGTAGACCATGGCACCGCCGTAGACGTTCCCGATGTCTTTCCTCAGGAATTCCTTCGCCCGGTTCAGCCTGACTTTGACGTTCGTCTCGCTGATCTTCAGACAGGCGCTGGTTTCGGCAACACTCATCCCCTCGACCTCCCGCATGAGGTAGACAATGCGGTACTTTTCCGGCAGTCTGTCGACGGCCTGCTCGAGGATCGTGCGTAGTTCGCTGTTCATGACAATGCCCAATGGATTGTTGGTTGTTGATGCCGAGGAGTCCGCAATTTCCCGGCCTTCTCCGTTTCCCGAAGGACGGGATTGCATGCGGACATATCGTTTGCTCCGCCTGGTCCGGCCCAGTGCCTCATTGATCAGGATTCTCGTCAGCCACGTCGAGAACTGCGAGCGGGCCTGAAATCCCGGCAGCCCTTGGTATGCCCTGATGTGCGTTTCCTGAACGATGTCCTCCGCCTCGTCCCCGTCCTGTACGTAGGCACGGCAGATCTTGTATAACCGCTGGTTGTACCTGCGCATGATGAGTTCATACAATTCTTTCTCTCCATTCAGGACTCTTGCGATGACTTCTTCATCAGTAAGAGCGGGGGAGGAAAGGGCCATTCTGTTCATAGCGATGCACTTTCATGAATTCTTGCTTGTACGTTAGATGGGCTCCCCGGCAAAAGGTTACACCCTGTAACCTTTCGCCCCCATCAGCCTCTAATGTATAAATTAAGGAGAATTATCTATGAACACAACCGTCAATAATCCCGTCTATACCGCCCCGGCCCGGGCCGCCACCCGCCCGGTTGAACCGGTCCGCAGCACCACGAGCCTGGCAAGGATCTGGTCGGTACTGCGGTTTACCTACGGCCTTGTCCCAATCGTCGCCGGTCTCGACAAGTTTACGAACCTCCTGGTGAACTGGGAGAGCTACCTCAACCCGGCGATTATGGGTATGATCCCCGTAAGCGGCCGCACGATCATGGCCGTTGTGGGATGCGTCGAAATCGCCGCCGGCATCATCGTCCTTGTCCGCCCCCGCCTGGGCGGATTTCTTGTCATGGCATGGTTGTTTTGTATCGCACTGAGCCTTGTCACAAGCGGCAGATACCTGGACGTCGCCGTGCGGGATCTCGTGATGGCTGTCGGGGCTTATACACTCGCAAATCTCACGCCGGCCGTCGAACGGATGTACACATCAGATTCCAGCGTCAGGTCGTGAAGGCCCGAAGCTTGGCGGACCTCGGCACATGAGCGGGTCTCAGGCGATGCACCTCCGCTGTGCCGACCGCCCGCCGGCTTTTCCCGGATCATGTTTATGAAAAATTGTGCATCCGCACCGGGGGCCTGCCTGTGACCAATCGTTCCTGCTGATTATTCCGGATCTTTTTTCTTCCTGAGGAATTTCTCCGGCTCACGGTCAAACTCCCGCTTGCAGGGGTTAGAGCAAAAATAGTAGGTGACCCCCTTGAAGATGGATGTAAACGGGGGGTTGATTTTATCGACGTCCATCCCGCAGATGGGGTCTTTTGCCATGGCCGTCTTCTTGCGTTTCGGATTGAGGTAGTCGTCAGGATCTTCCGCAAACATCAGCATGCACTCGGGACTGCAGAAGTAATAGACCGTTCCCTTGTGGGTCTTTGAAAACGTTTCGGGGTCGTCCTCTTCGACACCCATGCCACAGACGATGTCCTTTACCATGTCCTTTTCCTTTCTCGCCCTAGATGGTCTTTCTGCGTAAAAGTGCCGCGTTGATGGCGACAATCACAGTGCTTGCAGACATCAGGACGGCCGCAAACCAGGGCTCGAGAATAATTCCCCTCGACGCGAGCACGCCTGCCGCCAGGGGGACCGCAACGACATTGTAGCCGGTCGCCCAGAGGAGATTCTGGATCATTTTGGCGTAGGTGAGCCGCGAGAGATGAAGGATTTTCGGGATATCCCGCGGATCGTTCCTCACAAGGACGATGCCGGCCGATTCGACCGCCACGTTGGTGCCCGCACCTATGGCTATCCCGAGGTCTGCCTGGGTCAGCGCAGGCGCATCGTTGACCCCGTCTCCGACCATCGCCACCCTGCGTCCTTCACCCTGGAGCAGTCTCACTTTCTCCGCCTTTTGATCCGGCGCAACTTTCGCATAAAAGGCATCGAGTCCAAGCTCGCCCGCCACCCATGCCGCCACGTCTTCAGAGTCACCCGTTACCATCACCGTCCTTATGTGCGCCTCCTTGAGCCGGCGGATCGCTGCACGTGATTCTTCCCGGATAATGTCCCCCAGCGCAATGCTCCCCACCCATTTCCCATCCGCAACAACGTGGATGACGGTTTTCCCCTCCTTCGAGAGTTTTGCTATCCTGGATCTGTCATCCTCCCCGACACCGGCCCTGCCTTCATCCAGAAAGCTGTCGTTGCCGATGTTCATCTCCGTGTTCCCGATCCTTCCCCGGACCCCGCGGCCCGCAACCCTCGCGAATTCTTTCACATCGGCGAAATCGAGCCCGCGCTTTTTTGCTTCCTTCACAATCGCCTGCGCCAAGGGGTGCTCTGAATTGAGGTCAATCGAGGCCGCAATCCGGAGCACGTCGTCTTCCGCCCGGCCCGCACCGGGGATGATGCCGGCAACCCCGAACTCTCCCTTCGTCAGGGTTCCCGTCTTGTCAAACAGGACCGTGTCGATCTTGCGCGCCCCTTCCAGCGCGATCCGCTGCCGGATGAGAAGGCCGTTGCGGGCGGCCATTGTGGTCGAGATTGAGGCAACCAGCGGGATTGCGAGGCCGAGCGCATGAGGACAGGTGATGACAAGCACGCTGACCAGCCGCTCGGTCGCAACGGCCAATCCTGCCTCGGCCAGGATCCATGCAGCGAATGTTATCACACCGCCGATAATCGCGATGATGGTCAGATAGTAGGCAGCCCGGTCGGACAGCATCTGAAGCCGGGACTTCGATCTCTGGGCCTCGTCAACCAGACGCATCACACCGGCAAGAAAGGTTTTCTCGCCGATGCTGTCAACCTTTACCCTCATGCTTCCATCACCATTGACCGAACCGGCAATGACCCGGTCTCCTCTGCCTTTCTCACTAGGCCTCGATTCACCGGTGATGATCGATTCGTTGACGTCGGATCTTCCCTCGACGACCGTGCCGTCCGCCGGAATCTTTGAGCCCGGCTTCACAAGCACGATGTCACCGACCACGAGCTCGGAAAGCGGGACGATCGTTGTTGAATTTCCCCGCACGACCTCCGCCTGGTCCGGGAGGAGCCTCGAGAGCTCTTTCAGGGCCCCCTGCGCTCCCTGGACGGATTTCATCTCGATCCAGTGGCCCAGGAGCATGATCGTGATCAGTGACCCCAATTCGAAGAGGAGCTCGTGCATCCCTCCGGTGAGCACCGAGAGGAGACTGTAGATGTAGGCGGCACTGATGGCAATGGCGATCAGGGTCATCATGCCGGGAAGCCGCGCCCTCACTTCACGGTATGCCCCGACCAGGAATACCAATCCGCCGTAAAAGTAGATCACCGACCCGGCCAGCAACAGCACGTACTGCCAGCCGCTGAATTCGGGTCCCCGGATCCCGAACGCCATCCTGGCCATTTCCGAGTAGAAAAAGATCGGTACGGTCAGAACGAGCGATATCCAGAACTTTTTCAAGAATGATGACGTCCTGTGCCCGGCGTGTTTGTCGTACGCCGCGTGGTCCTCGTGACCATGCCCCCCGCCAGCCCCCGCGGGCACGAGATTCATCCCGCAGAGCGGACATCGCCCGGGTTTGTCCCGGATGATCTCAGGATGCATGGGACAGGTGTAGACAGGTGCCCCCTGGGCCTGGCCCGGGTGGCCGGTGTGATGCTCTTCGTGATGCATGCCGGTTTCTCCTTAATCGTTTACGATGAGTGTTCCTTCGAGCTTGTGCATCGGGCACGCGAACGTGTACGTGCCCGCCCTGACGGGTGTGAATTCT
>JAWOKN010000001.1:0-8140 GCA_033854175.1 Bacteroidota bacterium | reverse complement strand
CGTTGACATTGTCGCTGCTTGTATACTGCACCGCAAAATATCTTCCCGTCTTATCGCGGCTGATATAGGGAGCGTAACCGTTCTGATCTATACTCCCCGCCATAAAAAGGGTTTTCGAATCCGCATGACCTATGATTTTTCCCCTCCAACCCGTCGCATCCCGATAGATCTCGGCAATCACGACATCAGTTCCCATGTTTGACTGCTGATCGGCTTGTAATCCAACGACGCAATGGGGATATCCCAGCGAATCCAGCACCATGCTACCGGCAAAACTGAAATTTCCATAATAATAGTTGTAATTCCAGAAGAAATGATATGGGCACAATTCAGGGATTGTTCCAAGATTCACGATATCGACCCAGCCTCCTCCTTCCCCTCCGTTCCACGTCGTTCCCTCATCGGTGCTGTAGATTAATCCGAGTGCGGGCACTTGGGTGCCGGTAAAATCACCGATCACGGCAACCGCATTTTTCTGAACTGAACCTGTCTTCATAAAATCTCCACCGAGAACTTTATAGATATCGAAGCAGATTGGATACCCCAGTCCGGAGGGCGCGATCCCCAGCGGTTTTGACACAAAGTCAGACGTCCTGAAGATGTTCAATCCAATCAAGCCGCCATTCCCGTAAATGTAATACCTGCCAACAGCCATATAAAACATATGGGAAAGTGATGGCCAGCATTGGGTTTCAAATGCCCAGCTGAAATTGTTAAGCATATCATGCGCATAATAATAATCATGCACGTTGTTAGTCAAGATTGTCGAATCCCAGGCTGCACCAAAATCACCGAAGTTACCATTCCAGACATTGCAATAGGAGGTGAACAGCCATGCATCCGACACGTTGGATGTCGGCGAGAAGATGGCTCCATTCGGATATCGGCCGGAGACGGGGTTGTCGCTTCCATTGATGATGCCCGGATTGCGGATCCAGTTTGCTCCTCCGTCACCCGAATAATTGTAATAGAGTTCCCCTGAATTTGCGGCATACGATGTTGCATCGCCGCGGTGAACAAAAATCAGCCGGTCGATGTTGGGATCGTAGTACACCGGATTGATCTGACTGCTTGCCATACCGAGGATATTGGTCATCGAGTCGACGATAACATAACTGACTGACGAGGGCGAGGAGACATACCGCGGAGTATAGGGATGAGCCCCGTATGACCGATTCGCAAGAGGTGCTTCATCATCAATCGCCGGGGATATTACACGATTGACGGCAGAAGTGCCACCATCCTTCTGCCTGAAACCCATCCTCCCTTCTCCGCGATCGATACCCGGCACATGAGGGGGGAGTGGCTGTTGCGACCGACCTGTCGACACCACAATTAAAACAAACAAGGCAAATCGTAGAATGTGTTTCATGGTATACTCCCTTCTGTAACACACGTGTTTTCACCATCACAGTTACAGGCGGGGGGCGTATGCTCCACCCGCCCGGCCCCCTCCCACGTACACACACGGAAAGGAAGGCTTATCATGACTTCGGAACTGCTATCGCACCAGTGCCAATTTCCTCACGGCAGTGAAACCATTCGCCTGGAGGCGATAATAATAGATCCCGCTCGGGAAAGCGCTCGCATTCCATTCAACAGATTTATATCCTGCAGACTCGACCACGTTCACCAATGTCAGTATCCGCTGACCGAGCACGTTATAGATGGCGAGATTCACGCAGGCTGTCACCGGCAACTGATACCGGATTATGGTCGCAGGATTGAACGGATTCGGATAATTTTGTTCCAGTGCAAACTCTTTCGGGAGTTGATTCCCCGAACCTCTCACCATCCCCTCCGGCGGAGGAGGAGGTTCTTCTGTTGTCTGCCCGATATGAATCCGGTTAGCGGACGATTTGGGACCGGAGGCAGAAAGTATCAATGATCCGTCTTCATTGGCACGGACCCAGTAGGCTTTTCCGGGAACGATCGAGTCGGAGACAGAATAGCCGTCTGAATAACCAAAAAACACCGACACATCCATCCCTCCCGGTACGGATGTGACTGATGAAGCAGAAATTGGCGTACTGATTGATCCAATCATGTTCCACCCTTTTTTTACCACCACTGTTTCTGTGGCAACGGGAAACCCAAGAACCGGTACAGATTGAGGCACATCAAACTTTAGCCAGTAACCCTGGCCAATATGCAGAGTATCGCATGTTTGGTATCCGTTCAGATAGGCGAAGGCTGATGATGAAGCTGTCGGAAAAACAGACAATATCCCCGGATCATTCACAGAAACGGGCACAGATATCATGTTCCAGCCGGTTTGCATCGTCTCAACGACGGAGAGCATCCCGACAGCGGTGCAGACAATGGTATGCGGGCCACCCGCATTATCCTGAAACGTTATTGTGTCAACCCTCGAAGAATAGGAACTGACGGGGCTGAACGTGACCCGGAAGATTTGGCTGTCAGCCGGTGCAATTGTTGCCCCTGACGGAGACACAACAAGCTCGGTATCGTTCGTCGATACAGAGGTGACAATCAGCTGGGAGGGTCCGGTGTTTTTCACGATCAGGCTGTCGTGTTTCGTGGAACCGCGCGGGACGCCTCCGAATGAGAGCTGCGCGGGTGTCATTGAAAATTGCGGCCCGGAACCCACACCGTTCACCCGTACAGTATCGGGAGAAGTGAGACCATTATGGAAAAAGAGAAGAAAACCGTTCTTGACACCGATACCTGCAGGATTGAAAGTGACAGAAAACTTCGTACCTGCAGAAACCCCCACAACAGCCGAATCCGGATGTACGGCAAATTCAGTACTGCTCGAGGTCACGGAATCAACAACCAACCAGCCGTTGCCGTTGTTGGACACGATAATTGAATCACTCTTTGGAGATCCGACATTCACAACGCCAAAGGAGACATGTGTTGAATCGGTAGAAAAAACAGGTGTCATAAATGCGGAGCCGATCTTTGCAACGTACATATCACGGTATCCCAATGCCGCATTACTCAACGTTGCCGACCCGAACTGGACCGTAGGACTGCTGTAACATCCAACCAGACAACTATTCCCCACAGCATCAACGGTAACGCCGAATCCCACATCCGTACTGTCATTGCCGGCGCTCTTCGCCCAAAGGGGGGCTGTTGTGGACGAGGGACCGTATTTTGCGATGTAGAGGTCAGCTGTTGCTGCAGAACCATCAACGTTCGATAATGTCGTTGTCCCGAACTGCATTGTTGCACTGTAGTAATAACCGGTCACATAACTATTCCCCGAGGAATCCACCGCGACACCGGCAGCATAATCATTATTGATCCCCCCGGCACTCTGCGTCCAGAGATCATTTCCGTTTGTGTCGTATTTCACAATGAACATATCAGCGAAACCACCGCCGAAGGAAGTGTTCACAGCCCCGGTTGATCCAAACCAGATTCCGCCGCTCAGAAACCATCCAACCATGTAACAATTCCCCGATCGATCCACCCCAACGCCTGTGGCAATATCATTGTCGCCTCCCCCGCCCCCGCTCCTTGCCCAGACCAGGTTTCCATCTCTATCGTATTTCAGCAAAAACACATCTGAAGTAGTCGAAAATCCCCCGCTATTTGCCAATGCGGACCAATCGAATCTGATACTATCGGTTGAATAATTCCCCGCGACCAAACAATTCCCTGAGCCATCCACAGCGACGCCGCACCACAACTGACCACCATTATTAAATCCTCCCCGTGTGTTGCCCTTTGCCCAAAGCACATTTCCATCCGGATCATATTTGGCAATGAACATACGCCAGATCATGGTACCGCCAAAGAGTGTATCATGGCCAAACACGAGTTTGGATATATAGTCATATCCAACCACATAACAATCTCCTGATCCATCGACTGCAACACTCCTCCCCCGGACAAAACCCCCATTCATGCTGGTACTTGTCCTCGCCCACAGGACCCGCCCCCTTGGATTATACTTGACGATAAACATGTCTTGCCCGGCTGTATTTGTCAGGGAATCCGAATCAAAATGAACTGTTCCTCCCGAGTAATTCCCGGTCACATAACTATTCCCCAGAAGATCCACAGCAATACCGGCAGCCACGGTCCCCCCATTGCCGCCAGAGGTGCAATGTGCCCACACCACGGTACCGTTCGGGTCATATTTGACGATGTACATTTGGTAACCTCCTGTGTTCGTCAACGTCGTCGAACCGAACTGGATGGTGGGACTGTTAAAACTTCCGACAACATAGCTATTACCCGCCCCATCCACACCGACACCTGTAGCGTCATCATGCCCAGTTCCCCCTCCGGTACTGCTCTTTGCCCAGGTCCATGCAGTATCGAGCGGCGGCACTGCGGCACCGCGGAGAAGAGCAGTGTTCCCGGAACCACCCTTTCGAGAAAATGATTGTAATCTCTGCCCATCCACGACATTACCGGTGTTGACAGAAGCATTCCCCAATGGATGGTATTGAGCAAGAACATTCGAGGAAATCATTACATGTTGAAGCAGAGCAATGCTGATACACATGACCGAGTATTTCATGAACACCTCTTCGAAATTTAGAGATCATGATGAGATTGATTTTTTATCTTGATAGATCTTTCAGCCATTCTCGTATAACCAGATTGAAACACATTCCTTGCATCATCTTCCTTGGCCTGACTACCAGGGTAGTACCCTGAGGGTGGATCGAATCTCAATTGACGCTGAGGATGCACGGACTCTGAATTATTATTTCAGCAGTAGCATTTTGACCGTTCTGGTATAATTTCCCGCGACAATCCTGTAGTAGTAAATACCGCTCGAGAATTTACCAGCATCAAACCCGACCGACTTGTATCCTGCCTGCTCAATCCCATCAACCAGTGTAGCTATATGCTGGCCAAGCATGTTATAGACACTCAGTCTCACATTGCTCGCAACCGGCAGTTGGTATCGGATGGCGGTAGCAGGATTGAACGGATTGGGGTAATTCTGTTCCAGTCCAAACTCTTGAGGAAGCTGCCTGCCAGGGCCGACTCCCTTGCCATCCGGAGGCGGAGGGGGCAGATCCGAGGTCTGGCGGATATGAATCCGGTTCGCCACCGTATCCGATCCCGAAGAGGAAAGAATCAATGATCCGTTTACATTGACGCGGACCCAGTAAGCCTTGCCGGGCATGACCGATTCCGAGACAACATATCCGTCAGAATAGCCGAAGAATGTCGAGACATCCATGCCGCCGGGGATTGACGTGATCGATGAAACGGGGACAGGAGAACTCACCGAGCCCACCATATTCCATCCTGAAATCACCGATAGAGTATCCGAATGTTCAGCTAACCCCGTATAATCGAGTCCCTGTGCAACATCGAATTTCAACCAATACCCTCCGCCGAACTCCAGTGTGTCCTGTTTCTGGTAACCGCTCGAATATGCAAAGGCCCCGGAGCTGGCAGCGGGGTACACGGCGAATTTCCGAAAATCAGCCGCAACGACTGGCACAGACACCATATTCCAGCCAGCGAGCATCGTATCCGTCACGGTGATAGTGTTGAACGCACGGCACACAACCTCGTGCTGACCACTGCCATTATCATGAAAACGTATCGTATCAACGCGCGTGAAGTACGAAGCCACGGGGCTAAAGGCGACATAAAATATTTGACTATCGTTAACGGCAATGCTCGCACTGGTAGGAAGTACAAGGAGTTCGGGATCATTGGTGAGAACGGAAGTGATCTCGAGGGTCATCGATCCCGGATTTTTCACGATAAGGCTGTCATGCTTTATCGAACCTGGAGGCACATATCCCAACGATATGGTTTCCGGAGAAGCGACAAACTGTGGAATGGCCCCTTTCCCGCTCAGAGAAACGGTATCGGGTGATCCTTCGGCATTGTGCACAAGAATGATGTTTCCGCTCTTCGTGCCCGTATCCGGCGGGGCAAAGGAGACAATAAATTTCTGACTTGCTGCCGAAGCTAGAGAGGCGCCTGTGGGGCTCACGGTAAAACCCGTCTGGTCGGGGGTGGCATTGAGGATTGTCAGGAGCCCGCCACCTGAATTTGTAATCAGGACGGTATCCTTCTTACTCGACCCCAGTGAAACATCACCGAATGACAAGGAGGAGGTGGACAACGATAACAGGGGTATGACATTGGTCAGTCTCCATGCGCTCATCCCCAAGGATCCCGCCAGAAGATCTGGGCCGTTGGAGACAAGGGCGAGGATGTTGATATTGGCTGGCAGGCCTGTATGAATCTGAGTCCAGGTAACGCCGTCATCGGTCGAACGGGCGACTCCGCTCCCGCTCCCCATTGGAACAGAACCCGCAAAGAGGTAGGAGCCACCTGATGCAAGCGACGTGATATCGAAATCTCCCCCCAACCCCGAATTCGCCTCTATCCAGCCTGCGCCATTGTTCGACGAACGGAAGACCCCCAACGACGTTCCGGCAAAGACATATCCATCGGCTGTGGCGATCGCCCGGACATCTGGAGAAGCCAGACCGGTGATCATCTGTGTCCAGGTTGCACCGTTGTCCGTTGAGCGATAGACACCGCTATACCCACCGCCGCTGATGGTTCCGGCAAAGAGAGTTGTCCCGCTGACGGCAAGAGCCTGGACATAACCGGCCGTAAGGCCGGTTAGTGCCCAGACCGCGCCCTCGTTTGTCGACCGGAAGACCCCGCCGCCGTACGTGCCCGCGAACAGATTGGCGCCATTCACAGTGAGAGCCCGGACATTGAAATTTGTCAGACCAAAATTTACCTGCATCCATCCTGCGCCATCATCCGTTGAGCGGTAGATGCCGCCGTCATGGGTACCGGCAAACAGATTTGTCGTGCTCGACGCAAGGGCCTGGACATTGCCGGCCGTGAGGCCGGTTTCTGTCCATGCTGCGCCGTTATTCGTCGATCGATAGACACCATGGCCATCGGTCCCTGCATAGAGGCTTGCACCATGACGGGAAAAGGCCCTCACGGAACTATTATTCAATCCGGTATTGAAGGGTATCCAGCTCGAACCATTATCCGTGGAACGATAAACGCCCCCCCGGTCTGTTCCCACAAAGAGCAAGGTATCATGGACCGACAAAGCCTGTGCCGTATAGTCGGTCAGACCATTGCCGGCCTGAGTCCAGTTCTCCCCAATGTCACTGGAATAAAAAACACCGCCACTGGTACCAGCAAAGAGGCCGGATGAGTTTCCAGCGATCGCGAGAACCGCAGTATTCGTAAGACCCGTTATTGCATGCGTCCAGTTTGAGCCATTATCGCCCGAGACATACACACCGTAGTATGTCCCTGCAAAGATATTGGTATCACTCACAAACAACGTATTGACAGCTTGTCCCGCAAGGTTCGTTGCCACCCAATTGGAACCGTTATCGGTTGACATATAAACAGCATCTCCGCCGCCGGGCCAGTGCATGCCGGCAAAAAGATACGAACCGTGTACTGCAAGAGTCCGGACAGTAACTCCAGGCAAAGCCGCGCTGGCCGCTGACCAACTTGTGCCCTTATTCGTAGAGAGAAATACTCCGCCACCAGTTCCGGCAAAGAGATTCGTGCCCATGACAGCGAGGCTTCGGATCCAGACATTGTCCAGACCAGTATTGACAGCCGACCACGATTGGCCATCAATGGCAGAGCGGAAAACCCCGTCGCCATTTGTCCCCGCGAAGATAGTGTCACCGTTCACAACGAGTGTACGGACATCTTCGCCCATCAACTGGTGGACAGTCCAGTGTGCACCGTTATCATACGAGATAAAGACCCCTCCGCCCGCGGTGCCCGCGAAGACAGTCGAGCCGGAGACAGCGAGGGCCTGAACATTGCCGGTATATGGACCCTGGGTCTGAAGCCACTCCGCGCGGAGAAGATTGAGACAAAGTATCGCAAGCGCAACCCAACAGAGTATCATCCGTTTCATTATTCACCTTCTGCGCAAAATTACTTTTTAGTCGCTCCAGAATTCACACGACTCTCACTCCGAACCTTCTTCCATGACACGATCTTTTTGATCAGCAAAAGTTTCCTCATTTGCAGAATCGGTTGGTTCGCCGGTGTGACAAGATACCGTCGCTGTGCAAAGACGGAAACTGCCGCGCAGGCAATCAAAAATGTGACTGTAAGCGATTTCATACGACAATCCCTCCTATCACGGTATGACGATTATAATTCGTAACCCTGGGAG